>JBJEEE010000032.1:0-15227 GCA_051872775.1 Bacilli bacterium
TAAATAGAGATATTTATATAATAAAGTTAATTTCTAACTTTATTATACGAATAAGGCAAAGGAAATGGAGAAAACAAGTGATGAAACATAAGGCAAGTAGAAAGCAAAAAAAACTTATAATTTATGCACTATTTTTGTGCGTTTTTTTGCTTGCGGAAGTATTACAAGGTATCGATGACTTACTTAGTACTTATGTTAGAATGACTATTTTTTTACTTTCTAACACCTTATTATTTTCATTAATTATTGTTTGGGCTATTTCTATCAAACATCGTATCGTTCAAAATAATATGCGCAAAAACTTATTTTTCATTGTGGGATTATTACTATTTTGGCTTGTAATTAGATTTATTAAATATAAACTAACCGTAACAGATACCTTTATGTCACATTTTTTATGGTATTTGTATTACGTACCACAGTGTTTAGTTCCCCCTACTTTGTTTATTTTCGCATTAAGTCTTAACCAAAAAGAGCATAAATACAAACATTTAGGTTATTTAATATATCTCCCCGCAATAATCATTCTTAGTCTAATTTTAACTAATGAGTGGCATGAACTAGCCTTTTCTTTCTCAGGTAGAGGTATGTTAGGATATTCTTATCGACATGAAATTGTGTACTATCTAGCCATCATTTGGATTTGCGTAATAACTCTTGCAAGTATTGGTGTTTTAATTGTCAAGTGTAGTGTTTCGTCATGTCGAAAAAAAGTATGGTTTCCCCTTACTTGTTTAATGATAGGAGGAAGCTTTGCATATCTATGTTTTGCAACTGATTCGATATTTTTTAAGCAACCAGAAACAATGTCGGTGGTCTGTATATCTGTTTTAGAAAGTTGTATTTGGATAGGTATCATTCCTTCAAATGATAACTATGAATCATATTTTAATTTATCAAAATTATCAGCATTTATTACTGATGAGAAGTATACGATTGTATATCAATCAGAAAATGCTTTGCCTCTTGATAAAACAGAAATGCAAAAAGCCATTTTAGAACCAGTATTTATCAATCCAAATATGCGCGTATCTAGCAAAAAAATAAGAGGAGGATATTCTTTTTGGTTGGAAGATTTAACTGAAATCAATAATCTTCATAATCAACTCCAAGAAATAAATGAAAACTTATCGGAAGAAAATGATTTAATTGTTGCAGAAAATGAACTAAAAGAGCGAATTGCTATCATTGATGCTAAAAATAGAATTTATGATAAAATTGCGGAATTAATTGAACCTAAAATAAATTTAGTTAAATCATTACTAAATGATATTGATATAAATAATAATAGTTTTGAACATAATATGCACCTAGCTTGTGTAATGGTTGCTTTTATTAAAAGAAAAAGCAATTTAACGATTCTAATGGAAAATAACAATCAACTTGATTCAAATGAATTAGTTTATTCTATTAAAGAATCATTAGATTATGTATCACTATGTAATATCGATGTTTCGTTTATCACAAGTGGGAATGCTCTTATTCCAAACCAACTAATTATATGTTTATTTGATTTTTATGAAACTTGGCTTGAATCTGCCATTCCAACAATGACATCATGTATAATTAGATTAAGAGTTACAAACAACCAGATTGAACTTCGTCTTATTGGTGATGATATCAATAATTATATTTTAGAATCAAGATTACGAGAAGAAATAAATACTAATAATGGTAAATTAAAGATTAATATACAAGATAGTACTACATATACTACAATAACTTTTGAATTAGGAGGTAACCAATAATGACTTTTGCTAAATCTCCTCTTTTATGTCAAATAATAATTGCGGTATTATTGCTCTTACTATTAATCATTGCGATTGTTAATTTAACCTTATGTATTAGATTTGGCACTAAAAAAAGATATGTTTTTCTTTGTATCTTTGTTTTAGTATTTAATTTTATTATTCTTTTATTCTTAATGGAAGTTTGCGAATCAAATCTCAGTGCTTTACCCATTGCAAACGAATTAAAATGGCTTCATAAAATACCACTTTGGTCAGTGATAATCTTAATAATTGTATTTGCATTTATATCCATTTCAGGTTTAATTGTACTACGCATATGGACAGATAAGCATCTTACCCCAACATCAACCAAAGAAAGTATTGATTATCTACCTGTTGGTGTTTGTATTTATGATCGATATGGATTACCTAAAATAGTAAATAATTTAATGAATAAAATATGTCAAGAAAGCATTAATGAAAATTTATTAAACGGACTTAAATTTTGGGAAACTATTTCTAATGGAAAGGTAAAGGAAGAATGTGAAGTAATTCAAAAAGGAACACACCCAATCATTAGATATCATTCCGGGCGTGTTATTAGTTTTGAAAAGTATAATTATTTTGATCAAAATGAATATTTCTATGAAATTATAGCGGTTGATGTTACGGAAAAGTACTTATTAATGATAGATTTAGAAGCAAAAAACAACGAACTATCACAAATGAATAAACGCTTACGTTTATATGGGGAAAAAATTGATGAATATACGAAAGAAAAAGAGTTGCTATCAACTAAAATTCACATTCATGATGATATGGGTAAACTTTTGTTAATGACAAGACGTCAACTTTCCATAATCGATAGTCTTCAAGATAAACAAAGTTTGTTAACAACGTGGAAATGGTCAATTGATACTTTCGGATTAATAAAAGACAAGCCAGAAAACAGTTTAGATGAATTACATAAAGCGGCTAAAGCTATAGGTGTTACACTTAATATTATAGGAATTTTTCCTCAAGATAATAATTGCAAAAAAGTGATGATTGTGGCTACTTTAGAGTGTATGACTAATACGGTCAAGCATGCATTAGGTAATCAATTAACCATTAAATTCGAAGAAACACCCAATTATGTAACGGCAAATTTTACTAATAATGGTGAATTACCAAAACAAGAAATAACCGAAGGGGGAGGTCTATCATCTTTAAGATTATTAGTAGAAAGATTAGGAGGAAATATGGTAATTGAAAGTTTTCCTCAATTTAAGCTAATTATAAAAATGCCCAAAGGAGTAAAAAAACATGAATAAGAAATATGCTGTAATGGTAGTTGAAGATCAACAAATGCCTAAGCAACTATTTGAACAATTTATCAATACATCTTCAAATTATGAACTTGTTGCATCTATTTCTAGTGCTGCTTTTGTGGAAGTTTATTGTCTAAGTTGTCACATCGACTTAATCTTAATGGATGTTATAACCCAAGATGGTGCGAGTGGTCTAGATGCATCAGAGTTAGTCAAGAAGAAATACCCTAATATCAAAATCATTATCGTAACTTCTATGCCTGAGTGTTCATATATCAAACGAGCTAAACAAATTGGAGTTGAAGCCTTATGGTATAAAGAAACAAGTCAAGAACATATAATATCGGTGATGGACCGAGTAATGAATGGTGAAAAAGTCTTTCCAGATAAAGTTCAACCAGTTAAAATTGGTCTTGCCACAAGTAGTGAATTTACGGATCGGGAATTAGAAATCTTAAGGGAAATGACGGGAGGCTATAGTAATCAAGAGATTGCGGAAAAATTTGGCATTTCTCCTAATGTTGTACGTAATCATATTACAAATATGCTTGAAAAGACAGGTTTTAGATCCCGCACACAACTTGCCGTAAGAGCAAGAGAGACCGGCCTAGTAATTCTTGATCGTACTGATGATGAATTTTAATATAAACTAAATAAAATGAATAAAAAAGACTGTTGACAGTAAGACTGAAATAAGGTTTATTTCAGATTTGTCCACAGTCTTTTTTTGTAACATTTTAAAAAAACTGGTAAAACGTTACAAATGTAACTTCCTTAAAAAAAAGCTGTATGGTATAATTTTTCTGCAAAAAAAAGCGTTAAGCAAAAAAAAGGAGAAAGCATATGTAATGAAAAGAGTCGTTTTATCAATTTGTAATTCTCTTGTATCCGAAGCAGTATTTGTTGCATTAAAAAAATCTGGGTTTGTAGTTAATATTTCCCCATCTAACAAAGCAGAAGATGTTTCTAAATGTTGCGATATTTACTTTGCAAACATATTGGTTATGGATGTAACGAGATCGAACAACTGTTTATTTGAAAAAAGAAAAGCATTAATTGAAACACTAAAAGAACATAATAATGAAATCAAAATTTGTTTATTATGTGATAATGTGTCTGATCCTCAAATTGCTGACCAAATAAAAAGAATTAAGGAAGAAAAATTAATTGATGCTTTTTTTTATGAATCAGTAAGTACAGACTATATTGTAGATGTACTTGATACTATTTAAAAGAAAGGAAGACCACATGAAACAATTTTTTGAAAAACTTGGTACTTGGATTATTAGTCATAAAATAGCAAGCGTCATTATTGGTGTTTGCATTGTTTCGGCGGTTGCAACAGCAATCATTGTTCCTGTTTCACTCAGTAAACATGAACATACTTTTGAAACAAAATGGAGTATGGATAGTGAATATCATTATCATAATGCAACATGTAAACACACAGATGAAAAAGCAGACAAGGCTCTTCATATTTGGAATGAAGGCGTAATAACAAAAGAAGCAACGGAAACAGAAAAAGGGGAAATTACATATACATGTAAAGTATGTAATTATTCTAAAAAAGAAGATGTTCCTGTGCTTGAACATACTCATACTTTTAGTGATACCATAAGTTATGATGAAAACTATCACTATTTTGAAGCTACTTGTGAACATGATGTAAAAAAAGATCAAGAAGAACATACAATTAGTGATTGGATTATCGATGAAGAACCAACCTATAGTAGTGATGGGTCAAAACATAAAGAGTGTACTATATGCCACTATATAATGGAGACAACCGTAATACCTCAATTAGAAACAAAAGAAAATAGTGTTGAAATAACTTCCGTACTTGAAAAAACATATGATGGCGAACCATTTATTATTGATGAAAATGATATTTTAACTAATGGAGATGGTACCATCATTATTCAATACTATTATAATGATGTAGAAATGATGACTCCACCAGTAGAACCTGGAGTATACAAAGTTAAAGTAACGGTTGAAAAAACTGATGAATGGGAATCATGCAGTATTGAAAAAAATATTACAATCAATCTAATTGATACCACTATTTCATTAAATGAAGGTGTCAATTTAACTAAAGCGTATGATGGCTTAGCGTTCAATATCAATCCATCAGATATTCAAACAAATTCAGAAGGAACTGTTGTTTTTGAATGGTATGATGAAACAGATGAATTAATGAGTAATGCCCCCGTTAATGCTAATAGTTTTAATGAAGATGGTGAAACTTATAAATCATATACTTTAATAGCTTATGTTGATCAAACATCACATTATACATATAATGAACTTTGTGTACAAATCGTGATTACGAAAAAAGTGATTAATGAAGAAGTTACAATTTCTGGTGTAATTGAAAGAGACTATGATGAAAATCAATCAAGCATCTCAATTTATCAATTCACAAGTGATATTGTTTTAGAAGATAATGTGAACTTAATTGTATCTAATTCACTCGTTGAAATTGGTAGACATCAATTTACTAGCAGCGAAGCAGTACTTGACAACAACAACTATCTATTTGATATGAGCGTTCTACCTAGTGAGATGACAATCTTAGTAAAAGATCAATCCAACTTTTTTATGATGATTGACAATAAATATAATATTAATTCACGACTATTAATAGCAGGGGTTATTACAAAAGGAACAATCTCTAAAGATCTACAATATGAAATTTCTGGTATTGATGGTTTAGTTTCTATTATTGGTGTATTTTTAGAAGATGAAACGGAATGTAATAGTGCCACTAAAGGTGAAAGAGTCATTATTGAGCTTGGTAGTGAAGTAACTTATAGTGAAATTTCTGAGGGACAAATTATTGCTACACCTCAAACATTAGAAAAATATGTTGCTATTGAAGCTGAGATTTATCTATATACTAAAGATGAGGGAGGACGCCATTCACCGATTTTTTCCGGATATAAGCCAACATTTGTTTTTGCGGGTAAAAATATAAGTTCGGTAGTAAATCTAGCATCTGATGTTGAAATGATGATGCCAGGTGAAACCCAAACCGTAACAATAATGTTTGAAGAAGGAATTACTTTAGTAAATGATGTTGAATTTACTCTTTCTGAAGGTGGAACAACCGTTGCGACAGGAAGAATAACCGAATTAAAAGAAAACAATCATACATTCAACTATAAAGGTGTGTGTGATAATTGTGGCTATACTAAAACAGTTATTGATATTACCGAAAAAATTGCAACTAATGGATTTGAACAAATTTGGGAAGCATCAACTTCATACCATTATACATTAACAATTAGTGATGGTAAAAATTATATGATCGATCTTCAATCAGGTGTAGATGCAACCTTAACAGTTTACGATGAAAGTGGCAATCGAGTTTCGGCAGAATCACTTACTGGCATAAATGGTGAACAAATTGTTTACTATCTTGTAATACATTGCAACAATGGTTCATCAAATATGAGTAAATGGTTAAATATAACGGAAATCACAGAAGAATAAATGTAAAACGAAAGGGAAAAATAATGAAAAAAACATTTAAATTATTATCAAGTTTATTTATTGGTATTGTAATGTGTTTTGTAATGATTTCATGCTATGGTTCAAAAAACCCTATACTAGAAAAAATACAAAATGAATTAGGATTTGTTGTTGAAGGAGGATCATTCGAACAAGGATCAACTTTAGTATCAAATGTTATTAATCAATCATCATCTGAATGGAACGATGTAATTGAAAAAATTGCAAATCAAAACTATGATGAAAATCAAGAAATCTTTATTTATGATATTTTTGTGGAAAAAGATGGAAAAGAAGTCCAACCAAATGAAAAAGTAAAACTTTCCATTCCTTCTCCATTTGAAGATGGAACTAATGTTGTTATCTATCATGTTAAAAGTGAAGGAGTAGAAACAATAACTCCAACTTATATAAATGGTAATTTAGTTTTTGAAACAAGTGGCTTCTCATATTTTGTTGTCGCAAAACAAGAAGAAACGAAAAAGTTTAATCTTAAAATATCAGTTTCTTATCCTGGATCTGTAGAAGTAACAAATAAAGAAACCGGTCAAATTGTTGATAGAATTAATGAAGATAGTACCCGTACTTTATCAGTTGAAGAAGGTCAAACCTACACGATATCATGTGATAGTTGTGATGCTCAATATATATTCCTTGGATGGTACGATCAATATGGTTCTCCTAGTATGAGTGAGTCAGAACCACTATCAAAAGAAGAAACATTTGATTTTGTTATGCGATCTGAAGATGTTACATTAACACCTTATTTTGTACGTAAAATTGATGGTTTTGGCTTTGGAACAATTGATAATCCTGTCGTTTTTGAAGAAGTAAATGTATTTGAAGTTGGTACTAATGTAGTTGAATTATTATTCCAAGCTCAAGTTGTTAAAGTAGTGGATGGTTTTGAATATCCCCTTTCTTTTGATTATGATTATTTAATTGATTATAGTGATTTAGATTGTGAAATACCTGGTGAATACACTGTAACATATAAATATCGTTGGGAAGAAAACTTTGAAAAAAAGATTACTATCATTATTGAAGCTAAGAAATATGATTTCGTTGCAATTGTACATCAAGGAATAGGTGGTTCATTAAGTTTTTTAGCTATTAGTGATACACAATCTATAAGTATGAGCGTTCCTGCTAATGAAGTAATGACTTTAACTGCAGAAGCATTTGATGGATACAGATTTGTAGGTTGGTATGAAGTAGATATAGCTGAGTCAGGTCAAGTAATATTAAAAGATACACCTGTATCAACTAATTTAACATATGAATATGTAACGAAAGAATGCAATTATATGGTCTATGCCGTATTTGAAGAGGTTCCAACCTATAACTTTACTGCTAATCAACAAGGAAGTGGCGGATATGTAGAAGTAGTAGGTACTGAATATACAATTAATGAAAATACTAGTTATTCTGTATCACTACCAAAAGGAACAACAATCACTTTAAAAGCAAATGTAAGAAGTGATCAATACCGCTTCTTAGGATGGTTTGAAGTAGATGATTCAACTCCAACATATTTAGTATTAAAAGATACACCAATATCAACTGAGACAACATTTGAACACGTTATGGAAGAAAGTTCATATACTATCTATGCTGTATTTGAAGCAAAAATAACATCGCTAATTCTTGATGCAGCTAATGCAGGCTTTACTGAAGGTGAAGCAACATATACTATTGGTGATGAATTTGTACCAAATCCAGAATATGTATTAGTATATGGGGTAACTGTAGATGAAAACATCTATCTTACTTTAAATGAAGACTATACTATTGATTTAGGTGGACTTGATTTTAATCAAGCAGGAACATATACAATTACTTATACTTATTTAAAAGATTCATCCCTTCAAGCAACCTTAGTAATTGAAGTAGTAGAGAAGACTGTATACTTTCAAGCAACGGTAATTGGTCATGGTAAAATCTATTATAATGATGTAGAACAAGCAGAAAATGGTTATAACGCTGATTTAAAGACAGGTTCAAACGTAACTTTAGTAGCTGTAGCAGAGGAAACAAGTGAATTTGTAGGTTGGTTTACCGCAACCGATATAGAAGTATTAATTTCTTCTGAAAGTAGTTATACCTTCACTATTGGTGATGAAGATCAATATGTTTTTGCAAGATTTGAAGCAAAAGTAACATCGCTAATTCTTGATGCAGCTAATGCTGGATTTACTGAAGGTGAAGCAACATACACTATTGGTGATGAATTTGTGCCAAATCCAGAATATGTATTAGTATATGGGGTAACTGTAGATGAAAACATCTATCTTACTTTAAATGAAGACTATACTATTGATTTAGGTGGACTTGATTTTAATCAAGTAGGAACATATACAATTACTTATACTTATTTAAAAGATTCATCCATTCAAGCAACCTTAGAAGTAAATGTTGTATCATCAGAAATTAGTGCCGATTTACTTGCTTATGCAGGTTCAAATGAATCATCATCTCGATACAATGGTGGTCGTGCAGCTTATGTATTTAAGAGTGAATTTACATATAATGGTGAAACTTGTGATATCGAAGATTTAGGCTTATTTTATGAATGGCGTGATCGTACTACATCAGAAGTAATAGATGTAGCAAGAGATAGTACTTGGGATTCTACAGCATCTCATTATCCATCTCCAGCTGTTGTGGGTGAATATGATTTTGTGGTTTATAAAGTAGAAGGTGAAAACAAAGTTGATATGCTAACTATCCATAGAACTATTACCGAACAAACTTTTGCTTTAATAACCGATGAAGCTAGTTTAAGTGAATATGCAGACTTTACTTTTGTTGCGAAAGTTGACAATTCATATTATGTAATGCCAACACCAATGACTACTGGAGCTGAACTTGAAGCTATTCAAGTTGTTCCAAATGAAAATGGGGTAATCTCTCTTGGAAATAATTACGAATATGTATTTAGACCTTATGATATCGGTAAAACGGAAGGCGACTTAACGCTTTATGGTATGCGTACTGGTCATGGTTTAAATCGTATTGGTAAATTAATATTATGGGATAATGGATTAATTGAATATAGCACAGGCGTTAGTGCTGACTATGCTTTAACCATTACTTTCAATGAAGATTATAGTGTTAATGTACATAATCCATATTGTCATGGAACTCTTCATTTAGTTTATGATGCAGAAACGGATCGATATTTGTTTACCGCAAACACTCTAAACGAAACGCGTCCTACATATCCTATCTTTATCTATAAAGAATATGAAGAAGTTGTTGCCCCTACTGAAGTATATGAATTTTATGGTAAACTTGATAAACAATACGATGGGGAAGCAGTATCTGTTAATATTTATAAAGAAATTAATATTTTAACAGAAAATGGTGAAGATCTTTTCACTTTATTGAAGATGGGGACAATTCAATTTGTTTGGACGGATTTAAAATCGAATGTATTAGTTACAAGTACAATTTCTGAAGAAGGTTACATCCAAGGTCCATCTCAAGTTGGATCATACCAATTAGTGGCTCAACTTCTTGAAAAAGGTGAAACAGGAATGGAATGGGTAGATAAAGCTATCCTTACAACATTCAGTATTTTGGAAGCATAATAAATGTAATAGTTTAAAAGCGATTAATGAATTATTTTCTTTAATCGCTTTTACATAAACAAAAAATAAATAATTTTTATAAAAATATTAAATAATTTTGGAGAAAAAAATGCATAAAAAAATATTAAAATACGTAATAATTGGGTTAATAATTATTGTTAATTTAGCTATATTAATGGTAAATTTAACCAATGAGGTACATGCAGATTCAGCTAATCCATATTTACAAGTTAATTGTAGTATGCCAAGTAAAACAGGTAGTGGATGGCAATGGGATAATGATATGGGAAAATGTAAGTTAACCCTTAATAACTATGATGGTGAAGAAATATCAATAGGTGGTATTGATAATGGTTCAGTAGACATCGTTCTTGTGGGAGAGAATAAAATTACAGTTACAGCTCCATATGGACATAAAGCAATAAGTGCATACAATATTTCTAATTTGGCTTTTAAAGGAAGTGGCTCTCTTATCATAGACTTTAAAAAAACGGCATCCGAACAAGTAAATATGTATGGTATATACATAGATGGAAGTAGTAGTAGTTATAACAACGGTAATTTATCATTTGAAGAAAGTTGTTCCGTAACACTTAAAGTTTATGGAGAGGTTGCGAAAAATAATGGCAGTACTTCTGCAATTTATATGAATAATTCAGCAACTGCTTCAGGTAACGTAACTGTTGATGAAAGTGCAACCCTTAATATTGATCTAAAATGTGACAATTCCTATATGACTTATGGTATTTGTGCTAAGGGTAATGTATTATTAAATGGTACAGTTAATATATTAATGGAATATACAGGAACAGATAAACCTAATAATAGCTGGTGTGATATTTACACATCTTCAATGTATAATAATTGTTCAATAGGAAAAAAGGCTAATATCACGTCAGTATGTCCAGGTAGCACAGGAACATCATTGACAGCTTTTCCTTTAGTGGCAAATGATAATGAAAAAATTACTTCATGGACTAAAGTTTTAACAAATGAACAATATTTTGAAAATGATGAATGCATTGTTCATGCCTTTGAATGTGGTGAAGTTGCTGGATATCAAAAATATTCTTATGGCGTAATGGATACTCCTCTTACTTTTGAGGATAGCGATAGCTATGATGTGCCTGCTTCCATCTATGGTGGCGATCCTGTCATTTCTTCAATTGCTCTTTCTGCAAGCGGAGGAAGTGGCGAATATACTTTCTCAATCGTAAGTTCAGCAGATGGAAATATTCGTGGTGTGGGAATAACTTCCGAAAATACTATATACGTAAACCCTAATTTAAGAGGCATAAGTGATGCAACGGAAATTACAGTTAGAGTAAGAGACAAATTTGGATATGGGAAGGAAATAACGGTAAACATCGGTGCAGTCAGCGCTCCGACTTATAGCGCAACAATTGATGACATCGATTTTGGTATGGTTAGAGTAGGTTATAGTTCACAAAAAGGAGTTTATGTCGCTGTTCACAATACCGGAACAGGGAAAATATTTTGTAATGGAGTTTCCGTAACACTAGAAGGAGAAAATGCAAGTGATTATTTTTACCTAGGAATTGATAGCGTACCTGCACATATCAATGCAGGAGGTACAATGACAAATTGGTATATTAGACCTCAAATAGACCTACCTGTAGGTATTTATCTTGCTACAATTAAGTTTAAAGGAACCCCTGAGTATTTAAAATATGGTGTAGATACTATCGAAGTAACAGCTACAGTTAAATTTGTTGTTACGGAGCATGATTTTGATACTTCAATATGGGAATATGATGATTTCAATCACTGGAATCCATGTAAAGATGCTGAATGCTCAGTCCATGGTAATGAAACATCACACGACACAAAGGGAGAGGTAACAGGATATATTGAAGCAACTTTTAATAATGATGGATATACAGGAGATAAGCATTGCTCAGTGTGTAAAGCTGAGTCAGAAAAAGGTACTATTATTCCAGCTGGCAAGTATATAAGAGTGAGTCAAGCTACAATGACCCCTAATACAATCACCGATCAGTTATCGGCAAATGATCTTTTGTTTACATCACTTGATGATTCAAAATATACCGTTTCATTATGGCGTGTATTTGATTTGACAGATAATGCTTTGAATACTGATAGTGGGCAATATCCAAAAGACAGTAAGTTTATTGCTAATCATGAATATGCAATTGAGATAGAATTTAAAGCTGTTAGTCCTTATGTATATGAAGAAATGTATGATACATACTGGTCTACGTTTAGCCTTAATGGACAATTAATAGGAATGTCTGGAGCAACATCTCTTGGTGGCTCTACTTTGCGTAGATTTACTACGGTTGTGCAAGACACATCCATTCCGGTTGAAGTAACAGAGGTTCAAATTGATTTTGAAAGTGGTAGTACTACTGTGATTAGGGATGGTTCCTATACCTTTAAAGCAATAGTTACAGGTACTGGCGCTTTTGATAAAACGGTAACATGGAGTGTAGAAGGTGGATCAGTGGGCACAAGCATTTCAAATGATGGCGTTCTTAAAGTGGATGCAAACGAGACTGCTTCAACACTAATTATTAAAGCGATATCAAATGGGGATATCGAAAAGTATGCGACTAAAACATTGGAAATTTACACAAAGGTAACAATCATACAAGGGACAAACAAAGATGAATACTATAAAAAAGATGGTGAAATCATTTCATTAACCGCACTTGATGCGGCGGAAGGATATCATTTTAAAAATTGGACAATAACAGGATTAGGTATAATTACAAATGAAAATAATAAAAACACCAATTTTGAAGTATCAACTTCAAATGTGGTAATCGAATCTAATTATGAATTACATGACGCAACGGAAGAAACCTGGAAATCAGATGGAACTAAGCATTGGCATGAATGTACATGTGGTGAAAAAATGAATGTAGAACCACATATACCTGATCGTGCAGAGCCAACACAAACTGATCCTGTAATGTGTACAATATGTAAATATATTATAACTAGCGCCCTTGGACACACAACTCATGTGGCAGAAGAAACCTGGCTTTCAGATGAAGATAATCATTGGCATAAATGCGAAAGCTGTAATGAAAAAATGAATGTAGAACCTCATAGTTTTGGAGAATGGAACATTACCATCCAACCACAAGAAAGTATTATGGGTGAAAAAGAACGTGAGTGTTCAGTTTGTGGCTATAAAGAAACTTTACCAGTCGATGCCCTTGAAAATACAATAACAATAGTTGTAGTAGGGGGAAAAATCAATAACGAAACGACAACAAACGTAAATAAAAATAGTGTTGTAACTGTTGTTGCTGACACAGCACCTGAAGGTAAGGAATTCAAAGGATGGAGTTTTGATAATGGTCAAACTATAGCAAGTGAAGATGAAACATATTCGTTTAGTGCAACCGAAAATGCTACTATAACTGCAGTTTATAGTGATATTTCTTCTAAGGGAGAACAAAAACTAACAACAGGACTTTCGGGCGGTGCCATTGCCGGAATTGTAGTTGGCGGAACTGTGATAGTTGGACTTGGTGGATTTTCTTTATTTTGGTTTGTTATCAAGAAAAAGAAATTTGCCGATATAATAGCATTGTTTAAAAAGAAATAGGTGAAATTTATGAAAATAATCAAGAAACTTATTATTAGTATTATTGTTATAATAGGAATCGCTGCGGTAGCATTGATTGGTGTATACATTGCCGCAAGAGTAAAACTAGGTGTAGACTTATTCCGTACAATGGGACAGTTAAAAACTTTAAGCCAACCAATTAATGAAACTGATACTTTCCCTCTTATATATCAAGATGATGATTTTGCTGAACTAAAAGCGCAAATGGATAGTCAAATAGGTAGTATTATTAATTATGAAAAAGATAAAGGATATAAAGGATATTCAATTGATTTTACAGCGCTTGCGTTAGCTGGATCGACATCAAAATATGTATTTTTAACGGAACAACAAACCGGTGCACTTGCAGAGATTGTCTTTAATCAACAAACAGGTGGGAGCATTACTATTGCAAATAAAGAAATATCCATATGTATTTTACAAATAGCTTTTACCCAAATCAATTCAGAAACGGGGAATGCCGATTTAAACGTAACGGTTAAATTAGATTTAACGCCATTCAAAAATGATATGAAAGGTTTCCCATTTAAAATGCTAAAGGAAAAAGTTCCTGATGCATTGTATGTAACATCTGTTGTAAGTATTGAAAAACAAGAGGGATTGAACTATAATGTAACCCCAAAATATCTTACATTAAATAATCTTTCAAAAGAAGATACATCAGATTTTTTCCATACTTTAGATGTAGTATTAAAAATAGGAAGTGCCGAAGATCTAACTGCCAAAATTGGTACAACAGCTGCAAATGCCTTGATAGGAACAAAACAAAATCCTGGCTTTATCTATGTGCTTAAAGCAAATGGTGGATCAGGTAGTTTTGGTTTTATAACAATTGAAGATCATGGAAAACAAACAAATGTACTTGTATTTTGATAATAAGTACAACATGAAATAAAAGTAAAAACAAAATTTTATAGTTATTTATACTATTGCAAAGCAAGGAATGGTGATCCCATTCCTTTTTATTATGTTATTATATACAAATAAGTTTTTTAAAAAGATAAAAAAGAACATATTATTTGCAAAAATACTAACAAATATATATAATATATATGTTGTTTTTGTTTAGAATTACTAAACAAATAAATTAAAATTCGTAAACATGAAATGGGGTGGTATAGCATGGAAATTGGTAAAAAAATCAAAAATTTAAGAACACTTTATAATCTAACCCAAGAAGAACTTGCTAATCGAACGGAACTTACCAAAGGTTATATTTCTCAATTAGAAAATGATTTAGTAGAACCTTCACTATCAACACTGGAAGACATTGTTAATGCCCTTGGAACAAATCTATCTGATTTTTTTAAAGAAGATGAACAAGTCAAGTTAAGATTTGGAAAGGATGATTACTTTGTTAAAGATAATCCAGGATATAAGATTGAATGGCTTGTTCCGAATGCCCAAAAAAATGAGATGGAACCTATTTTAATAACCATTTATCCTAACTCTTCAACTG
>JBJEEE010000033.1:0-3592 GCA_051872775.1 Bacilli bacterium
CCCATCATCATTTCAGCACATGCACAAATCATTATAGCTCTATCAACATAAGAAATACGTTCAATAGTCCAATTTTGAAGAGATGAAGAGATGATTTTATAAATATGTAAATAATTTTCTACAACAAAGTTTAATAAGTCATTTAAAAAACTTTGGTCAATTTCGACACTATATTCATCATCAAGAACTAAATCTTTTATTTCATCCATCTTAGTAAAGAACAATTCTTTCACCGCTACTTGATCACTTACTTCATCAATGTTTAGTTCGTTATTCATATCTAAATTAAAAATTGTCATAACCCCAATTATTCTTGCATTATGTCGTTTCATCATTCACCTCTATTAGTCAATATCAATTGAAAATGGTAATAATGGAATTCCACTTTCATTGAACAAATTTGCTTTTGCCAAATTACATTCATACCCATATTCTATTCTTATTCGACTTTTATCATAAACATGTTCAATTATTGTAATATTATTTTCATCATCGACTACTTCTTCCGTATAAACTAAACTGATAATTATAAAATTATCTTTTATCATTGGCGTAATATCAAGTAAAACATAATCACCATTATCATCTTGGTAATATACCTTAAAAAAATTAATTATATTCAAATTATCATTAAGCTCAACAAAAATACGGTCTGTATTATTAAACTCGATTTGAATTTCTGTTACTACTTCTTTCTCAGCGTCAAGTTCTAAAACTAAATTATCATATTTTGAAACAAGTTTATAATCCTTAATTACATCTTTAATGCGTTTAGATAATTTAACATAATCTAGTTTAAATTGATTAGTTTCAAAATTATCACTTAAATCAAAGGTTGGAATAATATTAATAAACTTATAATAATCCGCAACCGTTTCTTGTACTTTTCTTAAATTTATTACATATTCACTATTATCGTTAGCATACTGTAATAATGAGATTTCTAATGAACCAAAGAAATCACGCCAACTAGAAAATAAAGCATAAAGCATTTGAAAATAATTACTAACATAATTTTTATCCATAAAACTATCTATTTCTTGTTGCCCTTGTGACCAGATAATATTACTAAAAGAAATACCCTTTAATCTTCTTATTATATGTTCACCAAGATAACACATATCACCAATAGACTGAGGATTGTCAACATAACTATTATTACTTTTCAAAAAAGATTCAATTAACGTATGATTGTCAATTGTATCTTTAAACAACCATTCATGTAAATAAGTATTTTCAAAGCAAGAGATATACACACCTGTTGGTAGATGATTTGCATTATAGATTTCACTACCAAAGCGAGCAATTAGTTCATTTAAAGATTCATAATCTTCATCGCTATTTAAATATTTAGCTTCATCAAGGTTATTAGCTATAAATACAATATTATCATTTGCTTTAAGTCCCTTAAGAAATTCAGAATATGACTCATCTTGATTATCCGTTATTGATGTTGCTAAATAGCCATCTCCAACAAACATATAGACGTGACCAAATTTAATGTTTTCATATTTTTTAGAGAATTTACCATATGAATCACTAATTTTTATTTGATATTTATCAAAACTTCCTTTAGGTGTTTCAAAACTAATTGACCATTTCAAGTTATTCTCATCGGTAAGTACTTCTTTAACTGTAATTATTTTATTGTTCTTATTTATCAATTCAAGTTTAATGCTTACATTAGCTTCAGCCGTTCCTTCAATTGTAAGATTGCTTTTTTCTTCAAAAACCATATTATCATTGATAATTGTATCAACTTCAAACTGTTTTGTAGGTATTTCTCCTCCTGGTACAATGATAGGATTATTATTAAAACATGATGTTAATAAAAGAATAAACAACATATTGAAAATCATAAATATCTTTTTCATCGTATACCTCCTGATTATCTTTTTGTATATTTTATCATAAATTCTTTTTTTTTTCAAATAACTGTACTTATTAATTAATACAACATTAGTAATAAGCTATCATTCTTCTAAACATTTGTTTAGTAATATCATTTAAAAACTTCTTTTTTTTCATATAATCAATATGTAAATAAACTTGATTAGTGGCTCTAATTAAATTATGCTCATCATATAATACTTTAAAATAAAGATCATTTTCTAAATAATCAGTTAAAAAACGACTAGAACACTCCAAAATTATCGTACCAATAGCATTGATTAACAGATTTATTTCCACTTTATTTAGTGTTTGATACATCTTTCCTAAATATCCAGCCATCAACTGTATCACTTTTTTTGTATCTAAAGAAATCGCTAAAAAATCGTTGCTATTTTCATCTTTAGTTGAACATGCGGCTCGTACGGCATCTCCAAAATCAAAGATGGCAATACCCGGCATTACCGTATCCAAATCTATTAAACAAACCGCAATCTCTTGTTCTTTATCAAATAATATATTATTAAGTTTTGTATCATTATGGGTAATACGTTTTGGTATTAACCCTTTTTCATATTTTGTTTGAATGATTGAAGCCTCTTTAGTGTTTTTCATAATGTATTCATATACTTTCTTACTTTTAGTTAGTCGATTTATATTAGAACATGTCTTAAATGCTTCATCTAATTTTTTTATTCTTTGAGGTGTGTTATGAAAATTAGGTATTGTTTCAACAAGATTATGCCAATCAAAATCATAGAAATGAGATTGAAACGAACCAATGGCTTTTCCTATTTCTAAGTAAATTTGTGAAAAACTATTAGCAGGTAACGTATATAAGCCATCTAAGAACTGATAAATGCGATAAAAAGCCTTATTATGTTCATCGTAATAATACGATTTATGATCCTTTGTTTTAATTATTGATAAGGTTAGACAATGTTTATGCTTTAAATGATTTGTAACTTTTTCAATATTATCCATCAATTTAGGTGGATCCTTAAAAACATAATTGTTAATCCTTTGTAGTAGGTATTTATCATCTGTAGTAACTACTAAATAAGTTTTATTAACCAATCCATTAGCGTATGGCACTACATTTAACACTTTTCCCTTAATCTTAAACTTATCTACAATATCTATCATTTAATCATCCTATCTAAATTCTTAAGATATTGTATGTATATGCCTAAACAACAAACTTTGACACAAAAAAAGTACTACAATTTTGTAGTACTCTTATAAAGGTGTTTCATCTAAATCAGTTCGAAACATTTCTTGATGGCGATAGAAATACTCATTATCCATAATGTTCGCATTGATAACCGTTACTTCCGGATATTTTAACTCTTCAGGTTTATTGATAATATATTTTTCTTCCGCAATCTTATCTAGGTTTATCTTACGATTCATTTCATCACCCGATATTATTATTTGAAAAAAGATTTAAATTATTAATCTTTTAACAACCAATCTTTTCCTTTTAAAGTTTCGGGCTCATAGCGAGATAAATCATTATAATCTTGTTGTCGCAATGCTTCAAATATAGCTACTGCCGCAACATTACTAATATTAAGAGATCTAATTTTATCATTGATGGGAAGTCTAATACAATCATCTAAATGTTCGCGTAGAATCGCTTTAGGTATACCCGTTGATTCTTTTCCAATAATAAAATAATATCGTACCCCTTCTTCATTTA
>JBJEEE010000034.1:0-14951 GCA_051872775.1 Bacilli bacterium
AGACCCCAACTAAATCTATAGGATTTTTATAAACCCCAACAGATTCTATCTAGTCATTTTTTATTCACTGTCTACTTTAGAGACATCATATCAATTTTAACTTTGTCTTTATTGGTTATCTTTATTTTATCATTAACAAGAAATTAACTTGTTCATCAATTGTCATATAATGTTTATGCATATATTACCCCAATTAATTTTGTAAAAGAAAAACCCCGGTCCCGAAGGATTCCGGAGTATGATCCACAAAAGATTTACCTATATCCTATAGGCATAAATATTATAACATTAATTTTATTTTTTTTCAATCTTTTTACAGAAAAAATCAATGTTATCTTATAAAACCTTAGCACCTAAATAATCTAAAGTATGATCAATAGTATTATATGTAATAATGCTCATTTTATTATTTTATTCATTAAATAAATTGATATATTTTTGTGCAACTTTCAATTTAAGTTTACCATTAGATACTAATTTATTTATTAATTTCTTTCTCAATCTACAAAGAACCTTTGTTATATTATTAATTAGAGCATCTTCTTTTAATTCAATAAAATTAAATACATAATAATCTTTCATTGTTTATAATACTAATTAATTTTGTGAACTAGGAAGTTTTGTAGGAAAATTAGAAACTTTCTTTTGTTCAATTTAATAAGCAAAATATTTATTGAACAACCATTTTCAATTGTTTTATTAATATGTCAAAGTCTTTGTTCTTGAGATTTTATCCTTAAAATTTCCAAATTATGGCTCTATGAAATTTGGACAGACAGCGTCTGGCCAATTTTAGCATCAGAATATTCTCTACAAAATTTAACCATATTTTTAAGGCTAGAACCAGAAAAATCTCAAATTAATCCTATCTTCTTTCAAGACAAACTACACACTCAACATTAGACGTTTGAGGAAACATATCAAATGGTTGAATACTAAGGATGTGATACTTCTTTTGAAGATGATTGCAATTTTTTGCAAGGGTTGCAGGATTACAAGAAACGTAAATGATTTTTTTTACAGGGAATTGTTGCAAATAATTTATCAATCTTAAATCAAGACCTACTCTTGGAGGATCAACTACTATGACATCTGGGATAAATCCATCACGACGCCATTTAGTCAAATAAGATAAGATATCGCCCGCATAAAACCTAGCATTACTTACATCATTTTCTTGAGTATTATGAATAGCATTTTTTATACCTTCTTTATTAATATCGATACCACGTACTTCTTTGGCATACTCACTTAACCAAAGGCCAATTGTTCCTACCCCACAAAAGGCATCAACAATATTTTCATTACCTTTAAGTTTAGCACAATTAACAATGTAAGTGTATAATCTCTCCGTTTGAACACGATTTAATTGGAAAAATGCAGTTGGTAGAAGATTAAATGTATATTTGCCTAATTTTTCACAAATAGTATCTTTACCTTCTACTTTAAACGTTTCACTACCAAAGTTTTCGATGGCATCAGGGTCATCATTGATGCTAACATAAACACTAACGACATTATCAATTTTAATTAACTCTTTCGCAATATTAATGGTTCGTTGATCATATTTATAAAGAATTAAAGTTACTTGAAGTTCTTTGGTATAATCAGAACTTCTAACTACAAGATGACGAAGAATTCCTTCTTTTAATTTAGGATTATAAGCTATTACTTGATATTTAGTAAGAAATGAACAAATTTCTTTAACGGTCTTTCTGATATCTTCTTTTTCAACTAAGCAATTCTCGATATACACCAGTTTATTACTATCAAAAGCATAAAGACCGGTCACAAGTTTTTCTCCATCATAACGAACGGGAAGTTTGGCCTTATTTCGATAGTGCCAAGGATTATCCATAATAATAGTATCTTTAAATAGTTTTTCATTTAATTCACCATTATAATAGCGATTAAACGATTCCATAACTAATTCTTTCTTAAGTTTTCCTTGATCCTTATAATTAATATGTAAAAGTTGGCAACCACCACACGTTTCATGATATGGGCAAAGAGGTTCAATCCTAGCTTCTGAGGGAACTTTAATTCTAACAATTTTCGCTTTCGCAAAGTTATCAGTTACTTCAGTAATTCTAACTACAGCTTCTTCCCCAGGGATGGCAAATGGAATGAAAACGGCTAGTCTTTTATAATATCCAATTCCCTCTCCATTAATACCTAATCTCTTAATTGTTAGTAAGACTTCTTGATTTTTATTGATTACATTTGTTGGCATGACTAGCACCTACTCTTTCATTAAGATTATACCACAAATGTTGATTTTTTGCTTGTAATGTGGTATAATTAAAAAGAATTAATTAAAACTATTATTATATAGGGGGTATAAACTATGACTAATGAAAATACAAATGTAACCAATGAACAAAATAATGCCAATAAAAAAAGACGTAAAGTTGTTCTATGGTCTAGTCTGGCGGTATTTGTTGTTTTAATCTTACTACTTATCTTCTTCTTTCAAAAACCCGTGACAGTTTCATTTGTTACAAACGGAGGATCAACCATTGATCTAATGTCCGTAAATGAAGATGGATACATTGATACATCAAAAGTTAAAACAAGTAGATATGGTTGGGATTTTGAAGGATGGTATGCTAATGAATTATTAACGATTAAAATAGAAGATTTAGCTACCTATAAATTCGAAAAGACAACTACAATTTATGCTAAATGGCGTTTACATCGCTATACTATTACATATGAATTAGATCGCGGTGTCAATAATCCAAATAATCCAACCGAATATGTCATCAAACATGCTAAAGCCGAAGACGAAACGTGGGAGAAAGATTTTGATAAAACTACTAATCTTCCTATTCCCAATAGCGATAGTATGATGGGTAAAGTAACTATTTATGAACCAACCCGTGAAGGATATGAATTTGATGGTTGGTATGATAATCCAGAAATGACAGGAGAAAAGATTACTACTCTTAATACATCTGAACCAACTGATATCGTTTTATATGCCAAATGGAAATAAATCATATGAACGAGTTTAGATAAAAAACCCCAATTAAATGGGGTTTTTTATTATTCACTGCAAACTTAAAACGGTATTAAAGGTATAACCATTATCTTTAATGGCATCTATTATATCGCATAATGACTCACTATTTGTCCTTGACACAGAATGTAAAAGGATTATTGCACCTGGATGTAGATTATCTACAATATTTTTGATGGCCTTATCTTTACTAGATTGTCGGTTTTCTTCCCAATCTCGATATGCGATGGACCAAAAGACCGTTTTAAATCCTAATGATTGTACTTTCAATAATGAAGCTCGGTCAAACTCTCCTTCAGGTGGTCTAAAATATTTTGCCATTCGCTGATTGGTGAGATCATAATATGCATTTTCAAGTTTTGTTAAATCATCACTTAATTCCTGTTTGGTCATAGTCTGTATTTTATGGTGACTATATGAGTGATTACAAATCACATGACCATCGTTAGCAAGTCTTATTGTTAGATCAGGAAATCGTTTAACGAAATCTCCTGTTATAAAGAAACTAGCTGTTACTTCTTTTTCCTTTAAGACATTTAAAATACGATCAAGTTCGCCATTATCATATCCGGCATCAAAGGTCAATATTACTTCTTTTTTACTTTCATCACCGACATAATATGATGATGTACCTTCAATCATTTCTTGATACTTCCCTATTTCGGGCGTAATGTGATGACTATTTTTTCTAAATCCCCAACCCGCAGCATTTGTTGTGACAGTGAACATAGATAAAAAGATTGTGAACAAACCAAGGGAAAAGATAAATTTCTTTTTAAACATTTTATAACCTCTCTTTGTTCAATTATAGTGTATGTAATTTTTGCACTTTTATGCTCATTATTTTTTTGAAATATAATAATTTATTGCAAGACCTAATAGAAAGACATTTACTAGTAAATATAACCACATTAAGAGTAACATTGCTTGCGCATAATTCCCATATAGTTTAATATAAGAATTACGTTTAAACAAATCAATAATGATACTATATAATAAGGAAAGAACATACCATACTATACTTACAAAGCTACTCATAATGAAAGTTTGACGAAGTTTGATTTTAATGGGAATAATATATTTATAGATAATACTACTAATTAAGCTAGTTGTTAAAAAAATAATTAAGAGATGTAATAAATATAAGTATTTTGCTTTAAGAATATTTCTAATAAAATAGATGACAAATAGGATAAAACTAACGTCAATAACAAGTAAGAAAACTAAAGTTATCGTTAAAAAGAATGAAAGTATCTTTCTTTTATATCCTTTACGAGGTGGTGTATCTTGATAAATTATATCAGAAGAAATGGTTAAGGCATTCATAAATCTAATAGAAATTATAATAATGGAAATAATAAAAATAATTATTGAAAAAGCATTATTTATAAAGAAATAATTATTAGAATTAATCGTTTCTATTTCTAAAAGACCGATAATATTTCCCACTAAATTCATCAAGGGTAAAATCAAAAATAATAAATAAAACGTAATACTAGATGATAAAAGCGAAAACGAGATCGTTTCTAAATAATGAAAAAAAGACTTTATTTTTTTTATCATTTACAATCACCCTTTATATTATTATCTACAAAATATAGTTAATACTTTTTATTATGCAAAAACCTAGTATATAAACTATACTAGGTTGTTATTATATGTTTTTTATGAATTTTTTTTCAATTATTTTGAATTATTCTTTCGCAAGAAATGCTTCTATATCATCTACTTCTTTGATGATATCTTTAGAAAGAAGAATGGCTTCACCTTTAGTAATTTGGATATTATCTTCTATTCTAATTCCGATGTTTTCTTCGGGAATATATAATCCTGGTTCAATCGTGATAACCATTCCTTCAACAAGACCAAGTCTAGCAATGGAAGGATCATGAACATCAAGACCAAGTGAATGACCAATTGAATGGAAATAATATTTTCTAAGTTCACTATCTTCTTTAATTAGACCAAGTTTCTTTAAACCTTCTGTTAGTAGTTTATTTGCATAGTTATTTAGTTCAGCCCACGTCATTCCTGCTTTTGCATAGGCAATACATTTTTTATTTACATCAAGTACAACTTCATATACTTCTTTTTGACGAGGAGTAAATTTACCACTTACTGGAAATGTTCTTGAGATATCACTAGAGTAATGATCTGTATAGCAACCTACATCCATAAGTAAAAGACTATTTGCTTCAATATCACTATTATTATCTTCATAATGAAGAATTGTTGCATTATGACCAGAGGCAATAATATCACCAAAAGAAAGTTTTTTTCCTTCCTTAATAATAGTAAAATCATGATATGCATTAGCAACACTTTCATTGGATAACTCATTATGATGACTCATAACATTATAAATTGCATTTTTAGTTGTTTCAATGCTTTTCTTAATTAGTTCTATTTCAGCACTATTTTTACTCATTCTTTGTTCAACTACTAAATTATAACTATTTTGGATAACAACAGATGGATATTTTTCTCTTAATACTTTCGCATATTCTAAGGCAAATGTCGTATATTGAGGAATATTTCGTTGTTCTAAATCAAGATAAACTGTTGATGCTTCAACTAGTCCATAACGGTTAGACTGAAATAAAGATGAAACATAATTATTAAAACTATTTATATTAACTATGTTTTTGGTATCAATTCCAGAAATTGCAGATGCTTCTGAGACAGATAGGGTTGCGCCTAACCAACGGGCTGTTTCTGCATCAATTTCTTCAATAAATAATTTTTCTAAATATTCATTATTAAATTTTCCAATAATTAAGGCAACATTTGCCTGGTCAATACCGGTTAAATAATAAAAATTATTATTAACAACAAAGTCATATACTGCATCTGCTGTTTTAAATTTATTATATCCTGAATGAAAAATAGCAAATGAGTTGTTTTCAAGTTTTTCAAAAAGAACTTTACGATTATTCTTTAGTTCTTCGATCATTATTAATTACTTCCTTTCTTCTTGCTTGCGGGGACGATTGTTTTAGGATCGTAATAGTTTTCTAATACCATTGCAAATTGATTCATAACGGTTAAAGTTTGTTTAAGTGTTAAACTATCTAAGACAAGACCTAAAATATTTTCGTGGAATTGATCATGAATTTTTAACACTTTTTTACCTTTTGGCGTAATACTAAGTAGAATAATACGATGATCCATTTCGTGTCTTGTTCTAAGTAAATATCCTTTTTGAACTAAACGATTTACCGCAATCGTTAATGAACCAACCGTAACCTTCATTTTTTTCGCAACTAAGGTCATTGGCTTATTATTATTTTGATCAACCATTTCAATTACATGCAATTCTCCGATTGTTAAATCAGGAATTAATTTAGTATCCATTGTTCTTTCTTCAATTACATTAGTATAATTGGCTACATAATTAAAAGCTTCTTGTAATTTCTTATATAATACTTTTTCTTCTTTTGTGAAGTTCTTAGCCTTTTTAGGAGTTGGTCTTACAATTACTTCTGGTTCAGCTTTCTTTTTATCTTCCTTTTTTGGTTCAACCTTGGGTTCACGTTTTGGTGGTTCAATTGTTAGTTCACGTGAACTCTTTTTAGGAAGAGGATTTTCTGATGGTTTTCTACCACGTTTTTTAGGTGTTTCTGTTTTAGGAGTTTCATTAACAATCTCTTCATTGGTAGGAGTATCAACAACGGGTACTTCTTCTTTTACTTCACTATCTACTACAACAATTGGTGTAATTGGGGTCTCATCGACTACAACAACTGGAGTAATAGGAGTATCATCTACTACAACAACTTGTTTTTTAGGAGCAGTAGGTTTCTTAGTAGTCGCAGTTGTCTTCTTGGTTGAAGTAGTTTTTTTAGTTGTTGTTTTTTTTGTAGTAGTTGTTTTACTGCTTGACTTCTTGGTAGTTGTTTTAGGAGTTGTCTTCTTTTCAACTACTTTTAATGTACCAGTTTTAGGGTCAATCTTTGTTTTTACTGATGTACTTTTCTTGGTTGGACTCTTTTTTGCCACCGTCTTTTTTTCTACTTTTTGTTCGTTTTCCATCATATCACCTCAATATTATTATAAAATAAAATACATTTAATGTCAAACCTTTTAATAAAAAACTTTTAATGTTTAATAATAAAAATAGCAGAAGACTATATTTTACTTCTACTATTCTTGATTATTATTTTATTTTTATTCTATTGATATTTTTTTATAGTTTGTTAAATCTTTGGTTGTACCCTCTTTTAATGAACTAAAACCTCGGGCAAAAGATTGACCACTATTATTGAATCTTAGAATATCAATAATTTGTTCTAAGGTTACTTCTTCTAAAGGAAGTAAGTTTTTTACATATAAATAATTACTTGCACGTATGTTCTTTTTCATATTTTTAAATGACATACAATTTAAGTCATAATATTTACCATCACATTCTATTACTATATCTGATCTTTCACCTAATAATCTATATTTTTCATTGGCTTCTTCTGAATCATCACTAACATAGATATAAAACATATGTTTTACTCCTTTCTTTATCTTTTATTAATTTTTATATTTATTTTTTTCCATGTTTTGGGGTCAAAATATCCTGCTTTTATTAGATAATCTATTCCACTAACTAGGTCTAAGTGTTTATTATGTTCTACATTATATTTAACAACTTTAACAATGTTTTTTAAACTTACATCATCGACAATAAATAGATTATGAGAAAATACATAGTACTCTCCCCAAAGTTCTTTTGTGGCACGCCACTGAATCCATGAAAAAGTCGCAAAATGAATGTAATAATATACACCATCTACTTCCAAAACTAAATCAGGTCGAAATCCACATTCAGCAATTTCATAATCTGCCATATGTGATCTATCACTTACATACAAACAACACATTTTTTACCTCCATATTACTTAAAAAATTATACTACTCATTCTAATACTATTTCATTTAATAACTGTCGAAATTCATCTAAATGCATTTTCCTAGTAGGAACTATAATGTAATGACCAGGATCATTTCCGTCTTGTTTTAATCCCAACCCATCAGGCATTTTGATTAATTTATGTGGTTTACCATGTGAGGCAGTTTCATTTATACTAGTATTAACTGATGGGCCTTTTCGCATTGTTTCAAAGTAATCACCATCTAAAGCATAATCTTGTCCTCTTAATTTAAACTTGTTACCACCTCTATATAATGGTTTTCCATCTGGAGTAGTTACACAGTCATTATGAACTAATACATTTAGGTTTCCTACATAATAATTATGAAGTTCTTCTACTTCAAAATTATAGATTGTATCATATTCATCTAGTTTTTGAATTGTTTTTCTAATTACTTTTGCTTCATCATTATTATACAATAATGTTTTATCACTTTCAATAATTTGGCTTGCTTTTATCCAACCTTTGTTTTTAACAAAAATTCGATGATTTAGGGTACAGACTATTTCTTTTTTCATTTGTTTTAGTATTTTGTACTACGAGATGAAGCCATTCTTTTGTCTTGTTTCTAAATACTTGTTTTACTTCTTTTAGTTGTTTTTTATTTGTTTTTTCATCATATGCATATACTTTATCCCCTGGTTTTATATCTTCAATTTTTACTAATCATGATTCAGTTAATACTAATGTACCAGCGATAAAGCAATCTGAAAACATATCAAACAGTTTAGGTAGTCCGACTGATATTAGATATATTGCGGTAGTTATAGCTAGGGTTTGTGCCCATTTTTCATTTAGATGATTAGCAAATCCATTTCAAAAGCCTTTACCAATTATTTTAGACTGTACACCAACAAATACTCCTACAATCATTTGTATCCCAAAAGCAATAATGGCTATCTCTGATAGAGATAAATTTTTAAATAAAATAAAAAGTGACCTAACGTATAATTACCATATTACACATTTTACGTGTAATCATAATTATTTGTTAGGTCAATTTCTTCTTTTATAATATTTTCATAATGCGGCTCTTGAACATATGATACCTTACATCTCTATATTGTCAGAGTTATACACTTTATATTACTATTTTACCATATCCTTTCATTAATAATTATGAGGATATAGGCTTCTTGTAAAAATAATACTATACAATAAGATTTGATTTTATCCTTTCAACAATATACAATGTCATTTACTTTGGTTTCCTTAACATAAATCATAAGAGATTCTACAAAACCTAGATAAATAATATTAGTTTTTCCTTAATCGTATCCAAAAAAAGTTTCTAAAACCAATTATTTTATCTTTTTTTAATTAAAGTAATTATTTGTCCTATTATAAATAAAATAACGCTTAAACTAATAAAAATTAAAACGAAAACATTAACTTTTTCTTTCCATCTGAAAGCAATTAAGAATACATCGAATACTATCGCAGGAATGATATAAAGATAACTAAATAAATTTTCATTATTATTAAACAATTTGTATGTCATATAAGTAAAAATACCTACGAGTGAATATGATGCTATTAGAGATATGACATGGTAAATATTACTATAATCTAAGAATGTTTGATATGTAACAGGTATTGCCATAGAATAGGAAACAAGATAAATAAGTGATAGATATAAAATAATATTATTTTTTACTTTATTTTGAATTGAAATTACCTTTAATACTATTGCTAAAATGAAGAATCCATAAGAGATAAATTGCAATATATTTAGCGTATATTCACTATGCATCATTCCTGAAATAAGTAGAATTCCTCCAGCAATAATTAAGTCATTAAAAGACAAATCATCATTTTTTAAAGAAAACAGAGCTTTCATATTTTTTTTACACTTGATAACTAAATAAACTAAAAAACCAGTAAGAGATAAAAAAATTGAAAAATAAACTAAGATTGAAAAGAAACTATTAAATATATCTATCTTATTAACAAAAGTTAATGATAGCGATATTGATCTTTCAACTATTAAAACGGCAAAATAAAGAAAAAACATTAAATTTATAACATAATTAAGCTTATTAGTTTTTGTCATAAAAACCTCCTATTTATTTTAACTATAATTTTTATATTCTTAAAAAACTATTTTTATAAATAACTTAAGTACCTATACTTTTTTGAAGTATAGGTACTAAATACTTGATACTCTCATACTAAAACCATATGTAAACATTATAAAACATAGGTTGAAATATTAGTATGTGTAAATATCTCTTAATTATTATTATTTTTAGTATTTATTATGCATATTTAATATCTATTTTCCCAATATCAATACATATTAGAATCAAGTATTATTTGAGTATCATCATTGTTTTAACTATGTTTGATATTGTCAAATAATGATAAAAACGTAAATCTTTTATTGAGATTAACTAAAAATATATTTGTTACTATTATTTTTAATTATGAAATAATGCTACTCACCTTCTGGACTTGGCATTACAACTGAAGTTGTGTTTCCACCTACTACTTCAGGAAGTTTACCGTCCCAAGTTGCTAGATATTCAATATACTTTAAGTAATCACTTATTAGCTTAATTTCTTCTGCAGATTTACCTGTCATATCAATATTGCCATCTTCTGTAATTGTAAAACCTAACATTTTAGCTACTTCTACTGATTTAATTCTGATTTTTTCTGCTTCTGCATTTGCAATTTCAATTTGAGCTTGAGCTGATGCTTTAGCTTTTGCAAGTTCGGCTTCAGCTGCTTTTTTTGCAACTTCTAGTTCTTGTTCTGCTTTAATGATAGCTGTTTCTTTATCATACTCTGCTTGTAGTTTTTGTTGTTCCGCAATCATTTTTTGTTCAACTGCATTTTCAAAAGCTTCATTAAATGAAATATCTTCAATTACGATCATAGTAATATCCACAAAATACATATCACTAATGCTTTCAATTTCTGCTTGAACTTCATTTGAAAGATTAGCACGATTTTCAATAATTACCATTGCGGAAGAACGTGAAAGTACAACACGTGCTTTTTCGTTTGCAACACCTAAAATACGTTCTTTTAATACTTCTAGTGAACCATATACTTCATTTATTTTAATTAAATTTTCGGGTTGAGCTTTAAATTGAATAGTTAGTTCAGCTGTCATTGGTTGAGCATCTTGTGAGTATGCTTCAAAAGTTTGTTTACTTTCTTGGGTTTTTAGATCATATATTACTGGTTCATCACTAACCCAAAAACGCCAGTGTAGTCCTGCATCAACTCTACTTGTAGCTTGTCCAAAATGTTTCAATACAGCTGCTTCCCCTGACTCTACTTGATAAAATCCATAAGGGATGATTATAAAGGCAATTGCCGCAACCGCACAAAAGATACAAGCAACTACTTTTTTTGCTTTTGATGTTTTTTTTGAAAAAGCAAGAAAAGCTAATCCTGCACTTACTACTAATATTAAACCAAAAATTATTGTTAAAATTGTTTTCATAAATTATTCCTTTCTATTATTATTGGTTTTTCCACATTCATACCAACATTACCACCTTTTACGGCTTTAATTAAGACCACATTTGAATATGGTTTATGCTCGTCATACACAAACTTGATGGTTTTAACTCTTAGTTTATTCTTTTTAAGTTCAATCATTAATTCTTGCAAACGTGATGATTGATATAGTAAATAAACAGTACCATAGTTTTTTAAGTTTCTTCTAATTGAAGCAATTAATTTATCTATAGTTAAGTTACCTTCATGTTTGGCCAAAGCAAGATATTCATTTTCACATAAGTTATCTGTCTTGGTCTTAAAATAAGGGGGATTGCAAATAATTACATCTACTTCTTCTCCTTTGTAGGTGATTATATCATCATGTACTAATTCAAAATTATCAATATTATTAACTAATAAATTACGTTTAGCAAGTGCTAATGAGCGTTCATTTATATCAAGCCCGATTAATTTCTTAGGATGAAATAAACTTGCATAAAGTAATAATGCACCTGTATTAGTACCCATATCTAATACAACATCATTCCTATATACTTCAATAAATTCACCTAATACTTGAGTATCCGTATTTATTCTAAACATTTCGTCATCCTGATAAATAGTAATATCAGAATGTCCGGGAAGAAAATCCTTGGTAATCATTTTAATGCTCCTTATTTAATAATTTTATCATAATTGAATCAATTTATCAATTATATTACATAATAACAAAAAGCAAGTCTACATTTATGGCCTGACGCTTATCTGTTTGAATAGCATCATTCCATAATGCAAACTTACTCTTTAATCTTTATTATTTTTGTAATTTTTCGATATAGTTAACTAGATCGCCAACAGTTTTAATGCTTTGTGCAGAATCATCATCGATTTCGATTCCGAATTCTTCTTCAAGGGCAAACATAATTTCAACCGCATCAAGTGAATCAGCACCTAAATCTTCCACTAATCTTGTTTCCATTGTAATGTTTTCTTTTTTTGAATTTAATTCTTTTGCTATTATTTCAGCAACTTTTTCTAATACCATAGAACTCCTCCTCTATAATTTTGTCTATATTATACTATAATATTATGCAGATTAAGCTGTTTTTGCTTGTTTTTTCTTTTTTTCTGGTTCAGGTTGATTAGGATCAATCATTGTAAGTTGAAGACGGCTCTTCTTTAAATCAACATCAAGAACCCAAACTTTAACAATTTGGCCAACACTTACTGCATCAAGAGGATGTTTAATATAACCTTTAGACATTTTAGAAATATGAACTAAACCATCATCTTTAACGCCACAATCAACAAAGGCACCAAAATCAACAACGTTACGAACTGTACCTTGAAGTTCCATTCCAGGTTTTAAGTCTTCAAGATGTAAAACATCACTTCTTAAAACTGGAGCTTCAATCTCATCACGTGGGTCACGTAGTGGAGAAACAAAAGCATCTAAAATATCGTTTAAAGTATATTCACCAACATTTAATTCTTTAATCATTTCATTTTTTTCTTCAAGTGTAAGTGATTTTACTTTTTCTACTAATTCTGCTTTACCTAAATCTGCTGATGTAAAGCCAAGTTTAGTTAAGATACTTCTTGCAATCTCATAGCTTTCAGGATGGATTGCGGTCATATCAAGTGGTTCTGTACCATCAACAATTCTTAAGAAACCAATTGCTTGTTCTAAGGCTTTTGGTCCAACTCCTTTTACCTTGATATCTTCTCTTGTAACAAAACGTCCATTAGCATCACGATGTGCTACTATTTTTTTTGCGGAAGCAGCGTTTAGACCAGCAACATATTGTAGTAAGGACACTGATGCTGTATTAATGTTAACACCAACTTGGTTAACAGCAGTTTCTACTACAAAGTCAAGTGATTCTGTTAACTTACTTTGCGTTACGTCATGTTGATATTGACCTACACCGATAGCTTTTGGTTCAATCTTTACAAGTTCAGCAAGTGGATCTTGTAAACGTCTTGCGATTGAAGCAGCTGAACGTTCTTCTACTGAGTAATCAGGGAATTCTTCACGAGCTAAATCAGATGCAGAATATACAGAAGCACCAGCTTCATTAACAATGATGTATTTTACAGGATGATCAGCATGTTTTAATTGTTCTGCAACAAAACTTTCAGTTTCACGACTTGCTGTACCATTACCAATAGCAACAATTTCAACATTATGTCTATTAACTAAATCAAGGAAAATCTCAATTGCGTTTTCATATCTTCCTGGAGGAACTACTTCACCTTTTTGTTTTTGGTGAGGATACATTACACTCTTTTCAAGAACTTTTCCAGTAGCATCTACAACACAAAGTTTACAACCTGTACGATATGCAGGGTCAACTCCTAGTACTGTTTTACCTTTCATTGGAGCTTGTAATAAGTAATTTCTTAAGTTTTCACCAAAAATATGAACTGCTTGATCTTCTGCTTTGTCTTTTAACTCAGCTCTAATTTCACGAACGATGGCTGGCTTAATTAAACGATCATATCCATCTTCACATGCTTCTTGCACAAATGGAGCAGTAATTGATGACATATGTTCATCACCAATTTTATCTTTAACAATATATAAAATAACTAAATCACGATTTTCAACGATACTTACTTTAATTACTTTTTCTGATTCAGCACGATTTAAAGCAAGGATTCGATGTAATTTGACTGTTTTGATTGGTTCTTCATAATCGTAGTACATTTCATATACTCTCTTTTCATCAAGAGTATCATCTTTTACTTCAGATTTAATCTTTGCAAAATTTAAGAAATTATTTCTAATCCATGTACGATAACGAGGCTCATCAGAAACGATTTCCGCAATAATATCTTTAGCACCACGAAGTGCTTCTTCAGCACTATTAACAATGACGCCTTCTTTTTTCATTGCTTCTATTTCTTCTTCGGTTTTACCTTCAAGATTTGTTACATACTTACTTGCTTCTTCAAGTACATCACCTTCAGTTGGAAAACTTAATAAGTATTCCGCAAGTGGATCTAATCCTTTTTTCTTAGCATCTGTAGCACGAGTTTTCTTCTTTTCCTTAAATGGACGATATATGTCTTCAATTTCCGAAAGTTTAGTGGCAACAATAATAGCTTGTTTAATTTCTTCCGTTAATTTTCCTTTTTCTTCAATTAAACGCATTACATCTTCTTTACGAGCAGCTAGTTTTTGTCCATACTCCCATTCAGTGTAAATAGCGCGAATTTGTTCTTCATCAAGATTGCCAGTTACTTCTTTACGATAACGAGCGATAAAAGGTACTGTTGCACCTTGTTCAATTAGTTGTAGCACTGCATTAATTTGCGTAATCTTTACATTTTGTTCTTTTGAAATCTTCGCAAGTAATGCATCATTAATGTAATTATTTTCCATCATTTCCTCCAGTATAACATTTATTTTATTTGTCTAAAAAATTTTTGACTTTAGTATTATACCATATTTTAACTATTTTAGCAATTATTTTATACCTTAAGATTTAATAATGTGTTTAACTTATGATAATGTCTTAATAGTTATTTTTAGAAAATGTCCCAAT
>JBJEEE010000035.1:0-3502 GCA_051872775.1 Bacilli bacterium
CACCCCAACTAATTCTAGAGCTTTTTTCAAAACCCCAACTAATTCTAAAGAACCTATAACTTTTAAGTGAGTATTGTTTTATTCATTAATACTAAATATTAGTTCTACCGGATTATGGTCTGAATATTGAAAGTTCGTATTAATTACGCGATATGATTTAATGTTAATGTTATTTGATACAATAAAGCCATCTACTGTTAATACATATTGTTGTTCGTTATATGGTCCATCGGCATTACGACAACTTGGTACCGGATTTTCTGGATCATATGGAGAAATAAGATTCAAATCAGTTCCTTCTAAATACACTTTTGGGAATGGTTGAGCCCATGTGTATTCTCCTTTATTTTGTGATAGTTCATTGGGAATGTCCGCAAGTAAATCTTTATTGAAGTCTCCGCCACAGATGACATAGTTGCCATTTGCAACTTCTTGTTGCATGTCACTTATCAGAATTTCTGCTTGTTCTTCCGCAATCTTACCATCTGTTGTGTATGCGGAAAGATGAGCATTGTATAGTACTAAGTAGTGATTACTATCGATTTTAGTATAACTTTTGGTGTAACTTCGATCCAAATCAACTATTTTAGATACACCTGTTTCAACTGGAAGACGGTAACGAATTGCCTCTAAAAGACTTGTTCTAGAAAATGTCATTATTCCTGTTTTAGCTTTACCATGTGGTTTAAATATTGGATAAAATAGATAAGGAGAATCCCAGTTTTGCGCAAAATTACTGTCATATCCTAGTAGTTTACTAACCATAAAGTCTCGTTCATTAAAGTAATGGGAACGAGTTGCGTATTCATCTACTTCTTGTAAGAAAATATAATCAGGATTTTGTTCATTAATAAATTTCGCAATACTCTTTATATTATTAGTTAATCTTTCTTTAGAGAAAGCTCTAGACTCACTACCACCATCCATAAAGAAACCAAAGTCTGGCTCATATGCACCAAAGCCAATATTAAATGACATTACTTTATAATCTTTTGATAAAACAAAAGATTGATCTGATCCTTCATTTATATCTAATTTGATGTTATCATCAAGACGATAATATGTACTAAATACATAAATTGCATATCCTCCCACAATAATAATTAGGGTTATTAATATTATACTGATTACTAGTGCAATTCGTTTTACGATTTTTTTCATAAGTACTCCTTAAAATTATTTGTTTATTTGATTAACTATTGTTTTATTTTTTGTAATATTTAGATTTTTCATTGTTGGTCCATTTAGGATTTTACCATCTTGATCTAGTTTTGATCCATGGCAGGGACAGTCCCAAGTGTGTTCTTCTTCATTCCAAATAAGCGAGGCCTTCATATGAGGGCATTTATTTTTTAATATAAAAAGGCGTTTCATATATAGGAGAATGTTTTCCCCTAATACCTTGTTTATTACATGACGATGAGGATTAAATAATGATTGATATTTATTTTCACATCCTTTAATCATGTCCGTAATAACCTTTGCGCCAATCATTGCTTGGGTCATACCCCATAGATTAAAGCCCGTTAAAACATAAATATTTTGATGTAATGTTGAGTATAAACCAATATATGGTAAATCATCTAAAGTGATGCAATCTTGATTTACAAAGCGTTTGATTATCTTTGAATTAGGAAAATATGTTTTTTGATAGTTTTCAAGTACATCAAATGCGTTTTTAGTAAACCCACATCTTGCATCATTTCCACCTATTAATATAAAGTCATGATATGATCTAAAATATAGTTTATCTTGGTCATATCCCGTATATAGGGCTTTAAGAGGTTCTTTATTACTAAGTGCTATTACATATGAAGTTTTTTGATACATCTTCATAAAGAATGCTCCCCATCGTTTAATAAAAGGAAAATGAGTTGCCACAATTATTCTTTTAGCACTTACCCGATGACCATTGACGATTAATTGATGTGAAGTTATACTTGTAACAAGGGAATTTTCATAAATATTTAGCGTTTTTGCTAGTTCATTTATTAGTTTTAAGGGATTCATTTGAGCTTGATTTGGTATTGATAAAGCTCCACATATTTTTTGAGGAAGTTCGATTTTTTCTAAGTAATCATAAGTAATACCAAGTTGATTATAAGCTTTCATTTCATCATCAAGGATTTGCTTGTCTTTTTCTACATATACAATATGAGGAACTACTTCAAAATCAAATTGATATTTTTGATTTAACTTCTGATATTCGTAAATTGCCTCAGTATTGGCATCAACAAATAATTTAGTTTTCTTAAGTCCTAGTTTTTTTATTCTATCTGATAACTTAATGTCATGAATCTGACTAATAAAGGCCGTAGTTTTACTCGTTATTCCACATCCAATATGATCTTTTTCAAGTACAACGGTATTTATTCCTGCTTTCTTTAAATAATAAGCTGTAAGTATACCCGCAAGGCCACCTCCAACAATTGCCGTATCCACCGTTATATCATGATCTAGGGTAGGATAATTCGTATGGGGAATGGATTCATTCCAAATTGATTTATTATTCATTATTTTCACCCATTTTTTAGTATTATCCTAAAATGAGTGATTTATACTAATTAGTTGCTATGCTTACTTCTTTGTTAGTTTTTATTCTACATATTAAAGCATAAATACCATAACTAATCCAGAAGGGAACTATTGCTTCAAGTGCACCAAAAATAAAAGGATAAAAGCCTTTTGTATATTCATATACAATTTGTGATAGCTTTATATCTATAGGTTCTTGGATATACATAAGATTAGAACCAGTTATAATATTGATAAGATATGCTAATACAAATGTAATAGTAAGGAAACATAAATAGTATTTAAAATGAGTTTTACTAGGATTATAAAAACCTGTTAAGACTATTAAAAAACCCATGTAAATCATTAAAGAATGATATATAAAAGTTCTAATAGTCATAAAATGAAATAATGGATAATTAGGAATACACGCACTTGGATGAGCAAAAAAAGCGATTGCGCCAATTATACCACCGAAAAATAAGAATGAACATGCAACTTTATCTAATACTTCTTTGTTAAAACAAAGTAACATACAAGCATACATCGTCATACTACAAAAATATAGGGGAATAAACTCTACTTTTTTGATTCCATAATTATAATAAGTAAAAAACATTTTAATAAACTCAGTAATCCATAAAAAAACACCAATTACAATGATTACTTTTCTTACTATTTCTTTTGGCATATTACGTGATAAGATTATAGCTACTATCGTTATTATTAAAAAAAATAATAATGTAACGAAATAACCAGGACTATACATTCCTAATGCTGTATCTGGATTGGCAGGTGAAAAAAACATTATATCGTCCCTTCCTTTTTATGTATTATATCATATTTTGCCCTTTATGTCATTATAAATAATCTTACAATTATTATATATTTTTTACTAATTATGTAAATTGTATAAATAAAATTTAATATAAGCATGTCAATAACTTTGCAAAATGTCCCAAAAAAAATTAAACATAAGCGTATTCTT
>JBJEEE010000036.1:0-43679 GCA_051872775.1 Bacilli bacterium
AAGAATACGCTTATGTTTAATTTTTTTAGGGACATTTTGCAAAGTTATTGACAGTGATAAACAACTAAAAAACGAAATTAGCATAAATTGTCAAAATAAATAAAAAATTAGCCCTTCAATAAGGGCTAATTGTTATCTTTATTTGGTCCAAATATTTTTTATCTTATCTAAAGATTGATCTTTTATTTCGTTTTGTCCTTTTACCAAATCATGATATGTAAAGAAAATACTACCCGCAATATTTTCAAAATTTTGATTGAAAGCAAGTTGATTTACAATTTCATCAGGATTTTGCCAAAACTCATTTGATCCCATTTGATATAAACCAGTACCAATATATAGTATAGTATCAGTTTCCTTTGCAATGTTACTCCACCATCTTGTTAAATCATGATAAGTAACATCTTGGCGTTCAAATGGGAAATAAATTTGAGGAACAACATAATCAATCCAATGTTCCTTCATCCATTTGTAAACATCTGAATATAATTCTGAATAGCATTGTAATGCTCCTTTAGAATTGTATGATCCACATTCCCAACCACCTTCTACAATTGATGAATGGGTACGATAGATGGCGAAAGGACTAATACCAAATTGGACTTTCTTTCCAGTTTTGCTAAACAAATTTTTCAATTCATCATGAATATTTTTTATCATAATATCGACATTCATTCTTCTGAAGTCATCTAGTGTTTGTGATTCACAAGCACGATATTTTAAATAATCTTCATGTTCGTTTGTTTCTGGAATTTTAGCATATGGGTAGAAGTAATCATCTATATGAACACCTTCAATATCATAGTTTTCTGCAACCTCAATAATTGATTTAGTTACAAAATCAATTACTTCAGGATGACTTGGAGAAAGAATGATTTTACCTGCTCCATCAACGATTGTATGTTCAGGGTGAAGGCGAGCAAAATTATTTGTGGCAAGTGTTTCCAAAAATTCCTCTTTTGTTTTCCCAAGTTGTTCAAGTGAAGCACTTGAAACGCGATAAGGATTCATCCAAGCGTGAACTTTAATGTTGTATTTTTTGGCTGTTTCAATTACATATGCAAACACGTCAAATCCAGGATCTTGTCCTTCTACTCCTGTTATAAAGCGTGACCACGGATTTAATTTGGATGGGTAGAAAGCATCACTCATTGGTCTAACTTGAAAAATAATTGTATTAATATTATAACTAGCTATGTTTTCTATCATTTTTGATAAATATGCTTTATATTCTTCTACTGGTAATCCTTTAGGTGTATCAATATTTGCAACCGTTGAGACCCATACGCCTCTTACTTCATTTGGTTTTTTCTCATATTCGGGAATCATAACTATCTCAGCTGAATTCCAGTAATGTACGTACTCATTAGTATTATATTTTTTTAATTTCATTTTAGTGTTCCTTCTTTCTAAGTATTATTAATACAAGACTAAAAGCAATGGTCAAGGAAAAGAACATACTACTGTTTTTTTGACACTTGCATCCTTTAGATGGGGTTGGTGTTGGATCAATCGATGGAAGGGGATCAGGCGTAGGTTCTTCGGTTTCTGCAACATTAAAAATATTACTAAAAGCAATTGTTTCATTTTCACCATCAGAAACGACTACTTTAAACTGACAATTTTTAGTTTCACTAACAAAATATTGCGTATATTCAACTGTTTCATTGCGAGCATTACCATCAAGTACTAGTTCAAAATCAGCATTTCCTTTTGCGAAATAAATTTGATATGATACCCTACCATAACCATCATCACTTACATCGAATGATAGTAATATACTATCATTAGGGGTTATGTCTTCTACTTTTGCAATTGTAACAATTGGATTTCTACTTTTTACTTTAATATCTAATTCTTGCGACACTTCATTCCACATATCAATGATTGTAACTTTTATTTTTCCATTTGTAGTTGATGTCTCAGGTATTGTAAACTCTTTTTCAATTTCAAAAGTATTTACTTCTTCATTTACACAAATTGGCAAACTATAATTTATTCCATTTGTTGCATAGGAAATATTCATTAAATAATTTGTGCTATCACTATCCGTTATTTTCACATTTATTTTGACTATATCACCATAGATATATTCCGCTTTATCAAGACTTGCCTCAACTATCGGAGCAGCATTTGTAAGATTGATTTCTTCAAATTCTGAATAAATCGAATTATCTTGATCAAAAGTTACTAAATAATAATTATATCCTTCCTCTTTAGTAAATTCTAATGGATTAGTAGGATTTATCTCTAAGCACACTAAAGAAGATTGATCAAATGATGATGTATCAACAGGTGTTTGGTTTTCCGCATTAAGTTTAAAAATACCATATCCTTTGGCATTATCAACTGCGGAAATCTTGATGCTTACCTCATTTTCTTGCATTGATACTTTCTTAATAGTAGCGTTACTTGATACTTTCTTTTCGTATTGATAATGAGGATAGGTAGGAGTTAAAGCACTATTTTTCCATAAGACTTTATTTACCGTAGCCATTGCGCCACTTCCGTTACTATCTAAAAGGGATGAGTAACTAAACATAAAGTAGCCACTAATATTTTTTACATAGGTATCATTGTATAAAAGTTGATAATACATTTCGAGTTTACCATTACCCCATGATGGCTTAACTTGATATAAAGCTGTTCCCATATAAAGTTTGGTCTGACTACCTTCTAAGGCATTACTCCACCATTTTGCGATATCATCATAATCACTATTTAAATTAGTATAGTTCTGAGGAGTAATGTAATCAATCCATTCTTCTTTAGCCCATTTGTATGTATCTGCATATAAATCAGAGTATGAATAGTAGTTATAACAACTTCCCGTCATTCCTCCTTCTACCCCACGTTGTGGTTCTGAACTACATGCTTCAATAGTTGGAGCATATCGAGCGGCAGGAGAAATACCAAAGGCGCATTTTCTTTCTTTTGTTTGATTGATAGTGCGAATAACTGTTCCTAAATTTTCAATTAACGCATTGACATTTTCACGACGCCAATTATAAATGGAAAGGGCAGTTGTTCCCATATTATTACATGTTTCCACATATGCTTTATAATCACTCATATCAATCCATGGTTCAAGCGAATAAGTATAACCTTTATACTGTGCATTACTTCCCGCATAACCTGTATCATTAGGATAAAAATAATCATCAAAATGGATACCATCAATATCGTAGTTTTCAACTAACTCTGTGATGGTGTTTTCAATATGTGCTTGCACTTTAGGTGAAGCCGGATTTAAGATACATAATCCTTCTGATCCTACCACAACATCATGTAATAATTCATTTTTTGATTCCTTAATCGGATTATCAATATCTCCAGCTTTATCGCTAAGGCCACTAAAATAATTATATTTATTCGTATTCAATGTCTCAACATCAACATCAACGATTTTACCATTTTCAGTAATACTTGATAGTGTAAATGTTGTAACACGATATGGATTTAACCAAGCATGATAATCCATACCTCTTTCATGCGTTACTTCAATCATCCATGCAAGAGGATCCCAACCAGGGTCAATACCATATCCAACAAGATAGTCACTCCATGGGTTATATTTTGATGGATAAAAAGCATCATTTGCTGGTCTTACTTGGAAGATAATAGTATTAAAATTATTTGATTCTGCATTATCTAGTATAGATATATAATTTTGTTTCCATTTTTCAATTGAGGCATCATCCGTACCTAATTGCTTAGCAATATTTAAATTACCAACTGTCGCAACCCAGATAGCACGCATTTCTTCAATTGGTTGTTCATATGTTTTAGCATTAACACTACTGCTTCCTCCCCAAGTTGCATTTACTTTAATCATACTTACGGGTATTAAACAAAGCGTAAACAGAAGAAAAGAAAATAATACTTTTTTTAAAACTTTATTCATCTAATTTAATTCCTTTCTTGTAATTTTCAAAATTACGATATGCGATTTGTTCAACTTCATTTAAACTTAAACCGCGATTTAACAGTTCTGTTATAATATTTTGAGCATCCATATGTCCTTTTAAATTATCAAGATTTGCATTTTCACCTTCATAATCAGAAAGATAGTCCATGATGTCAAGTCCTAACATTACATGGTCAATTCCAAGTTTTTCTCCTAAATAGATAATCTGATTAGCTAAACCGATAGTATTCTGGTATGATGGATTTTTTGATACAAAATTACGAGCCGAAACAGCACCTACATATCCGTTTACTTCACGTAAAACTCGTAATTGATCATCGTTTAAATTTCTGCGATGATCGCTTAATGCGAATGCATTAGAATGACTTGCGATAATATTATGAGGCATATACTCAATTACATCATAAAAACTTTTGATATTAAGGTGCGAAACATCTATAATCATATGATGGTCATACATATAATCAAGGAACTGCTTGCCAAGATTAGTTAATCCTCGCTCTTTTTCTCCCGCAACCCCGGTCGCAAGATGATTTTCTTCATTCCAGGTTAAACTTGCATGTCTTATACCTAATTCATATAAACGATTTAATTCATCAAGATTATGAACGTTTCTAAGCCCTTCCAAGCCTTTAATTACATGATAGTTTTGTTCATATGGTCTAAATGCATCTAAAGCTATTTTATAAGCTTCATAAACATCAAAATCATGCTCACTATATACAACCCAAATACCACCTTTTACTTCTCCTTTGGTTAAAGCATCAAGATGATACTTTTTAAATGGATCTATACAATGTTGTTGCGATCTACTATATAAGTTATAAAACACATCACTATGTGTATCATATATTTTCAAGATAATCACCTCTATATTTTCTTAAATTATTATATAATAAAAACAAAATTTTATCAACAAAAGCGTTTAAATAAAAAAAGGAATAAATTTCTAAAGAACCAGACAAGAAAGACTTAAATGATTCTTTAGGAGTTTATTCCTCTATTTTCTTTTTCTAATAATTATAGTTAATCCTAATAAACAAATAATGCTATTGAAGATTACTATGGTATTTTTCTTGCAACTACATCCTTTTCCGTTATCTTCGGTTGGTAAATCATCATTATTAATAGGTGGATTATCAGGGGTTTCTTCTTTAACATTGAGAGAAAAACTATCACTAACACTTGTGGCATACCACTCGTTTTCTCCAACTATTACTTTTACTTTGATGTTTTTATACGTTGATGCACCAAAATACCAGTAGTTCTCTGTATTAAAAGAAAGTACCTTGCCACTGTTGATTTCAAAAATTTCATTATCATCTTCATCAACAATCAATATTTTATACATTTGACGGATACAACTGGATGGGAAATCAACCAATATTTGGACTTCAGCCTCACCAATATTAACCGATATCTTACATAAATCAAGGAAATGCGGTGTTGATACTTCAAACGAAGATGTCTGATAATAATTAGTTTTACCTTCTTGAGTAATTGCTATTAATGCATAATAGGTTCCTTCATCAAGATTAGTTAGATTTATTGAAATATTAGGGCTTATTATATTTTCTTGTTTTTCTATTACTTTTTCTTCATTTGTTTGAATGTTTTTAAGCGTCAATTCATAATCAAAAGGATTGTTACTTGTATTATTAATAGTGAAATCTAATGGTATTTGTGATGAAGGCATATATTTGTTTTCTAGATTATTCGTTTTAGCAACATATGCATAGTTCTTTGTTAATACTGTATTAAACTGTGGTGTATCAATATATGTCGACACTGTTCCATCGGTTACCTCAATTCTTAACGATGACTCATTTGTTACAAAACCATATGCTTTATAAGCAAATGAGATTTCATCATCAACTACATTTCCCTCTGCAATCAAACGATGTTTATCCACACCTTTTTCATAATACCATACTTTATAGGTTAGATTTTTTTGAAGTGGATTGCTAACTTTTGCGTTGATGTTAATTGTTTCATCACATAATAATTCACAACTAATTGGTGATAAAGCATTAATGTTGATGGATTGAAACTCTTGGATATTGGAAAAATCAAGTTTAGTAGTTATTGAAGAGATATATCCATTTGTGGAAACAACTTTTACATAATAATCATAATTCTCATCATATTCACTAATACTTAAAGACTCTGTCTTACCAATAGCATATGGAGAGTATTTAACAAGTATTCGCGAGTTAAGATCTGATTGATCAAAAGGTTGTCCTTTTAATACTTTATATACTCCATATACACGTGCTTTTTCAACACTTGGAAAACTAATCTTTACTGTATTATCTAAGGTATCTTTTGTAATTGAATAATTGTTGATACATAAACCTGCTGAATCATCCTCACCGTGAGGAAGAGGATATACTGGTTTTGATGCCCAATTATTTTTTAAATATGTAATGCCTTTTTCGTGCGTATCTGAGGTATATACATAAAGATTTTCATATGAATAAAGTGCAGATCCTTTAATTACAGAGTATTTTTTATTATATACAATCTGGTTACGTATCTCTGCTGCATTATAAAATTGCGTTTTATTGTCACGATATTTATATATTCCATGAGCGATATAAAGCTTAATTTCTTTTAAACCTTGTGCTACACGTTCCTCGTTTAATTCCGTAACCATCTTAGCCCACCAATCGACAACATCAGCATATGGAGCATAGTTATCTTCAAAAGCATAATAAACTTGTGGGGCTACATAGTCAACTAATCCTTCTTTGACCCATTGCCATGTGTCCGCAAATATATCTGAATAAGATGAATATGCTTCACTAGCAGTGTTAGAACCATTGACATCGCAACGTGATGAGCCACCACAGTATTCGCTATTACTACGCCATACCGCAGCTGGTTTTGAGCCAAATTCAACACAATCGTTATTTTCTTGGTTATATTTATCTACCATATTTCTAATCTTTCGCATTAGAACATTGACATTTTCTCTTCTAAAATCGCCAAGGGTATATCCTCTTTCCATATGACTATATTTAGTATCATTATTTAAATATTCTTGATAATTACCTAAATCATTTAAAATATTTACTCCTGATAATGTACTATCGTACTTTTCACCCCCCGCAAAGTTGGTGTTAACATAGTCACTTGAAATATCACCGTTTAGATAAAAATAATCATCAAAGTGCATACCATCGATATCATAGTTTTCGATAATTTCTTGAAGGGAGGCAACGATGAATTCTTGAACCGCTGGTTCACTCGGATTTAGGATTAAACGCGTGTCACTTTCTCCCATTACTACATACTCTGGATGTAAACGAGCAAAATTGCCTTCTGCTAGTTTATTTATTGCTTGTTCTTTAAAAGATGTAAGTTCACTATTTGAGTAAGAACTAGCATTTTTAGTACTGTCTGGAAGCACACTTTCTGTCGTTACACGATATGCATTCATCCAACATTGAAAGTCGAACCCTCTTTTATGGGTTTCTTCAATCATCCATTCAAGTGGATCCCATCCAGGATCAATGCCAGGTCCTACTAAGAATTCACTCCATGGATTAAGTTCTGATTTATAAAAAGCATCATTAGATGGACGTATTTGAAAGAAAAGTGTATTCATACCAAATTCACTCATTCGATCTAATATCGTAATAAACTCATTTTGATATGCTCTAATCGAAGATGAAGATGTATCTTCTTGTTTACTAATCGCGATATTATATACGGTTGCCACCCATACGCCACGCATTTCTGCTTCATAAGTAAAATATTTAGTTGGCAAAGTTACTGGTTCACCAGTACCATAGTGATAAACACGTTGTCCACTAGTACCATCTTTAAATGACAAAAGGTAGGTTTCTCCTTCTTCTAGCGCATAGGTTGGAACAGAAAAACTAAAGATAATAAATAAACTTAAAATTAAAAACGCAAATTTTTTAAATAATTCTTTCATTATAATTCATCCTTAAATACTTTCTTTTGCCTTTCTAAAACAGCAAAGCTTTCCGCATATTGTCTTTTCATTAAGGCTCCACGACATCTAGCAAGGGATGTGTAATAATCAAAATATTTAAAATCTTTACTATTCATAATAAACCAGTGTGTTTGAATGGCTTTCTTCCATAGTTCAAATCCATCAGTTATATCAACATAAACATATGGAGTAAACTCATCACTGTCTTCCCAGTTTTCACAAAAATATACTGGTGCATAGTGTCTTTCTCCATTTTTATTTCCGACTACACCTGCTCTAAATTGTGCTTCTTGAACTATAAGATGTGTGTTATGGTGATCGCGATGCATCGTGCTTTTCCAATGCGTAAGGATTACACTTGGTTTGTATTTTACAATTACTTCTACGACTTGGTTTACTACTTCATCATTAAGTGGAAGTTCTCCATCAGCATAGTCTAAAACAATCGATTCACCATTAACTAGTTTTGCGAAAGTATCGGCTTCTTGTACTTTTTGAAGGCGATATTCACTAGGTGTCATATGAGGGGGATTCCCTCTTTCTCCAGCGGTTAGAGCCATAATGATATTTTTGCCTCCTTTTACCGCATTTGATGCTAAAACACCACCGGCAGTTAATTCCATATCACCGATATGGCCACCTATTGCAAGAATAGTTTTCATATTAATTCCTCCTATTTGTTATTATGAATTTCATCTAAATGAGCAATAATAAAATTAGCTAAACGAGCACGTGCATCCATATGGAGTATATTACTACGCGTTGGATGTACTCGATTAGTTAAAAGTACAAATGCAACTTCGTTTTGTCGATCAACCCAAATGTTTGTTCCTGTAAAACCAGTATGTAAAATGGTATCACGACTTGTAAGTTCACCTGCACTAGAACCAGTTCCTCGGTTAATCCAACCAAGGCTACGGCGATTTCCTTCAAGTGATACACCCGTTTTTTCTTCTACTTGTGGGGTATATAAAAGATCAATTGTTTGAGCTGATAAAAACTTTTTACCTTCAAAAACCCCTTCATTAAGAATCATTGAAAGGAAATTTACTACATCTTTTACTGTTGAGAAAAGTCCAGCATGACCAGCCACTTTACCAAGACAAAGTGAGGTTTCATCATGAACAACGCCTCTTACAATTCCATGGCAAAAGCAATCATCGCGTTTTTCTGTAGGAGCACATCGCTTTATATCGGTTGGTAAAAAAGATGTATCATACATTTTTAGCTTATCGAAAATTTCCTTTTTAGAATATTCGTTTAATGGTGTTTTTGTTATATTTTCAATCACCTTTCCAAGAACAATATAACCAATATCAGAATAATGAATTTTTGTTCCTGGTTCATACTTAAGTTCAATATTTAGGATTTTATCCCACACATCTTGAGGACATTTAACTTCTTTTAATCCCGTCACTCCTTCTGGTAAACCCGAAGTATGTGTCATTAAATTCCATATATTGATATTATCAAAAGGAAATTCAGGAAAATATTTTTTTACCGGAGCATATAGTCTTAGTTTACCTTCCTCAATTAACTTCAAAGCACAAGTTGTTGTACACACAATCTTAGTTAAGGAAGCCATATCATATAAAGTATCAATACTATTAACTTCTACATTTGGATATAAACTCTTATTTCCTAATGAATTCATATAAACAGCATCTTTAAAAATTATCGCATAATTAGCACCAGGAAATGCTCCTTCTTTAATACTATCTAATACTAATTGATCGAATGCTTCAATTGCTTTCATGTTTTTTTCTTCCTTTTTATTCGTGAATAATTAAATAATAATTTTTCTTTCCTCTTCTTATTACTGAATATGTGCTACCAATGGCATTGGCTTTTGTCAAGGTTGTTGTTAAATCTCTATGTTGAACACCATTAACAAGAGTTGCACCATTAGTAATAAAATCACGTGCCTCGCGTTTACTTGATGCGGCATGTACCCCAACTAAAGCATCAATCAAAGCAATATCTTCAGTTACTTTTAGCGTTGGAACTCCTGAAAATAATGTTTCAATTTCTTCTTTAGTTAGTTTAGAAATATCACCACTAAATAATGCTTCTGATAGTTTTACCGCTTGATTATATGCTTCAAGTCCATGTACCATCACGGTCATTTCTTTTGCGAGAGCTTTTTGGGCCGCACGTTTATGTGGTTCATTATTAAAACTTACTTCTAATGCTTCAATTTCTTCTTTAGTTAGGAAAGTGAATTGTTTTAATTCTCTAATAACATCACTATCTGGGGTATTAATCCAAAATTGATAGAAAGCATATGGAGATGTCTTTTCCGGATCAAGCCATACCGCCCCACCTTCACTCTTACCAAATTTTGTTCCATCACTCTTTGTAAAAAGCGGAATTGTAACACCATATGCTTCAGCATCCGCTCCATGAATTTTACGTATTAACTCAAGCCCGCCAGTAATATTGCCCCATTGGTCTTGACCACCAATTTGAAGAATACAATTTTTATTTGCAAATAAATGTTCAAAATCTAACGCTTGTAGAATTTGATAAGAAAACTCAGTATAGGATATTCCTGATTCTAAACGAGCTTTAACGGTTTCTTTATTAATCATATAACTAACATTAAAGAATTTTCCATACTTTCTAAGGAAAGTTAAAATATCAATATCATGAGTCCAATCATAATTATTTACCATTTCGCAATTAAATAAATTAGATACTTGCTTATACAAGCAATTAGCGTTATGTTCAATTACTTCATGTGATAATAATTGACGTTCACTACTTGGTTTAGGGTCACCAATAAAACCAGTAGCTCCACCAATTAAAAAGATAGGTTTATTTCCAACTTTTTCAAGTCTTTTCGCAAATAAAAAGACAAGCATATGTCCTACATGAAGACTATCACCAGTTGGGTCAGTTCCTAAATAGAAAGTAACCTCCCCTTTATTTATTTTATCAATAATCTTTTCATCTGTAATATTGTGGATTAGTCCACGCCACTTTAATTCTTCAAATAATGTCATTTTCTTACCTCTTTCTTATAATAAAAAGTCCTTAAAAAGATGAAGTCATTTCTAAGGACGTAAATAATACTTCTAATATTTTTTCTTAACTAATATAAATATTAATAGAAAAATACATCAATTAATTGTTCTTAGTTGAATCACGCCATACAATATCAAAATTAATTAATTGATTAATTGGATTTTCATCACTAACGCGTTCTTCCATAAAGTCAGTTAGTAAATCCATTGCGGCTTCTCCAAGTTCGTAGATTGGAGTATTAATACAAGTTAGGGTTGGTCTTGAAAGTTCAGCGTATTTAGTATTTTGGAAACCAATCACTTGCATATCATCAGGAACTTGAATCTTTAATTTTCTTGCAACATTAATGAATGAAACTGCCATTGAGTCACGTACAACAATTGCCACATCTGGATATCCATTTTTTAGTTCTTCTTCAAATGCAGGTTGGTTTAACTCTGTCTTACCTGAGACTTTGACAACATAAGGAGTAAGACCTTCCTCTTGCATTGCGGTAGAATATCCGTCAACTTTTAGATCATTAACAACATATTTTCTAATAGTTGTAACAATCCAAATATTCTTATTACCACGTCTAATCATTTCTTTGGTAATATCATATGCAGCTTTGAAATAATCAATAGAAACTGAAGGGATATCTTTATCACTACATACTGTATTGGTTAAAACAAGACTGGTATTTTGTTCTTTCATTATCTCTAATTGCTCATCGCTGATTTCATCGTTTATATACAAAACGCCATCAACACTTGAACTCATAATTAGACCCCATAGTTCTTTTTCGTGTTCCTTTACATTTTCATTTTCTTGCATAGGACGATTGACAAAAAGTCTAAGTAAGTATCCTCTTCTATTTGCACAATCAGCGATACCATCAACCATGCCTGCTATACTACTACGAGTTAGTTCAGGAACCACAACTGCAACCGTTGTTGACTTTGAACTTGCAAGTCCTTTCGCATTTAGGTTAGGTTTATATCCTAACTCTCTGATTATTTTATTAATTTTCTCTCTTGTGCCGGGTTTTACTTTTTCTGGATGATTTAAAACACGTGAAACGGTAGCAAGTGAAACGCCAGCTGCTCCAGCTACATCATAAATTTTAATTTGACTACTGTATTTGTTATCTCCTTTCATAAAACACCTCATTTAAACAATCTTTTCACATTATTATATCATAAAAAAAATATAATTGCAAGTATAAGTATAAATAAAAATGAAAATAAAATATATTATTTTCATTTATGACCTATAACCTTTTTAATATAACCATTAATTGTCCCTGCTCCAAGGAATACCCATACTTCCGAATTATTTGGATTAATTAAATCAATAATAGATGGAGTGAATGAACGATATTTTTTAAAAATCTTATTTATTTTCAATTGTTTAAATGTACTTTCTTCTTCTCTTGATGATGGAAATACTTTATCTAAATATACTGCATCAAATAGTGACAAGGCCTCTTTAAACTCTTTTTTTAAAGTTAAAGTTCGCGAGTAAGTATGTGGTTGAAAGATAACATTAATTTTATAATTATGGTATTTTTCTTTAATACTATTATACAATGATTTAATCTCTGTTGGATGATGTCCATAATCATCGATGAGAATAGTCTTTCCGTATTTATGTTCTGTCATTCTACGTTTTGGTAAAGTTAAATCTTGAATATGAGGATTAACACCTAATAACCTGCATGCAACATATGCCATCACAAAATCATAGACAAGATGAATACCAAAAAAGGGAATAAAGACAGCATATATTTTATTTTTCTCTTTTATATTTATAAATGTTCCTTCTTTATTGGTCTTAATTACTTTAAAAATTACATCATTGGTTTGATCTTGACCGACTTTAATAACTTTATTAAATGTTAGTTTTTTTATGTTTATATCATCACCATTGACAACAGCTAATTTTGACTGATCTACTATTTTTTGAAAACTTGATACTACCTCATTTATATTTTTAAAGAAATCCGGATGATCTAATTCAATATTATTAATTAACAAAATCTCAGGTTGATATGCTAAAAAATGATTCTTATATTCGCATGCTTCTAATACAAGTTTATTACTTTCTTTTATTCCTTTTCCCGTTCCATCACCAATAATGTAAGAAACTTTATTATTCAGCATCTGTGATAAAAACGTTGTAGTGGTCGTTTTGCCATGTGTACCACTTACAGCAATAATATCCATATCTAGTTCATGTCCAATAAAGTCATTATAGTAATAATGTTTGTAATGATTCTTTTTTATTTTTTTAACATCGTCGTTATCTTCATTAAATGCTAGACCAATAATATAGATATAACTTGCGTCAAATTTTGCTTCATTAAAATTATATATTTTAATTTTTCTTTCTTCAAGAATTTGATCAGTAAAATACTGGTTAGGATAGTCACTTCCTACTACCTCATTACCTAAATCTTGTAATAAACAGGCTAGTGCACTCATTCCTGTTCCTTTAATACCCACAAGAAAATACTTCACAAAAAATCACCACTACATTATATGCAAGTGATGATTTGATGGTTCAATATAATTAAATTGTTTCTAATATTATACTTAATATTATTTTTAAAAATTATAATAAATATTGTCAATTTAATAAAAATTGGATGCCTAAGAATTATATAAGTATATCTATTTTTATTAGTATGATACCACTATAATTTACAACCTAAATAAAAAAATCCGGTTTTACCGGATCTTCTTATTTTATAGAAATTATAATTCAATTACAATAACAGGTCTTACTCCATATTTGGCAATAGAACTTGCATATTTTTCTATATAGTTTACTTTATCAGTTGAACTTGTTTTAACACCATTTACATAACTGATACTCTTTTCTACATTAAATGGAGAACGTAACATCCATGAAGTTTGTCCATATAGTGCATTAGAAGTAGTGATTTTAATACCTAAAGCTTTTGCATAGTCAGATGCGAAAGTTGCTTTTGCAGGATCTTCTACATCATAGCTTGTTCTAAATCCATAGGCAAGGCTTGTTGCTTCTTCATAAGATAACAAGAATACTTTATCTAAAGTATCATTACATGCAAACTTATTAGATGAAGTTGAAGTTGAACTAGCACTATTGCTAACTGTTGTTGTTACGATTTTGGCTAGTTCTTCTGCATTAAAGGCACCTGTTAAGAAGGTTTCATTTAACCATTTACGAATGTGTGATTCTTCATAGTTATTTGATTTAGTATCAAATACTTGATAGTCAAGAACATACTCACTAAGTAAAGTTAATTTACCATCATTTGATTTAATAACACGCCATTTGATTGGTTCTGCTTTAAAGAAATAACCTTTATCTTTTTCAATTAAATCACTTGAACTTGTTCCTTTTTTAATAGCAGTACTAAAGCGATAAACTGAATCAGCTGGAGTTGCTTTTACATAAAAATAAGTTTCACCATTTAACTCAGCTTTATTCGTTTGCTTATCAAGAACTGCATTAAGTTCAGTTATAAGATTTGCATCTGCGACAACTGTTTGTGCGTAATGTCCAAAATAGATGTATTCAACACCATTTTCTACGAACACTTCTCCTTCGTTAACTTTTTCCCATTTAGCATAAACAGTATAATCACCTGTATGACCAGCTTCTATTTCTGTTACAGTTTCACCAGTTAATTCTTCATTTAGATACCATCCCGCAAAACTGTAACCTATTTTGTGAGGTTCTGGTAAAACTACACCAAATAAACTACAATAAGTTTTGGCATCTGTCTTGGCAACAAAACCACCATCTAATTCATAATTTATTTGATATAACCATTTTGCATATACAGTTAAATCGCCACTAGTTACACCAGCAGTAGTCGCTGTTATTTTAGTTTCTTCTTCAAAAGTGTTACTGGTATACCATCCGCCAAATATTTTTCCATCGCATTTTGGTGTTGATAAAGTTACTGCTTTATCAACCGCATAACTATCAACCGGATTGTTGTCAAACTTTCCACCATCAAGGACATAATTAATTTGGTATGTAGGCACATCCCATTTTGCGTAAAACTTCTTGTTGCCTGTTGTGCCAACTTTTATTTCTGAAACAGGATTTCCTGAAAATTTGATTGTTGTATACCAACCTTCAAAAGTACATAGAGGCTTAGTTGGAATAGGAAGGGTAAAACTATCATTTACATTATAATTAGTTTTAATAGTTGTATTTGTTGGTTGTTTACCACCATTTAATTCATAGTCAATAGTATAGTTTACAATTTTACTTTCATAAACAGCCGTTACAGTACGATCTTCTCTAACATCTTCAATACTAGGTTCCCATCCAACAAAAACATTCGTATAACCTACTTTATCAGATGGTTTCGTTGGTTTTTCTCCAGTATATGTTGCCGTTTTTCCTATTGCGGTAGGAGCTTCACATAAAACCGTACCATCATAATTTACAAATGTTACAACAGGTCGTTTAATTGTAAAGCCAACAATAAATAGGATTAATCCAATCGTAAATAATGAAATACCAATTACTCCTATTAATATTTTTTTCTTTCTACTTTGATCCATATAGGGCCTCCATTTTTTTATTTACATTTTTATCTATTATATATTATAACATTATTATAGATTATTATCAAGCAAATAAGACAAAAAAATACAAGGAATTACTCCTTGTATAATCTTGTTGTTAAAATTAATTACGACGTTCTTTGATTCTTGCAGATTTTGCAGATAATCCACGAATGTAGTTAAGTTTAGCACGACGTACTTTACCAAGACGTACTACTTCAATTTTCGCAACCATTGGTGAATGAACAGGGAAAATTCTTTCAACACCAACACCTGATGAAATCTTACGAACTGTGTAAGTTTCACTGATGCCACCACCATGACGGCCAATTACTAATCCTTCAAATACTTGGATTCTTTCGCGGTCACCTTCTTTAATCTTTACATGTACTCTTACAGTATCACCAGGACGAAACTCTGGAATGTCATCACGCATGTAAGATTGAGTTACTGCTTTAATTAATTGTTGACTCATATTATCTCTCCTTTATCTTCTGGTATTCATTCATATTCCATATCAACTTGGGTCATATCAGCGGAATACCATGTTTGCTTATATATTATACCATAAAGCCTAGAAAAATGCAAGTCATTTGAAATGATGAAATATATATATGTAATATTTTAAAATGCTAAATAAATAGATTTTTTTTCATTTTATGATATGATAGATATATAATAGGAGGATATAATATGCCACTACATATTGGAGAGATTAACTCTTTTGTTGTTAAAAGAGAAACAGATATAAGTTATACTTTAAGTCCTGATGATGATGAACTTACTACTTATGTATTTCTTCATTTTAATCAAGCAACAAGAAAACTTGAACCCGGGGAAAAAATTAAGGCCTTCTTATATTATGATGGCAAAAAAAGACTATGTGCCACAATGGAAGAACCGATGATTACTACTTCCCATTTTGGTTTTGTAAAAGTCGTTAATACGCTAGAAAGTACAGGTGTTTTTGTTAATATTGGAATATCCAAAGATATTTTATTATCAAAAGATTACCTTCCTAGTACGATTAAAGGATGGCCTAAATGTGGTGAGGAGATTCCTTGTATTTTAATTGAAAAAGCAAAGCAACTAATTGCAAGACCTCTTTGTCGCGATGATGTAAAAACTCAAGTTCCTCTTCTTTCTAAGAATACAACTGTATCAGGAAATGTTATAAGCATATCGCAAGAAGGGATTACTATTTGTACAAGACAATATCAGTTCGTCTTTATCTATAAGAGTTATTTAAGAAAGTATTATCATATTGGTGAAGAGGTTACTTGTAAAATTATTCATATTAATGAGCATGGTCATTATATGGCATCAACTATTGAACAAAAAGAGTATGCTAGACTAACTGATAGTGATACAATTTTAAACTATCTTAAAAACATGGGTGGTATGATTCCTCTTGGAAATGCATCAACTCCTGAAGAGATTAGTAAATATTTTAAAATGAGCAAGAGTGCTTTTAAAAGAGCAGTTGGCGCATTATATAAACAAAGATTAATTACAATTGAAGATAATAAAATTACATTAAATTAGAATTATAAAGGTCAAATTCATTACGAATTTGACCGTTTTTTTAATATGTTATTGTAATAGTAGCCTCAGTTGCGCAAGTAGAGTCTACAGTTATAGTAAATCCAGCGTTAGTTCCATCATACCATGTAGCCCAAGTAAAACTTGTACCTACTTGGAATAGGTCTGAATTACTGCTATATCCACCACTTGTTATATCGTTACTACGATCTGCTTCAACTAATTCTATTAGTTTATGCTCAGTCAAGCCATTATTGTAAGAATATACGTCCCATATCGAATTGACTTCATTATCATTAAGAGTAGCATCAATATGATAAACTCTAATTCCAGATGTTGAGAATAATCCAGAATATCCTTTTTCTATTTCATTTAGTCCATCAGGAGTATAAAAATCAATAATATAATATTCATCAAAATAACTACCATTAAAATCTTTACCGATAATTAAACAATCACCTGTAGAAGCGAAAGATCCTAGCGTTATGGTTGCGGTAGTACCTTCCATTAAGTATGCATCAGTCCATCCAAGAATTACTTTACTGAAAGCATTATGATCACCGACATTAAAGTCCATCATATCGCCACCACCAATGCCACCATTAGGACCACTATTTTCATCATAATCATAGTAATCATCTAGTCCTAACATATGACCAGTTTCGTGAATAAATGTCTCCATATTATATGTAATACTATGGCCCGACGCTAAATCTTCAAATAAGAAATCATATCCTGCAAACAAATAGAAATCAGCTTCAACCCCATCATAGTATTCATAATCGGAAGTAAAATATTCAGAAGTAAAGGCCCACCAAATAGTATCACTATTGACATAATCAATGGAAGCTGTATATACGAGATAGATACCATCGATATATCCATCATTGTCTGTATCGTAATCGGCATAGTTTACTTGTGAATCATAATATTCGAGTGCTTCTTTTAAAATATCAGTTTCACTTCGATTTTTTGTTTCATAATAACTAGCATTATTTCCCGTATTAAATACTGGAAGAACGGTACCTTCAATAGTTAATTTACCATATGAAGATTTATAATAATAACTTTGTAAGCTTTCCCAGCCAGTATCTTCTTCAGTTCCAAAGAAAGCTTTTTCCAAAATATTTGTCATATTATTTGGTGCTGGATAATCCGTAAAGGCAATAGGCATTACTAAGACTTTAGGATGACCTACAGATGGTAAACCTCTTGTTATTCCATAAGAAGCATATATATCTTCTAGTACTTCTCCATTATCAATTTTTGATAAACTGATATTACTCATATCTTTAACTTCAATAGTAATGGATACTTCAAATCCGTGATATTTAATTAATACTGGAATCGTATTTTCAATTGAAGAATCATAAGTATATACTAATTCGCAATCCACAAGTAAGATTGGTTCAGATGTTCCATTCGATTTTTTGACCGAAATTGTTACTTTAGACATAGCATCTTCAAAGGAAGTATTTAAATCTACTACTACTTTACTTAGGTTAGTACTTAATCCTACTTCTGTTACTTCCGTTTGTGATTGTACTAATTTAGAAGATTCCGTAATTACAATTTGGGGAGCATTAAAATATCCTATAACGGCATTTTCGATTGTTATCACATCATTAAGATTATCAAAAATTGATTTTAAGTTATTCTTTGTTTCTGTTGATAGATATTTCGAAACAAAGACAGTAACTGTATTGACGCCATCACTGAAGGTTAAGCTTGAATCTTTAGATGGATCAACGGTTCCTGATATTTTCGTTAAATTATGAATAGTGACTAACTTGCATACATTTTGATTTAATACATTAGTTGACGTATTGCTTAATTCACTAGCTTCTAATTCATACTGGGTTCCTGTTTCTTCAATTGTTGATACTGATGTAACTTCAACTAATCCTTTATATGTATCTTTTGTACCTTGAACAACTACCTCCATTCCTGGACATAACCACTCAACATTTGTACTGCCAAGATATACATAAAGAGCTCCAACTTCATCTTCTAGATAAAAGTTATTTCCGACAAGTCCCGTTACTATTCCTTTTACTATTACACTTTCACCATCAATTGCATTGATTACTTCTGCAGTTGTCATGGTTGTGGACATTATTTCCACTTCTGGTAGTTTAAATGAGGTTTGACCATGCTTATCAAATAAGATTTCATATTCATAGTCATAGTCAACATTTTCATATGTAAAGATTGACTTGATAGTAATATAGGTAATAACATCATTTTCAACTGTTATTTGTAGATCAGTATAGACTTCACCATCAGACTCACCAATTAAGTTCGATACAACTTCATTAACTTTATTTTGGTTAATTAATTGATATGTATTATCTTTTAATTCAAACATTGATGCATCTAAACTATCAAAATCAATAAGATCAAAGTAAGAAGTATATTCTTCAAAATATGGTTCGCTTTCAGCAATAGCATAAAAAGATCCATCTAAGTTTTCACCATAATAATAGTAGACACCATCAACATATGCTATATATTCAATTGCGGTATATTCCCCATATTCATACATAGATTTAATATTATTATCACATACTTCATAAGTACAATAATATGAATCTTCACCATCGGTTGATGCATAAGCAAATATATAACTATAGTTTTTCATATTATTAATAGCAATGCTTAAATCATCGTCGATATCAATACTCTCTTGCCATTTTGCATACAACACATAATCTTTGGTTGATTCTGAATCTATGAATTTGATTTCACTACCACTATAGGTTTCATCTTCATACCAACCTAAGAAAGTACAGCCTTCTAACTCAAGAGGAAGAAGGTAAGTTATTTCTCCTTCTTTGTAGGTTGCAGGAGTATGTTCTACTTGTACTCCGTTAGAATAGTAAGTAATGGTATGAGTAGTTGTACCCGTGCCATTGCTTATGCAAGATACAAAACAAAGGCAAGATACAAAAATTAAAATTAGATTACAAATTATTTTTTTCATATTTTTCCTTTCAACATTCCATCATTTCATTAGTTTTGATGTAATGATTCATTTTAAAGTTTTTGCGTAGATATTTCTTTTTTTATTTCTTCAAGCATTGCAAAATCTTCAGGTGAAAGTGTTGCTTTTTGTAAGAGATCTGGTCTAACGATAAAAGTTTTTTTAAGTGCTTCATAACGTTGCCATTTTCTTATTTTTGCATGATGACCAGATATTAATATTTCGGGAACACTTTGACCATCATAAACTTGTGGTCTTGTATATTGTGGATATTCAAGTAAACTATCATTAAATGATTCCGTATCTATTGAAGAATCACTTATTACACCTGGTATCATTCTACTTACCGCATCAACAATGATTGCGGCAGGCATTTCACCACCAGTTAGAACATAATCACCAATAGAAATTTCTTCATTTACATAGTTTAAGACACGAGCATCTATTCCTTCATAGTGTCCACATATGATTATTAAGTGATTCATTTTTGATAGTTCTATTGCTTTTTGTTGGGAAAAAGGAGTACCACTTGGTGAAGTTAAGATTACGTATGCATCTTGATAATTATCAATACTTTGTAGAGCACGATGGATAGGATCAACCCTTATGAGCATTCCTGCCCCTCCACTATATGCATAATCATCAACAGTATTGTGTTTATTACCTGAAAAGGCTCTAAAATTTATTGTTTGACATTCAATTATTTTATTTTCAATGGCTCTTTTAAGAATTGAACTTTCGAATATTCCGGTAAACATTTCAGGAAAAAGCGTTAAAATATCAAATTTCATGAGCGCAAACCTTCAATTTCTTGGATTATCATTTTTTCATCATCAATTGCTTTAACATATTCATCTACAAAAGGCATTAAAAAACGTTTATTTTTTTCATCAATAATTTCAATAATATATCCACTTGGTATTTCAATTACATCTGTGACTTTACCCAAATATAAATTATCTGTATTATATACATCAAGGTCAATTAAAGATTCAACATAATATTCATTTTCATTAATAGGAGGAACATCACTCTTTAAAGCATATATTTTCATACCTACAAATTCAAGAACTTGATTAATATCATAAATATCATTGATTGTAATTAATACTTTTCCCTTATGAATTCTTGATGAAGTTATCGTATACTCTATTTTATTGGAAAATATTACCTTAGCTCCAACTCTAAAACGATAATCGATAAAATCACTTTCACTTGCTACTTTTAATTCACCTTTTATGCCGAATACACCGACTATTTGACCTATCTCAATTAATTCATCTTTGCTTTTACTCATTTGTCACCTCATATTTGTCTCTTTTTTTCTTATCAAATGATCTTAGAATAAAAATAGAGTTAAATATTGCTATTAAGGAAATACCAACATCCGAAAAAATAGCTACCCATAGAGGAACAGTAACGAATGGATTAACTGATGCAATCATTACTAAAAACTTAACTGAAAGTGAAAGAACGATATTTTGTATTACTTTTTTACGCGTTAACTTAGCAATATGAATCATATCAGGTAAACGACGTAAGTCATCACTCATAATTACGATATCTGCTACCGCAATGGTTGCATCACTACCAGCTCTACCCATCGCAATACCAACATCACTTGTTGCGATAACAGGAGCATCATTTATACCATCACCAACAAAGATTGTTTTTCCCTTCTTAGAAGCCAACTCTTTTATTTCTTGAAGAATAGTTACTTTTTCATCAGGTAGTAACTCAGAGTATACTTTATCTACCCCGACAATTTCGGCCGTTTCTTCCGCAATTCCTTTTGAATCACCTGTTAACATATATATATTAGGTACGCCTTGATTTTTAAGTATGCGAATAGATTCAGCTGCTTCATCTTTAACAACATCACCGATTACAACATATCCCAAATATACCTTTTCTTTGATAATATATATGACAAGTCCGTTTTCTTCTACTTTAGGAACTTCATACTTTAATGATTGCATTAATTTGTAATTTCCTACTATGACTTTGTTACCATTGATTAATGCTTTAGCTCCCCCAGATAAAGTACTAAACTCACTGATAATCTCGGAAATTACATTTTCTCTACCATAATCATCAACAATCGATGAACCAATAGGATGATTAGAATAAAACTCTACATAAATTAGATTTCTAACTAGCGTTTCTTCCGAAACATCAGGTGTTGCGGGGGACACTTTTTTAATTTTAAACTCGCCTTTAGTAATTGTTCCAGTTTTATCAAAAACGATATTTTCAACATTACATAAAGCTTCTAGATAATTGCTTCCTTTAACTAGAATACCACGTTTACTTGCAACCCCAATTCCCATAAAGAAACAAAGAGGAATTGAAATAACAAGGGCACAAGGACAAGATATAACTAAAAACAACATGGAACGATAAACCCACTCCAAGATTTTTTCCGTTCTATAAGTATTAGCCATTATTGCTGGCATCATGAAGGTTGTATCTATGAAATAACCTAATACACCGATTATGACAGCTAGTATCAACACAACTGGCGTATAGTATTTAGAAAATTTCGTAATAAAGGTTTCTGCTTTAGCTTTAGAAGCTGAAGCATTCTCAACCATATCTAATATCTTAGTTATCATTGATTCAGAGTATGGTCTTAGTACTTTTAGTTCGATTACATCACCCATATTAACTGTTCCTGCCATCAATGTTTCACCTTTGGTGATTTCTCTAACTAAGGATTCTCCTGTTAAATTTTTAGTATCGACAAAAGTATTGTGATTAACTAAAATACCATCTAAAGGAATCATTTCCCCTTTATTGACAACAATTATATCATCAGGTAAAATACTTTCAACATCAAGTTCAACGATTTCATCGCCTTTTTTTAGTTTTGCATATTTAATATCGATTTTTAGTAGTTCTTCAATTGAACTTCGACATCTGTCTACCGCATGATGTTGTAAGAACTCACCTATTTGGAAAAGCGTTAAAACCATAATTGATTCAACATAATGAGCTGTAACAATGGCGCCAATACTAGCGATTGTCATCAAACTATTTTCATCGAAAAAACGACCGTGCACTATATTTTTTAAGAACTGCCATATTACCGGATATCCTACTAAAAAATATACTATTGATAACAAAACCATATGAATTAATTCGTATGAATTTGTGATTATGAAGGAATCTTCATGGGTAAATATTCCTTTTATATCACGCAAATCAAATTTAACTATTGCAAGTTGTCCGATTATAAATAATATTATACTTAAAATGATGGTAAATAATCTAAAATCATTTTTATGTTTTTCCTCTTTAGTTGCTTCTTCTTTTCGAATATGTTGTTCAGTAACCTCAATACGATCATCTACCATATGTGCAATCTCAGTCACCAGAGGAATGATATTATCCATTTGTTCTTTATTACTACTTTCAATAATAAATCTAAATGTATTATAGTCTACAAAGATTTTATTATATTCAAGTTTTCTTTTCGCAATCGTTTCAATTTTTGTGGCACAATGAGCACAATCTAACCCCTTTAAATAAAGTACTTTACGATATTGTTCTTTGTTCGTAATTGGTTCTAGCGTTACATTTTTTTCATATTTAAGAATAGCTTTGACAATTTCTTCTTCTAAACGTTCTATTTTCTTTGCTAAGCGATTAGGATTTGCTTCAATGCTGACTTCTATTCTTAAGATATTTTTTTCTTTATCGATAGTTGCGCTCTTTATTTCTTTTATTTTCTTTATATTATTAATTATACGTTTATAGTTGTTACTTTCAATCTTAGAAAGTTGGTAATTTCTAATCATCTCTGCCATATCATTCACCATGTGTCATGTGAACAAGTCCAAGTTCAATCAAATTTTTAATGTGATCATCAATGATACTATAATACACAAGTTTACCTTTCTTTTCACTTTTTAGAATGCGAGCAGCTTTTAAAAGACGCAAGTGATGCGATACTGCTGGTTGACTAACATCAAGATGATTTGTTATATCCGATACATTAGCTTTTTTATTTAGCAAATAAACGACAATTGATAGTCTTATAGGTTCTCCTAAAAGAGAAAGTGTATCTGCTAATCGATTAACATGATCATAAGTTGTTAATTCCATATACTCACCCTTTCTTACTTTTTATATCTATATATAAACATATGTTTATATGACGGTAGATATTATACCTTATAAATGCTTTTTTTGCAATCAATATGGTTATCATATATGACAATATATGACAAAAAAATATCCAACAAATGTTGGATATTATTCAAGACTTGTAAAATCTATGGTCACAACTTGATCATTTCGTGTTGCGGCAGCATGAGTTAAAGTCCTAATGGCACTTGCTACTCGTCCATGTTTTCCAATAACTCGTCCAAGATCAGTAGGATGAACCATAACTTGAATAGCTACTTCTTTATCATTAAGGGTATTAACCCTAACTTCTACTACCTCAGGGCGACTAACAAGCGGCTTAACTAATTCAGAAACTAAAGTAACATAATTAATTTCAGCCATTATACTCACCTATTTTGAAGTTTTGTTGCTTGTAAATTTTGCAATAATACCTTCTTTTGATAATAAAGATTTTACTGTATCTGTTGGTTTTGCGCCTTTTTCTAACCATCCTAAAACTTTTTCTTCATCAAATTTAACTGTTGCAGGATTTGTTAAAGGATTGTATGTTCCAACGATTTCAATGAAACGACCATCACGAGGATTACGTGAATCAGTTACAACAATACGATAAAAAGGACTTTTCTTTGAACCAAATCTTTGAGATCTAATTTTTACAGACATATTATTCCTCCTATTTATTATTACGCAATTATTATATCATATTGTAATATATGTGTCAAGTAAAATACCTTGACATATTATCAATTGGAACTATTTAAGTATTTCAAAATTCCATTAATGAAATCTACTTGTTTACGGAGATTATCAATCTTATCATATGTTGTTAGTTTTAAATTCACCTTTACTTCTTTTTCAAAATCACTATAAGCTTCAGGATGTTCATTGAGGATTACATACCACTTGGGATGATATCTTAGATAGGTTAAGTATAGATCATCCCCATAAAGTTTACTCAAAATGTCTTGTCTCATTAATCCCACCAACTGTTGTAATTAGCATTATATAAGCTACTTACATTCCTTCCCCCAAAGCTTTGCGTTATTTGCAATACTTTTTGGATAGTATTTAAGGTTTTACTAATTGAATCCGGATTTATCTTCTTAACATATCCCCATATATTTTTCAAATTTTCTGAAGTTAACAAATCTTCAAGTTTTTTGTTTTCCGTAGGAGTTGAACTTGCTTGAGTTTTATACTTACCCCAGATATCGTCTCCATCCCCCATTATATACCAATCCTCATATATTTGTTGCCAAGATCGTGTTCCACTTTTTACTTCATCTCTAACTAAAGGATGAACTTTAACAAATTCACGAAACTCATCCATTCTGCTTGCCATTTTTTCACCCCTAATATAATTTATTACTTATGTCTATATTTGGTGACTATTTTGTCGCAAAATCTAGATTATTATCATAATATAAACTGAAAGGAGGTAGTATTATGTTTTTTAAGCGAAAAGATACAAGATATAATAATCCTATGCCAAATCCAAACGCAAACACCTATACAGGAGTTCCTGGATATATGTATGGATATCAAGAAGTTGCGCCTAATAACTATGATTTAGGAAGATTGCAATCCGAAATCAACGAATTAAAACGCTTAAACAATGAAATGTTAAAGCGCATTAGTCGTCTTGAAAATTATCTCGGCATAAGGGGAAATGAAAATAATATATAGATTAATACTTATATCCAATTCCCGTTATTATTTTATATATTGATATGCCTGTGGCTTTTTCAAAATTTTTATCATACTTTTTTTGCAATGATTGATTATTGATAATACTACGATATTCATTATATCTACTAATGATTTCATCTTCTTTAATATGGTGATGATGACATCTTTCCATAAACGAATAGAAATTAAATATTTTCACAATTTCTTCGGTTGTGAATAAATCATAATCAATCGATAAAGATAGTTCATTTTCATATTTTTGTTTCATATAATCACCATATATATTGTATCATAGTTTGCATATTTTATAAATTAATATGAATTATCTTTTTGGGTTTTCGCATAATCATTAAATAACTATTTTTCATATTATATAGTAATCAAAAGGAGGGGAGACTATGTATCAACCAAATTATGGTTTTAATTGTTGCCAACCTGTAAATACTTGCAACACTGGATGTGGCGGTAATGGTTATGGCTATGCATTAATACTTGTATTATTTATTCTTCTTGTTATTATTGGCACTGCACGTTGGTAATTAATAATAATTAAAAGACTGCTGAATAATCGGCAGTTTTCTTTTTGCTTGTATTTTATCGCAATTTCTAGTATAATATTTATAAATAAAGAGGTAACAATTATGTATACAATGAAAGATATAATAAGGGAAGGAAATCCCCTTTTAAGAGAAAAATCCGTAGATGTAGAACAACCACTAAGTGATGAAACTAAAAAAGTCATGGATCAAATGATTGAATATATTTTTAACTCTATTGATAGTGAAGTAGCTAAAAAATACAACTTGCGTCCAGCAGTTGGTATTGCGGCACCACAAGTTGGAGTTAATAAAAAAATGTTGGTTATTTATTGTTTTGATGAAAATGGGAAAGAACATTATTACCCTATGATTAATCCTAAAATCATCAGTTATTCCGAGGAACTTACTTATCTTGAAGGAGGAGAAGGTTGTTTATCTGTTGACAGAGTTGCGAAAGGATATATCCATCGTCCTAAACGTGTCACATTATCAACGTTAATATATGATAAAGGAAAGGTCCATAAAGTGCAAATTAGACTTAAAGGCTATCCTGCCGTGGTATTTCAACATGAATATGATCATCTAAATGGTATATTATTTGTCGATCGCATTAACAAAGATGATCCTTTCTATATTCCCGATAATTCCAGTAAAATTGTTTTTAAAGGTGAAGAATAAAAATATGCTATATTTGTATAGCATATTTTATTTTTTATTCATAATATATGTTTGAATATTTTTCATTAAACCATCATCACTTACATTAAAACCAATAAAAGTTGCGGCAGATTTTGCTTTTGGTGATCCATTTTCCATACAAATTGATGTTCCTACTTCTTTAAACATATCAACATCATTATCACCATCACCAATACAATATGTATGATCTAGACTATATCCCATATATTCTATTACTTTCAAAACGCCTTTACCTTTTGATATATTGCAAGGAATAATATCAGCTCCATAACTCCCCCAATTAATAATCTTAAATTTAGGGAATTGAGCTTTAAGTGGTTCAATCACATCATTTCCAGCAAAAAGCCATATTTCTTGAATTATATCTCCTAATTTAAACTTTCGATTATTTAAAGGGTCAACTTTAGCTTTAATATAGTTTTCGAAATTATCTTTACTCTTCGGATTAAAATGATTATAATATAATCCCTCACTTGTTAATAATACAATTGATAATGTATTATCATTACAATAAGATACAAAATCATTTACATCTTGATAATTAAGAGTTCCTTCATATATTGTTTTATTATCGATGATTACGTTTTGACCATTGGCTAGTACAAATCCTTTGAATTTACTTTTAATCGCACTGATTGGTCCAAGCGTATTATGTGACCTACCCGTTGCTATATATAAATCATACATATCATCTTTTTCTAACTCCTCAAGGATGTGTAGTGTAGATAAAGGTATTGCTTTAATTTTACTATCATATAATGTTCCGTCAATGTCTAAGAAAATCGCAATCTTATTGTTTTCCATGTTTTTACCTCACTATGATATATTATACAATAAGTAATTTGATTTACCAAAATATATACACATATTTTTGTTTTAGTGTTTTATACTATGAAAAATAGAAAAAATTTGATATAATATACTAAATATAAATTATTAAAGAAAGGAGGATACAATGAATAAGCCAAATAATAAAAAGAAAAGCAATAATAATCCTGAAATTAAAGTGTATTCATTAGGTGGACTTGGTGTTGTTGGTATGAATATGTACGTCGTAGAAAGCAAGAATGAAATCATCATTATGGATGCAGGAATATTGTTTGCTGATGACGATCAAAAAGGTGTAAATTATATTATTCCTGATTTTACTTATTTAATAAACAATCAAAGTCGAATTGTCGCATTATTTATAACTCATGGGCATGAAGATCATATAGGTGCATTACCATTTTTATTACAAAAAGTAAATATTCCTGTTATATATGCAACTGGTATTGCTCTTGGTTTAATAAAAAATAAAATGCAAGAATTTCCACATATTCAATATAACTTGCAAGCATATAATGATAATTCAGAATTTGTATATAATGATTTTAAAGTAAGTTTCTTTAGAACTAACCATAGTATTCCTGATTCATATGGAATTGCTATTAAAACAATTTATGGATATATCGTTAATACAGGTGACTTTAAGTTTGACTTTAGTCCAATCGGAGAAAAGTGTGATTATTACAAAATGACTAAACTTGGTAAAGAAGGTGTGCTTTGTCTTTTATCTGATAGTACAAATGCAGATATTGCCCGTTTTTCATCAAGTGAAAGAAAGATTGGAGAAAACCTAAATAATTTGTTTAATCAAATTAAAGGACGCATTATTGTGGCAACCTTTGCATCAAATGTCTATCGAGTACAACAAATCCTTGAAGCAAGCATAAACTCAAATCGTGATATTGTCGTTTTTGGTCATAGTATGGAAAAGACAATTGAAGTAGCATCTAAATTAAAATATATTAACGTGCCTAAAGCAAGAATTCATTATGGTAGAGATTTAGGTAAACTTGATACCAAAAATGTTACTATTTTATGTACTGGTTCGCAAGGTGAACCACTTGCGGCGCTATCAAAGATTGCGAAGGGAACCCATAAACAAATTAAACTACTTCCAAATGATACCGTTATTTTTTCCAGCAAGCCAATCCCAGGAAATGAACAATTCATTAATCGCAATATAAATATGTTAGTTCATGCAGGAGCTCATGTTATCAAGAATAGCCCCTTGACTGACACCCATACTACGGGGCATGCATCTCAAAATGAAATTCGACTAATGCTTTCTTTTATGCAACCACGATATTTTATGCCAGTACATGGTGAATACTCCATGTTAAAGCAACATGCAAATCTTGCAATGTCAATTGGAATACCTAAAGAAAACTGCTTTGTCTTAGAAGCTGGAGACTCTCTATGTTTTAATAGTCGGGGAGCTAAAGTAATAAAAAATGATATTTTAGCATCTGATATATATCTTGATTCATCATTTAGTGATATTGATAGTAATATCTTAAAAGAACGTAAAAAAATGAGTGATGATGGACTTGTTACCATTACTTTCTCACTATCAAAAGATAAAAAACTAATTTATAGTACCAAAGTAATAACTCGAGGATTTATGGATCCAGCCTTATCTAATGATTTTTGTGAATCAATTCGTGAAAAAGCAGATGATATCCTTTTATCATCATTAAACTCCTATAAAAATATAAATATAAAACATATTATGCGTCAAATTACTATTAATCTCAGTCAAGTAATATATCGCAAAACCGAACGCAATCCTTTGATTGTACCAATTATTAATATTATTAATTAAATTATAATATACAGAATAAGTAATAATCAAATATTAAAAATAAAGATTAATCTAAGGTTCTTTAGAATTAGTTGGGGTGGCATTAGCCACCTTTTTTTTCTTTTTGTACATTCATTATTTGCTATCTCCTTTTTTAAAAGTAATATTACCACTGCTTGATATATAGAGTATTCTTGGTATATATATTGCGAAATTATTAAATCCACAACTAAATGCTTTTATCTCTTTACATAATCTATTTTTACTTCTATAAAAGCATTTAAGTTTTTTTATAAGGCAAGATAAGAAAAATACAACATTCCATTTGTATTTTTGAAATACTTGCGCAACTGGGATACCCAGCTTTTGCATGTTGTCAAAAATGAAAAAGTAGATATACTGATTAAAGTATATCCACTTTTATTGCTAGATAAAGTTTTAGTTAATTATTTATTAAAATATTTTAAAAGATTCATAATTTGTTTCTTGGTATATATTGAAATGTAAACATACTTATTTGCATTTGAATTTTTTATATATACTTTTATATATTTACTAAATAAATGATTATATCCAATATATTTCTTCTTGTCATTTTTTGATAATTTGACTATTTCAATTTTTTCTACTTCTTTTAAATCTATTTCATTATTCCATGAAATTAAATTTCTTTTTTGAACATAAAATTTATTAGTAGCAAATAGTGGATTATTTAGTATTTTAACCTTATCTTTTGCTAATTCGATATAATCAGGTAATCCAAAAATTTTTACTAATGCTGCAATTGCAAATGTCAAAATAACAAAAGCAATAAATGTCATAAATCCATTAGTATTATAATTAATAAAAAGGTGCAATGCAATTAATAAGCAAATTATCATTATTCCCAAACATAAAATAATAATCTTAATTGAATGAATCTTTTTCATATTCCCTCCAAATTTTTAAAATAACCAGTCTAATAATCCTTCAATACCATCTTCAATATAACCAGCAATTGATTTACCATTAATTTCTGTATAAAATATTCCATTAATTATCACACCGACAACAACACCTGCTACAGTTCCAATAATAAATCCAAGTACTCCTCCAATAGCGCCACCAATTGCTGCACCTATTTCACCAGCAGCCCATACATTGAATGCACCAACTCCAGCAGTTACAATCCCACTTGAAACAGTTGTTTGCCAAGAATCACCTGCATGAATATGTCCTTTAATATCATCATAAGTTTCATATGCAACTATTCCGTAACTAAGCCATTTTGCAGCCTTAACTAATGGAGATTTTAGATTATTCAACATTTGATGTTTCGTAATACCGTAATTGTATTAAAAAATTCAAAAAATTGTGGATTTTTAGAAGTCCAGTTAATTACGCTTATTGCTCCAGCCATACTAGCGACAAAATCTGCATTTGTTGATAACCAATTTTGTTTTGGAAATTTAACAGAAAAAGCATTTGAAACTGATGAAGGATATCCACCACTGACTACACCATTCCCCATAAAAGAACTAACCATTCCGCTACCATAACTAGAAACAGAACTATCATATTTAATAGCAATAGGATTATTAACAGCATACGTATAAAGATTTAGTCCATTAATAGATTGTGGATTAAGACTAGAAACATCTGCAGGTTGGATAAATCTTCCAAGTTCCGGAGAATAGTATCTTGAGGATACCAACGCAAGATTGGTTTCTACATCATAATAATATCCTTTATATCTAAATGGATTATTATATAAAACATATCTATCCGAATCATTTTCTATTGATATTTCGTTGATTTCATGGTTTCCCCATGCATCATAAACATATTCACCAATGATTATTCCATCTTTCATTATTTTGGTAATGTTTCCTAATGGGTCTTTTACAAATTGATAATAATAATCACTATAACTACTATTATCTTTCCGTACTATACTCTTGATTCCACATACGCCACTTGAATCATAGAAATATACAAAGTTTCTTATTGATTGTCCGGTTATTTCATCAATTGCAAGTTCACCGATTAAGTTATTTCCATCATAATAATAATTAACTATATACTTATTCTTTTTGATTTTCTTAATGCGATTTCCTTGTTAAATTACTATAATAGTAAGTTTATATAAATAATTCAAATATCTAGGAACGCTATTTCTAACATCTTCTAAGTTTTTTATTGTATATTAATTTCATAATCACTTAAGATGAGTAATCTTTGTAAATCATTATCATACGCAATAAATATACATTCATATTGTCCACTCGATGGTAATTTGTTGTATTCTTCACTTGTAATATTAAAGAATAAGAAAAAATCAAAAGTTTTTGATTCATATTGAATATCCAATGGTAATAAACCCCTAATTTCAGGTTTTAATTCTTTCTGCCACAATTTTTTATTTCTAATTTCTTGTTCAAAACAATCTTTACTTTCACTATCGATAATTTTTACATAGCTTATATTATATAAATCTAATTTATTTGTTGCTACCTTAATTACATCAGGAATGTCAAAGTTAATTTTCTCTTCAATAATTAAAATCTCATTAACATCGTATGAAACAAAATTATTGAAAATAAATCTATATGAACCAAAAATTACTAGCAATGGTAAGCAAATTAATGAAATTACAAAATTCTTTTTGTATTTTTGCTTACTATTTTTAAGTTCTAATCCAATTATAATCGATATAATTCCTATTGGTATAAATAATAACATCACCCAAGAATATCTTATTATCCCTGCAACACCGAATATATCTGTTTCACCAATTATACAAGCTAAAGAAAAAGAAACTATTGGAGAAATTAAAGTTGTCCAAAAAAATATATTTCCTAAAATTTTTTTATTCATATGCTTTTTCCTTTCTATTAAGCAGGTTGTAAGCCTGGAACAGGACTTGGATCACCCGATGTAATAAACTTATAAATCCAGTAAATTACTGCTACAAGACAACCATTATTTACGCCAAACGTAACCCCTTCTGTTCTAGTCAGACCATTTCCTAAATCAGTATCCCAAGCAAATGTAATAGAGGTGCAAACAATTAGATTAATGTTTGCTCCAATACTAAATCTTCCTATATTAACTTGAGTCCCGATTCCTACAGTTTCAAAATATGCCTCAGCACCTAAAATATCAAATAAGTTTATTCCTACACCAGCATAATATGCTGTTCCAAACCAGTTCATTATATCAGACGTGCTACCAGCAAAAGCATATAGCGTTCCCAATTGTCCTCGTGTATATGTAACATAATAAGAAAATCCAATTCTTCCAAAAAAACTAGTAGCAATATCTGGTGAAGTATCCCACCCTGTAGATGCTCTTAATTCATATCCAAACAGATTAAACCTACTAGATTTTGGTGAAGATAATGTTGTAACGATTTGTTTGAGCATAATAGCACGTATGGTGTTTCCAATAGAACCATCCACAAAGATTGATGAATCAGTAATTGAATCACCAGAAGAAATAGGTCTTTGTTTATAATTCACTGGATTATTTAAACAATATCATTATAAATTCAATCCATTGATACTTTCAGGATCTAAATATTCAATAAATAATTGGTTTGGAACTATCAATTGAGATCCCTTTTATCTCAACATTATAATAACTAATAAATTTTTGAATGCTATTTAAATATATCGAATCTAATTCTAGTTTAATAATATCTTCTATTAAATTGCAAGAATAACCATCAAATTTTCCGTATGGAGATACATCGTATAAAATGCATGATAATTAATCCACATAAAGAATATATCCTACAGAAAATAATTTAGGATTAGCCCTATCAGTATTATATACCAATTAACTTTTGATTTTTGCATGCATCAAATATTTTATTTTTAATTATTTTCTCCTTAATCATCTATAAAAAACTCATAGAATAACCACCACAATATGGACTTAATCCATTTACTTTTTCTTATATTTTTTCATTGTGCAACTTTTTTTAATATCTATCTTTTTTCGCTTTTACTTAATAGCATTTGAATTATTTTTTTTATTTGATAATTTGAGTAGTGTGAAACATAAATATATTTGATATGTCCATACTTAAGATTTACTTTTAAGTATTTACTGAACAAAAATCTTGCAGAAGTATACTTTCTTTTTTCTTCTGTTGACAATTTAACAATTTCAATACTTTCAATTTCTGATGGATAAATTATCCAATTACTATGTAAATCTCTATCATTTTTTTTATAATTCACTAAATAAAACAAACTTACCTTATCATATGATAAATCAATCGTCATTTTTTGCATTGATAACATAACAGTTACTGGCACAGCAATGCAGATTGCGTAAGTCACAACTAAATACCAATTTTGTACACACCAATCAAAATCACCCATATGACCGGTAATAAAAATCACTATAGCCGTAGTCCACATAATTCCAGCTATTATCGAAAAACATAAAGCATCATAGAAAGCTATAAATCTTTTTTTCATCAATAAACTCTCCTTATTTGACGTTGTTGTCAATCCAATCAGCAATCCATCCTCCTAATAAAATGTCAACTAAAATTGAACCAAATAATCCCACTGTAAATCCTATTGCGGTTCCTATACCAGGACATATTGCAGTTCCAATTGTTGTTGTAGCCCACATAATCCCTTTGTTTAAAAAAAGCATCACAACACCACTGACAGCAGTTAAAGCACCTCCAAGTAAGATTCCTACCGTGCTTACGCCTCTTTGATAACTATCATACATATCAATCAACACATTCAATCCGATTAACGCACCATCCAGCGCACCCATCTTAAAGCTGACATTCGATAATTGTAATGATGTTTTCCATTTAGAAATACCATACAGTTTAAACTCATCATTGATTATGGAAGCATATTTATAGTAGTGACTAAAAATAGGAATTCCTGTAACTAATGACGATACTGATCCATATATTGTAGTTGCATTTTCTGCAAGCCACGGAATTGCCGGTAACGGATTCCGACTTGATGATCCAGAAGTACTATTGCCAATTGAACCAAATGCGTTGCCAATAGAACTTACCATTCCACCATCAATACTAGTACTGCCAATAGAAATTGAACTACTATAAGCAATTCCAATTGGATTGTTGTTTGCATAACAATATAAATTCAATCCATTAATGCTTTCAGGATCTAAATATTCAATTGAATCTGGTGAAATCCAACAACATAATTCAGGGGAAAAGTATCTTGTATTACAATAGTATAGATTAGTTTCTACATCATAATAATATCCTTTATATCTAAATGGATTATTATATAAAACATATCTATCCGAATCATTTTCTATTGATATTTCGTTGATTTCATGGTTTCCCCATGCATCATAAACATATTCACCAATGATTATTCCATCTTTCATTATTTTGGTAATGTTTCCTAATGGGTCTTTTACAAATTGATAATAATAATCACTATAACTACTATTATCTTTCCGTACTATACTCTTGATTCCACATACGCCACTTGAATCATAGAAATATACAAAGTTTCTTATTGATTGTCCGGTTATTTCATCAATTGCAAGTTCACCGATTAAGTTATTTCCATCATAATAATAATTAACTATATACTTATTCTTTTTGATTTTCTTAATGCGATTTCCTTGAAAGTTATATACAAATGAACAAATACCATTGTTACATGTTTTATATTCTTCTAAATCATTTCTTGAATTATATGTAATATAGGTACTACCTAGCTTACAAATATTGCCATAATTATCGTACTTTATATTTAATATATTACCATTATTAATATATTTTGTCAATTTATTAGATGAATATTCATACTCTTTAATTACTTGGTTGTTCTTCTTTACTTGTTTTAACATTTTGGTATTATCATCATAAATGTATTCTAACTCTACACCATTTGAAGCTGTCTCTTTTTTTAGTCGATTATAATTATCATATTCATACTCTTTTGTCATGGTTTGAATATTTACTAATTCTAAATCAATTGTATTTTTTAATCGATTACCACTTTCTTTAATCTTGGTTATATTTTGATTTTGATATGAGATTTCATATTCAATTTCAGAAGTTACTGTGTGGGGGGTTAGTCTACTTACACATACACTGTGTTTTATTTTTTTAGGTAAGTTAGTAGATTCATAATATTCTGTATTCTGTTCTACAGATAGTATATTATTACTACCTACAAACATATCTGTATATTTTCTTGTTAATCGATCTAAATTATCATATTTATAATTATTGGTAAAACAACCAAGTCTTAGATTAGGATTATCATCTACATAATAGATACTTTTGATTAATTTATTCGTAAGTGGGTTAGTAATAACTTGAAAATTAAGTGTATTTCCAAACGTATTTATAAAGGATAATCCATATGCTTTTTCATTGTTAGGTCTATTTATTACCATATAACTGTTTCGTTCTTCTACACTTGTTGTTATTCCATATCTTGGGCTGTCATTAAATGTATAATCATATACTTTATTAGAGAATCCATCTGTTATTTTTTTAACTACACTATGTACTTTAGAATATGATGAATTAGGAATATGATATTCAAATTTTATTTCTTTTTGACTTTCTTCTTGAGTACTATCTTGTTCGACAATTGATACTATTTTTCCATACAAATCATATTTGTTAGTCACTTCATATGATTTATTGCCATAATAAAGATGTTGTTTAATATAATCATCATAGGCAGAATATTCATATGTTGTTTTTTCTGTTATGTTACTTCCATTATAGATTTCTACTAAATCTTTAAGGGGACTGTAGCTAAAGCCATGACAATTACTATTATCATATACTTTATCAATATTACCTTCTTTTCCATATGATATTCTATTTACATGGAGTAGATTATCATCTTTATCATAAAATTCGATCATTGATAGTTCATTTAATTCATTATATATATACTTACATTTTTGAATTACTACTTCATCTACTGTATTTATGTTGCCATCTATAAATGATTTACTACATTTAGCTATTTTTGTACTAATGCTATCATTAACATTATAGGTATATTCAATTATATTACCTTCACTTTCAATTCTCATTACTTTTTCTCTTATAATAGGGAAAGTGCTATTGTATGTATAAGTTGTGATAATTGATTCGGTTGATTCATCTTCATCACTATACTTCTTAACTGATAGTAGATTTCCATACTCATCATAAGTATAAGCTGTAATAGTTGATGATGAATATCCTGTTCCATACTCATCATATTTTATATTATGGTATTTTTCATAATCAATTGTACCATTTTCGTTTACGGAAGTGATATTATAAAAATCTATATCTTCTTCATTTTTTTCATCACCATATTCTTTTTTAGTCCTAATACTATTAATAGTTTCAAGCGTATAGTGATTATTTCCTTTATTTATATACTTACTTGTAATTGTTTTATATAAATACTTATTGTTATAAGTATCTTTTTTAATTAAATTATAAGAGTTAAATTGATAATTAGGTATTAATACATCTTGATCATCTCCATCTGAAGTAAAGGTAAACTTGAAGTAAAAACTACTTATATATTCATGAAGTAATCTTACTTCATTTACACGTTTTACTTTTGTTTTATTACAATAGTATAGATCATACTGTAGTTGTGGTTTATTTTTTAAGGTTTCTTCATACATACTTCGATATGTTGAAATTATATCATTTTCTGTTAAATAGAAACTTTCTGATAAGGTTACTATTTTTTCTTCGCCATCATTATAATATAAACTATCACCTAATTTTAACTCTTTACCTACACCTAGATTATCAGGATGCATTATACTTATAAGGTTGCTTATCCCTTTGTTAATTCTCATATCACTAATTTCGATACAACTATTTTGATAATCACCAGCTCCTGATTGTTCTATCAGTAATTCTACCATATCTATATTTGATTGGTCATATGGTAAGATAAAAGGAATCGTAACTTGTTGCCATACATTTGATAAAGTTTTTCTTAATACTACACTTCTTACTTCAATTGTATCATTTGATTTATCTTTATACTTTAAACTTGCTTTTAAAAAAGATGTATTAGTTTCATTAAATTTGAGCCAAAAAGATAATGTGAAGTTAGTTGTTTCATCATACTCAAAATTGTCATTATCTTTTATGAACATAATCAAAAAATTACTTAATGACTCTATGCTTATTGGGAAAGTATATTTATTATCGACTTTATTAATTTGCTTTACTCTTTTATTATTGATATAAAAATTTGTCGTTCCTCCACAATTAATTTCCCATCCTGTTGGCCTAGTTATCGTAAAGTATTTATTACCACTTTCTTTTTCCAGAACACTAATATTTGTTCCTTCCATATCAAAATAATAGCGTAGAGTAATACTTTTTCGTGTCATAATATCAGTGTATGAATCAAAATATTTAAATATTGTTATTTCTTTTAGATATTCTTCTTTCATTAACATGCTTGAAGTAGTTAATGTATAGGCTTGCTCACTTAAATATTCATTTTCACCTACATAGATATCATCATTACAATATAATTTTGTTGGAAGTTTGGCTTTTTGGTATTCTACTTTTAATGATCCCTCTTTTACTTTTGTTACTCTATTTTCATTATCATATTCAAGAGCTATTGCTTGGAGTGTTTCACTATTTATGATATGAGTAATTTTGTTATTATCATAGATAAATTCATGAATCTTTTTTTCTATTTCTCCTTTTACTTTTGTTATGTTTAATAGTTTAGTTCCTTCATAATTAAACACATAATAGGTATCACTTTGTGGTGTATATACTGTTTTTAGAAGATTATTTTCATTATATTTAAAAACAACTTTTTTATATATATTTCTAATATCATATATTGAGCTTACTCTATCTAGTTCATCATATTGAATATTTTTTTTGATACTTTCATTTGTAGATGAAATTAATGAAATCAACTCTCCTTTTGTTTGGTTAAAGATTAGCATGTTGCCAGATTCATCATAAATTAACGGATTAGTATTTTCTTTTACTTTTAGTTTCAAGCCAGTTCCACTTTCATCATAATATTCATTTACTATTACATCATCTTCACTATACGTTCTATACTTTACAAATCTATGAATACAAAATGAATCATCAAGATAAACATAATCATCTAACGTAAATGATGGGATATTATAATCATTTTCATATTTAAACAAATATGATTGGAAAGAAAGCTTCCATCCATTTTGAACTGATGTCTGTCAAGTAGACAGATAATAAAAATAAAAATTTATGCCCGTAAAGCTTGATTTCGATATTCAATCGGAGTCAAGCTTTTTAATATGGCTTGAAATCTTTTGTTATTATAAAATTCAATATATTCTACTATTGAATTAATTAAGTTATCAGTTGTATAAAACTTATTTAAGTAATACATTTCTGATTTTAAAGTTCCCCAAAATGCTTCCATAGGTCCGTTATCTATACATTTTCCTACTCGTGACATACTTTGTATCATGCCTTGTTGGTCTAATTTAAACTTAAATACTTTAGATGTAAATTGGAACCCTCTATCGCTGTGAAATATTGGTTTTGCTGTAGGGTTTAAAGTTATTGCTTTATCAAATGTATCAAATACTAATTTATTGTCATTTCTAAAAGATATTGTATATGCGACAATAGATTTATCATATAAATCTAAAATAGAACATAAATATATTTTTTGTTTTTGTCCAATAACTTTAAATTCTGTAACATCTGTTAACCATTTTTCATTTGGATAATTAGCACTAAAATCTCTAGATAAAATATTTTCTCCGACTTGTTCAGGTTGTACTTTTATGTAGTTATATCGTTTTCGTCGTATTTTTGACTTAATATTTAGTTTTCTCATAAGTCTTCTGATATATTTCCATGAGTAATTGGTATTGTTTAAACGATTAATATACATTGTCATTCTGCGATAACCCAAAATATGATTATACGAACAATCATATTCTATTATTAGTTCACATAATTCTTTATCTCTAGTTTCTTTTTCTGGAACTATTCTATTTTTCCATTTGTAATATGAACTTCTATTTAACCCTAAGATTTCACAGATTATTTCAATTTTATATCCTAAATTAGAAAAATAATCCACTGTTAAATAGTATTCTTCTAGTTTTACCTTTGAGTGTTGGCTCGTTTTTGTAAACGATGCTTTTTTTTTAAAACTTCGAGTTCTAATTGAAGACGTTCGTTTTCTCTTCTTAATCTTTCATTTTCAATCTCTAATAATTCTTCAGATGTTGTTGGTTCATCTAAGTGTTTAATCTTAGGACCTTTTTTCTGTAATTTTAAAGATTCATAACCTTTTTCTTTAACTTTTTTTACCCATGTGTATACTTGAGCATAAGGAATAAAATATTTATTAGCTGTATCTTTATAATCATAGTTATTTGATATACAGTAATTTACTATTTCAATTCTTTCTTCATAGGATACTTTTCTAGACTTCATAGTATACACCTCACTCATCGGTTTATAATCTTTTAATATTATACCATTATTATACTTTAAAATCCATTTTCTTAATGTGCTGTTACTTAGAATTTTATATTTAATTTGTAAACTTTCTATTGATCCTTTTCCATCTAAATATTCTTTAACTACATTTTCTTTGAATTCCCTAGTATATGTGCTATTAAATGTTTTATCATCGAAAATAGAATCTCCATATTGATTAAACAGTTTAATCCACATCCTTAAAGGTGTTTTCCCACAATTTAAATCATTACAAATATCTGTAAAAGATTTTCTCCCTTCAATGTATTCTTTTATCGCTTTTATTTTTGTATCTTTTGTATATTTAGGTTTTCTTCCCATAATAAAAATGCCTCCAAAGTAAATAGTGAATAATTTTATTTTTATTCACTGTCTACTTTAGAGACATCATATCATTTTCAAATCCTATCTTTTGATTTAAAAAATCATAATTATCATAATATGAATTATATACTAATGATAAGTCAATTTGAAAACTACCACTTCCATAACTTAGGATGGGATAATTATATATTGCTCTACCATTATATATATTTACTTTTAATAAACCTTGTTCTAAAATGAATTCTTTATTAGTTTGATTAATTTTACATACATTCATAAATCTACCATCCCAGCTCTTTTAGTACCTTTTCTACTACTTCACTATCTTTAATACGTTTCATTGTACTTTTACTAGTACAAAGAACACTTCTATTACCACGTCCTACGATTAAAATAGCTGTATTTTGCGAGGACTTTTCGATTGCTTCTTTAATTGCTTCTTCTCTATTTGGGATTATAACTGATGGTGTACTTTCAAGATAGAACTGTAACTCTTGACATATCTCCATAACTGATTCACTTGCATTGTCATTTTCCGTTAAATATACAAAGTCTGCATATTTTTTCAGTAATTCACATGCATATTTTCTTGAATCATGTCTCATCTGATAGTGACGTCCTTGATTAAAAGAATTATCCCATGTGATAAATCCCGATCCAACTGATCCTACTACTACTACAATTTTTGATATTTCTTTTTTTTCTTTTAAAGTATGTAAATATTCTAAGCTTTTTGATAAGTGCGCATCTATCTCAATTAATCTATTATTAATTCGATATTGTTCACCTCTCCCTGGCACTTTAATATTTTTAATTAATTCATTAAATTTATTTACATCTAAGACATTTAAGGCTTTAAGTGTGGTTAAAGCACATAAAAGATTTAACATATTCTGTCTTAAATTATTTGTTGCGTATAGTTCATATATTTTGTTGTTTAATCTAACTTTAAAACTAAATCCATCATATAAATCATTAATATTTGTTAATAAGCAGTCAATATTACTTGGATTTACTCCTTTTACATTGGCAATGTAATTACTAGTAAATGTTAATTTTGGCATTTCATTTATTTTTAATAATTCATTAAATAATTCTTTGTCATAATCACATAACCCATATACACAAGTACATGAATCATCTATATCTTTAAAAAATGATTTTTTTATTTCTACATATTCAACTTCACTATACATTTCTAAATTATGTAAGGGATTTAGATTTGTTAGTACTCTTACGGTAAAAGGAATATCTTTTGTAAGTCCCTTAGAAATTGTACTTTCATTTACTTCTAACACTAAATACTCGGCATCATATTCAAGCGTACTTTCAATGATTTCAAGAAGACTACTATTTGAATTAAATGATATTTCCGGACTTATCGTTTTATCAAATAAACTTTCAGGAGAATCAATCATTAAACTACTATATAAAACAGATTTTTTGCCAATTAGTTTTAAGTATTGGTGTACAATATAGGCAACACTTGATTTTCCATAACTACCGGTTATACCGATAATTTTTAATTTGTTTTTTCTTGTAGTTATTCTTTCTTTATGTTTTTTGTGAATATATTGATTACTTACTTTTTCTTTTAATTCTTTTTTTAATTTTTCTAGTTTCATAACTTTCCCTCCTTAATCATTTGGTGTTGTTGATGAAAAATTATAAGTAATTGTACAAATTATACTATCTAAGTAATCCGTCTTTAGTGAATCACTAAATATTTTGATTTCTAGATTAAAACTTAAAGCTCCACTACATATAATTTGATTTAAGGCTGTCTTTTCACTTATTGTAATGTTAACTTGTTTTGTTCCATTTTGACTTACTTGTGTTTCAAAATAATTTTCATAGTCATTACTTACTTCTATATACATATTAACAGGATCATCTGTTTGTATGCACTTAGTCTCAGTATTTAGTACACCAATTTCTTGATTCCAATCTAGATTTATACTAGTTGGTGTAATCGTTGGTAAAAGACGTTTAATCGTTACTTGAATATCTTTTGTTACTTTTTCACCTAATGTATTTTCTAATGTTGCTTTTAAAATAACAGAATAGTCAACATAATCTCTTGTAACACTTAGCAATTTATTACCTACTAAATATACATATCCGGTTTTGCCACTACTAATGTATGTCCATGTAATATGTGATCCATTTACTCCTCGACTTGGAAGAACCAAATCGGTAGTTAACTCTGTTTCCGTAAGAGTTAGTTTTTCCTTGTCTTCTTCTAACTTTTCGTTTTCTGTTTTTTCTCTGACTGGGATTACGACATTAAATGTTTTAGTAGCACTTGATTGACCATTACTGATTGTTGCTTTAAGCGTTACTGTTTGTTGAACTAATGTTCTAGTTACAACTGCCATATTATTATTAATTGTTATTCCTTCACCTGATTCTACTTCCCACGTAATAGTTGAATCTGCATAACCAAGTAAAGGAAGCATAAAATCTTTCTTAGCAACTGAGGCAATTGTTAAATTATTTACATCATACTCTACTTTTTGAGCGGATGTAAAATGATAAATGTTGATTAAATCTTTGATAGTCTTTACTAACTCATCTTTAGTAATACTTGTTCCTTCCTCATATACCTCGCCATTTGATCTTACTTCATCAGCGATTATAGAATTAATCTCACCTGATTCATTTCTTGTTACTTCAACAACTTCTAATAGTTTTCTATTAGGGTATTGTGTATATCTATTTTTAAATTCTTTCATTTTTTTATTTCTCCTTTTCAAATAATTTTTTTATAATTTGGTTAGTTCCTGTTGAACTTGTTCCACTTACAATTCCTACACCAAGGGCTATCCATATATTACTCGCATTCATAATCATTTCTTTATTTGTTAGATAGATTAATACTCCGAGCAATCCTCCAAGCATAGCAACTAAGATGGGAATTAAACTGTACATTTTCTTATGTTTTTTGAACATAACTTTTAATATTTCACCAATCATATAAGAACATATTACAATAATTGGTACACTCATAAATTCCATATTGTCCTCCTATTTAAATATTTTTCATTTTATATTTTATACTACTTTTTTACTTATGTTTTTTTCATTTTTATTTCCTTTCCTTTATTATTTAAAAGAACTAGTTTGATTAAAACGGACTAAATAAAAAAAGACACATTAGAAAAAGTAAT
>JBJEEE010000037.1:0-14082 GCA_051872775.1 Bacilli bacterium
TAGTGAATAATTTTATTTTTATTCACTGTCTACTTTAGAGACATCATATCATTTTACTCAAACTCTTTTCTAATGTATTTTTTATGTGGCTTTAAGAATCGATATTTTTTTCTAGCATCATCTAGTGCTTGAGCTACCTTTTCCTCAGCGTATTTTGCCATTTCAATCGTATTTTTATCTTGCCATTCATTTGGATACATAACGTCAACTACTTTTACTAGTACTCTTGTTCTAATAAAAGGAAAAGTCATCACCGGCTTATAAGCACCATCAATGGCTAAAAGGACCGCTGGTACACATGCTTTTTGCGCAATCTTGAATGATCCTGGTTTATATGGATGTAAATATATTCCTTTTGAACGTGTACCTTCTGGGAAGACAAGAAAATTAACTCCACTCTTTACTTCTTTAATAATATTGATAATCACTTTAAGAGCATCTTTATCATCTTCTCGGTCAATTGGAATTCCACCTAAAGCACGTGCCATTCCGGAAGCGAGAGGATAAGTATCAATTATCTTCTTATACATAGTAGCATGAGGATAATCCTTAAATACCGTATAGAAAATGAACATATCTAAATAACTTTGATGATTGGAATAGAAGACAAAAGTCGAATCTTTAGGCATTTTTTCCAATCCTTCAACCTTAGGTCTAACCCCAAGCCAAAAGCAAGAAAATCTAGCAACATCACACATAAAGAACCATCTAAACTTACCCTTGGGGTTATATGTTTTCGCAAGGCTTTTACCTAAGACAATTAGTAAAAACATAATTAGCAGACAAAAGAATGCCACAGTCCCAAGAAATGTTCCCAAAGTAATAAGAATAACATTATACCAAGCAAAATGATAACATATAGTTAACACTAAACTAGCAATGGTACCACCAAATATTACAATAAGTGATAATGGAAAAATCATTGGGCAATCCTTTCATATACTTCAAAGACGATACCATCACCTTTAGAACTGCCTATTAGTTTAAACTTACTATAGTCTATTGTAGGAAAATATACATTTCCTTCATGGGTACCAGGAATTCGCGTAATATATAAACGATCAACTCTAGGGAGCATAGCTTCATAAACCATTCTTCCACCAATAACAAATAATTCTTGATCTTTATATGCATCAATCAATTCCTCTAGATTTGTTACAACAATACCACCATGAGGAAGTTCTTCTTCCTCCGTTAAAACATAATTAGCACGATTAGGTAAAACCTTACCATTACGTTCAATAATTGAAAGATAAGTATTATATCCCATTAAAACAGCTTTATGATTAGTTACCTTTTTAAAGTATTTTAAATCTTCAGGATAATACCAAGGTAATGCATTACCATTACCAATTAAATTATTTTCATCAAGTGCTACTATTAGGCCAAGCATTAAACCGCCACCTTTCCTTTTATTGCGGGATAAGGATGATAATCAACTAGTTCGAAATCATCATATTTAAAATCTTCAATATTATCTGGACTACTTAATATATTCATTGTTGGAAGTTTACGTGGTACTCTTTCTAATTGAAGTTTAATTTGATCAACATGATTAGAATAAATATGAGCATCGCCAATCGTATGAACAAAATCGCCTAATTCTAAGTGACATACTTTCGCAACCATCATTGTAAGTAAGGAATAAGAAGCAATATTGAAGGGAACTCCTAAAAATAAATCGGCAGATCTTTGATATAGCTGACATGATAATTTGCCATCATTAACATAAAACTGAAATAACGTATGACATGGAGGTAGAGCCATTTGATCAACTTCAAGGGGATTCCACGCACAAACAATTAAGCGTCGTGATTGGGGATTAGCCTTAATCTCTTCTATTACCTTCTTTAATTGATCTACGCGATATGACCCAATGCCAAAAGCACGCCATTGTTTTCCATAAACAGGGCCTAAATCTCCATGTTTTTTCGCAAATTCTTCATCTTCTTTAATCCTACTAACAAATTCTTCAAGGGTTTCTCCATGATAATCACTAGATTTCTTAAATATTTCATATGGCCATTCATTCCATATTTTAACATCATTTTGAACAAGATATCTAATATTAGTATCACCTTTAATAAACCATAGTAATTCATGAATGATAGCTTTTAAATATACTTTTTTAGTAGTTAATAAAGGAAAGCCTTCATTTAAAGGAAAACGCATTTGAGCTCCAAAATATGAATATGTTCCGGTATTGGTGCGATCTTCTTTGTAATTTCCATAAGTTAAAACATGACGACATAAGTCAAGATATTGTTTCATATGATACCTCCCTTTTGTATTATATTATAACATATTTGACTTTTTTGGTCATATTTTTTACATATAAAAAAATACGTTCATTTTCTAAACACTTGGTTCTTCATCTTGATAGGGATCAGATATTTCTTCTTTAGTTTTTCGTTTTGATGCACTAATAAATGATACGCGCTCTACAATCACTTGATTATGCGATACTTTCTTTTTGTAGGTTTTACCATCGACATCAATAGAAACTTCTTCTGTTTTATTTGTTAGTCTTCCCCTAACACCAATAATATCTCCTTTTTGGCAGTATTCACATGTGCTTTGCGCAATCCCATCCCATAAGACACATCTAATAAAATCAGAATCATATGTACCATCGAGTGATTTAAAAGGTTTAGTAATACGTAAAGTAATAAATGCACCTCTAGTTCCACTATCAAATGACATAAGTTCTGGATTATCTTGTAACACTCCCACTAACGTTACGATATTTAGCATAGTATTCCTCCTTTCTATGCTAAAATTATATATAAAAAATATATTATTTTCAAATTCAAAAAAGGACCATTTTGTTTGCTTTCTTTAAAAAACAAGCAATTATATCCCTTTTTAAGAGTTATCCACTGTTTATTTGCGTTTATTTTAGGTTTATTTTAAAGTTATTGTTTTTTGGCATTATTTTTACTTTTTTGGTAAAAATATCTATAGGAGACTTTTTTATGAGATTAAATCTAAAGGTTATTTTTTTAACATTTTGTCATTTAGTAATTCTTAATAGTATTATCGGTTCTAATTTAGCAATTTATCTTTCGACACAATATGCATATTTTGTTCCATTACTTTTAGGAGGAGTTACGATTATTTTATTTTTACTTCTACCTACTCCCCATTCATCCTATATTTCCAAAATCTTAAAAGGACATTTTCTTAGATTTGTTTTAGCAATTTACTTGTTTTTATCAACCCTTGTAATCTTATATGTTGTGTTTAAAATTTTAGCAATGAAAGTATATTTAATGACCCCAACTTATTTATTAATTATTGTTAGTCTTTTTTTTATTTTTTTACTTGGAAAAATGAGTCTTAAAAATATACTAAGTGTTAAAATTATCGTTTATATTTTAGTTTTATTTAGCACAACCATAATGTTTGCGGATACAAATGAGTTTAACTTTCGTTTACTTTTACCAATTGATTTTCATTTAGATAATCATGTTAAACTGCTATCACTAGGTTTTATTTATTTAGACTCCCTCTTGTATCTTTTTATTCCTCTCAATGATAAGCAAGTATTATCAAAATGGAATTTTATTATTGGAACCCTTCTAGGAAGCATACTATCATCTTGGTTCATCATCTATAGTTATGCTTCTTTAGATTATAAGTTTTTTATTGATTTACCTTTTCCTTCAATGTATCGTTATCGTATTTATGCTGGTCCTAAGTATTTAGAGCATCTTGATATTTTCTTTGATTTTTTTGTTTGTGCTTTTTTTATACTTAAAGTAACTTTTAATCTTGAATTATTTAGAGTTTATCTAAAAATTAAAAATAGCTTTTTTTATCGTTTAATCTTAACTATTATTATTGGTTTAATCGTTGCATTTGCTTTCTATCATACTGATAATAATTTAATCTATACCTTTTATCCATGTGCGTTACTAAGCGCAATAAGTTTTATAATATATGCAGGTTTATGGAGGTATCATTTATATGGAAAGAAAACATCCCCTTAAATTAATACTTGATAATATAAAATCAAAACAAAGTGATATGAAATCATTAGATATTACTTATAACTTTGTTAATTTAAGTTTATATTATTTAAGTTCAACTTCCGATTTAAAGCATTTTAATGATCACTATTTGCCTAGAATTAACCAAGATACTTTTGCCAAGTTAAATAGTGTAATGCCAGGATTATTTTTTACGATCACGGAATATACTGAAGAATATGCAACCTATCTATTAAATAAAGGTAACCTCATCATTATTATCAATGATGAAGTAAGCTATAATATTGAACTTTCCAAAATACCAAAACGCAATACATCCAAAAGTGAACTTGACCCCTTAAATCTCCTCGATAGTCATGATGGATTTGTCGAAAAAGCTGAAGATAACCTTGCCTTAATTAGAAAGCGATTAAAAAATAATAACATAGTGGTTGAACAATTCATCTTAGGTAAAAAAACACAAACCGATGTTTACGTTATTTATCTCGAAGAACATAAAAATGATAAATTCATTAAACAAATAAATGATTTATTAGATAATTACCCTAGTGATTATCTTACAAATATAAACGATCTAAATAACGTGTTTAATGAATCTAAGTTACTACCAACCGTCTTTAATACTAGTTCCCCAGATTACGCGGTAGGATCAATCTTAGAAGGAAGAGCTGCGATAATAATTGATAATAGTCCAATTGCTTCGATTTTGCCGACTTCACTATCGATGTTTACAACTACCAAAAATGAATCAAACGCACCCAAATACTACACCTTTTTTTCTCGTATCTTTACCATTATATTTTTCTTTATTTCGATTTTCTCTATCGGACTAATCATTTCTTTATTAAATTTTAATCCTACTTTTTTTTCAACTTTATTTATTGCCAATCTTCGCTTAACAGAACGTGGTACAACGTTTCCTCTTTTTATCGAAAGTATAATTATTTTATTCTTATTTGAATTTTTTAGAATTATTTCTAGTCGAAGTCCTAATAACTATGTTCAAAATATTATTGTTATTTTTAGTGGTCTATTTATTGGACAAAATGCAATTAGTAGTGGCGTCGTTGGTTCTAGTTTTTTACTTATTATCTCAATCTCATATGTTTCCTCGTTTGCCATTACAAATAACCAACATTTAATAACTTCCCTTGATATTTTTCGCTTGTATAATTTAGTTTTATCTTATACTTTCGGAATACTAGGATTTGTTATTGGTTTAATCACTACTTTTGCATATTTTGGAACCCAAAAATCAGTTGGAAATTCTTTGTTTAGTCCTTTTACCCCTCTAGAAGCATCGGGAATCAAGAACTTTTTCTTTCCAAGTCACGGAGTTAAACAATGAAAAAGAAAATTGAAAAAATAACGCTTGCTCTTCTTATTTTTATTATTACATCTATTACCGTTGGCGTATTATCGAAAAAAAATGACTATACCGAAGTAACTGAGCATGCCTATGTTAGTAGTATGGGCATTGAATATAATTTAGATAGTGACTCCTACACGGTTTATCTATACATATTAAATAATTTTAATTTAAGTATTTCTGATTATGGCCTTTCTGAAGCCAATAAACTAGGTTATATTTGTAAAGAAACAGGAATTTCTATTGCTGATGCGCTCTCTAAAATCAATAAACAATCAAACATTAGATTGCAATATAGTCATATTCGTTCCTTTATTATAAAAGATAACTTTTTTAATAAAGTTAATGTTTTAAATTTATATAATCACATTCGTTTAAGTTTAGATATTTACCCTAATTTTTCCATCTATACAACTTCGGATAACTTAATGGATATTTATAATGTTAAAAACTTTTCGGATACTAGTGGATACTACACAATCTTAGTAAATACCGATAGTATCAATAAGCCCAAAAATTCAACTTATTTAAATTTCGCCAATGATATATTATGCTCTACCTATACAGTGCCGTACCCTATCATTAAAGTATCCCAAGATAACTTTTATGAGAACAATGAACCACTAACTTCTCTTGATATTTCCGGATATAGTTTTATTACTGATGATTATACATTATCTTCTTTTAGTTTTGATAATTTGCGTGGATTAAATCACCTCAATAGATTATCGAAAAATGTATTATCTTTTGAAGAATTTGACTATCTCGTTAATGATTACACTTTCCGTAAAAAAATGATTGGACAAACATTACAAGTAAATATACTATTAAGGGGAGCTTTTATCAGTAACAAGAAAAACTATGACAATGATACCTTAACAAAATTATTAATTGAACATATCGAAAAAGATATGAATCAATTAAAAGAAGTAATGGATAATTATCGTATTGATGTTTTTAACATTGATTTTATTACTAAAGTTGATTATAGTTTTTTAAATACAAACATTAAAGTCATTGTTAATATTATATAAAAAAAGTGGATTATTCCACTTTTTTATTAATCGGATAAAGAGTATGAAAGGTGACCATATCTTCCTTAATATATGAACTAAGATGCCTCATATCTTCAATATTCAGATTTTCTTTGATATCTGATCCTTCAAATAATTCCATTTTATTTATAAACATATTGCATAAAGTTGTTCCGATATACTCTATATTATTGTATTTGCTGATATTAGCATGCAAAATCAACTTTTTTTGTCTAATAAAATGTTCAACAGGAAAAGTATCTTCTCTTATTGCCTTAAACTCCTTTATTAGATTTTCTTTAAATGCTTCTACTTTATTTGTGTTGGCAATGAAATATAGATAAAAATAATCTTCACCATCATCAAATCCATATGTAAAGGATTGATCTAATATCTCTTCTTGTTCCATTCTTTTATAAAATGATGAAGTTTCATCAAAATAATAATCTAAAAAACGATTGATTAAGTTAATATCTTTATAATGTTGAATCTTATTAACGTTATTCATATCAATCTTGATTCCACATCCCACTTTTGGGGTTACAACATTAAAATTAGAGGATGTGTCTTTATTAACTATTTTACATTCCTCATGATATTCTTTTCTTATAATCTTTTTTTGGGGTTGAATATTTAGTTTTGCTTCTTTTTGAACAACAAATTGATGTATTTCATCAATATCAATATTACCAACAATAATCAATGCCATATTGGATGGATGGTAGAATGTATTATAACATGTGTAGAGATCATCGGCAGTAATAGCATTTACACTTTCGTTCGTTCCTCCTATTTCATATTGACAAGGATGAGAAAAATACATATTTCTTGTTAAGCAATTATAAACTTCATTAGTTGAATTATTCGCATGCATATGAATCTCTTGCATAATGATGCTTTTTTCTTTATTAACTGATGATTCGGTGAAATGAGCATGTTGAACAAGATTTAAAAGATTATCAATGCACTCTTTTACTTTTGATGTAGTAGAAAAGTAGTATACCGTACGATCTAAAGATGTAAATGCGTTATAGGTTGCACCTAATTGTTCAAAAACCTCACAAGGATCCAAATCATCACTTGATTCAAATAGTTTATGTTCAAGGAAATGAGCAACTCCACGGGGTGCTTTATAAAATTCTTGCTTATCAGAGGGAACAAATTCAATATCACATGAACCAAATTTAGTTATGAAATATCCTATCGTAGTAGTATATTTTGGTTTAGGAAAAAGATATAAGGTTAATCCATTTTCTAATACTTCGATGTAGTATCTCTCATTCAACCTTTTATGATAATACTTTTTCATTATTGATCACCTCTTAAGAAATAAATTGTATCCAATCTCATTTTATTAGCAACAGAAATAATATCATCTTTAGTAGTTGCTAAATATTTATCTAGTATCTCTTGGGTGGATAGAGGTTCAAAATGATCTAGTTCATCACAAATCACACTACAAATAGAACTAATTCGATCATTTTCTTTATATATTGTATTTGATATTTCACTGAATGCTTTGTCAAGTAATATTTGGTCAAACTGACCCGTTTGAAAGTCTTTAATTATTTCATTTAAAATTTCTAAAATAATATCATAGTTATTTTTATCTATTTCCATGACAAATGATATCGTACCACGTCTTTTATCATAACTACAATCTACGTAATAAATTAATCCTTTTTCTTCTCTTATTCGCTTATAAGCTTCCGAGTATGAACCACCACCTAAAATCATACTAAGAATAACTAAGGCAAAAAAATCTTTATCAAAATAATACTCATCAACTCGATATCCCACATAAAGAATTGACGATTCCATTATTTCATCGACTATTTTTACTTGTGGCCCTCCTACTCTTTGAGGAAGTTTTTCATACATAACGAGTTTTTTATAATTATAAAGTTGAGGTGGCAAAGATAAATGACTAAAATAATCTACCACATCTACCTTTTTAACATCGCCACTGATAAAACATAAACGTGAAAAATTTAACATTTTTTGATATGCTTCCTTAAGTGTATCAAGTGTAACTTTATTTAGTTCTTCTATTGATTTATTCAACACATGTTCTGTTATACTACCTTGACAAAGAAGCTTCATATACTCTTGAAAAGCATAACGTTGTTTATTATTTTGAAGATTTAAAATTGAATTCTTAATATTGTATTTTTCTACCTCTAATTTTTCTACTGTGAAATCAGGATTAGTAATCGTATTTTCAAGTAAACTAAAGGCTTCTTTCATCAAATCAATATCTTCAGGTAAATATTTAGGATTAACAAAATTAACATAATAACAAAAAATATATGATTTACCTAAAAAATAAGTATCAACACTAATTGATAAACCATAATTGTCATAGCAATAATTTTGATATTCCTCTTCTGTTTTATATAATCCATTTGTTTTATCTAATAAACGTGCTAGGATGGGCCATTCCATCTTATACTTTAAATCAAAAGGGGCTGCCATATAAATACCTAAAATAATATTTTTAAACTTATTGCTTTTTTGATAATATACTATTTCATTACCTATTTTCAACTTCATTTGATTCCTTCTTTCATTATTAACCATAATTTATTCTCTTATTATTATGGTATAGTTTTATAATTTTTATTATAAATTAAGTGCAAAGAAAATAACAATTGAGAATTAAGACTCAATTGTTATATGTCTTTTATTCTGCTAGTTCAAGGGCTACTTGAATCATTTGGTTAAATGATTCTTGTCGCTCTTTTGATGTAGTAACTTGATGGGTTACAAACGAATCAGATATTGTCAATAAACATGCCGCTTTTTTTCCAAGAACAATCGCATTATGAAATAAAGCAAAAGATTCCATTTCCACACAACTACAGTGATACTTGTCTCGAACTTCACACCATAGTTGATCGCTTTCATGATAGAATACATCAGATGAGTGTGTACGTCCTTTATGTAACTTTATACCTAATTTATTGGCATTATCGATTAATTTTTGATTTAATTCTTGATTACTACACAAGATATGCTCAGTACATCCATTTTGAACATATGCATAAGTTGATTCACTATATGCATCTTCAACTAATACCACATCATAAACATTAAGATCTTGTGAATAAGCCCCTGCAGAACCAATTCTAACAATTTGTTCTACACCATAAAATTTAAATAGTTCATATGAATAAATTCCAATACTTGGCATTCCCATTCCTGAACCCATAACTGAAATCTTTTTGCCTTTATATTCTCCTGTAAAACCAAGCATGCCTCTTACACCATTGATTTTTTTAACATTAGTTAAATAAGTTTTAGCAATATATTCAGCACGAAGAGGATCTCCTGGCATTAAAACGGTTTTGGCAATCACATCAGTATCAGTAATCTCAATATGAGGAGTTGCATTTACTTTCATGTTATCGCCTCCTAATAATCACTATTTGCTTCAAGATTTTGCATTATTGCAACACCACTTGAAGCACCGATACGACTAGCACCAGCTTCAACCATAGTTTCTAAATCTTGTAGTGATCTAATTCCACCACTTGCTTTAACACCCATCGTATCGCCGACCGTCTCACGCATTAGTTTTACGTCTTCAACTGTAGCACCACCAGTACCAAATCCAGTAGAGGTTTTTACAAAAGTTGCACCTGCTTTTTGAGCTGCTTTACAACAAGCAACCTTTTCTTCATCAGTAAGATAGCAAGTTTCAAGAATAACTTTTACACATTTTCCTGCACTTGATGCTACCACTAAAGCAATCTCTTTTTCAATATAATCATAATCATGTTCTTTAGCTTTACCAACATTAATAACCATATCAATTTCGTCGGCACCATCACGAATGGCGGTCATAGTTTCAAGAGCTTTAACTTCAACCGTGTTTGCGCCTAGAGGAAATCCTATTACAGTACAAACTAATACATCAGACCCCTCTAAAGCTTTTTTAGCTGTTTTGACATTAGCTGGATTAACACATACACTTTTAAAATTATATTTTTTGGCTTCTTCACATAAGCTAATAATATCAGCTGTTGTTGCGAAAGCTTTTAATAAAGTATGATCAATAAACTTATTAATTTGCATAAATACTCCTATTCTTCAATTAAGTTAATTAATTTTACAACATCAAATTGAGAACTTGAAATCATAAATTTTCTAATTCTTTTTAAATATTTTCGAGCTTTGGCGCTTGATTTCTCATTTAAGAACAACATTTTAATCTCTGATGCACTATCTTTTATTTCATACATAAAATGACCAATGTACTTCATAAAAATACTAACCGGTACAACATTAACTAAGTTTTCTTCTTCTTCAATATGAACATATGACAATTCTGGTGGGAAAACCATTGGTTCACCAACGCGCCAATTTATACTTAATTCCACTTTTCCGGTTGTCTTATCAACCATTACAATATATGGATTTGCCATCATATCGCATTTAACAATTTGAGGAAGTGATGGTAACAACTTTTGGTAAATACAAACAATATTTAGTTTGCTTTCAGGAATTTTATAACTTACTATTTCAGGATGTTCATTTAAATATTTTGTTCTTTCTTTTAAGATTGATTGAAGAACTTCAAACATTCTAAATTCTCTAATATTATCAAGTTGATCATAATAAATAGCAAAACTAAATCTTTTACACATTTCATCAACTTGTTGAAGGATAGAACGAATTAAAAATTGAGGAATATTAAGTGGTATTTCAATTAACATATTAACATTAATATAGTCATAATTTAATTTATAAATACTTGATACATGGGAACGTTTTGTTATTAAATAACGATATGAAAAATTAAAATCCGGCATATTAATATTAATACGACATTCATTATCATCACTATCTATTTGTACATTATCCATTGTACTAAAATAATTATCAATTAATTCTTCATAATCAAGTCTTTCATTTCGATTTTTAAAAAAATGAATAACCATTTTTACCTCTTTCCACAAACTTAATTTGTTATTTATTTAATTTATTTACAACCTCACGACAATGAGGACATAGTCCCATTTCATCAACTGATTCAACAATTTGCCAACATCTTTCACAAGTTACACCATTTGCAGGTTGTACTTCGATTACTCCAGAACTATACGTTTCCCCATTTAACTCAGAACCAACAATTTCAAAAGAAGAAACAATGAATACTTTGGCAAAGTCTACTTTTAAGGAGAACATTAGTTTTGCTACATTTGGGGTAGGGTTGATTAATACTTTTGCATGTAAACTTTTACCAATAACTTTATTGTTACGAGCAACTTCTAATGCTTTTAAAACATCATCACGAAGTAACATGAATTGAGCATATTTAGTGCTTATTTCATTTTCATTTGGATATATTGTAACTTCTGGAATTGACTCAAGATATACACTTTCTTGTTTTTTACCTGGCATATAGCCATATACTTCTTCAGCTGTATGAGGAATAATTGGATTCATTAAGATTACTAAGTCTTTTAGTGATTTATACATAACAGTTTGAATACTTCTTCTAGCAAGAGAATTAGCTTCATCTATATATAAGATATCTTTTGCAAAATCAAGATAGAATGATGATAGTTCATTACTCATAAAGTTAAGTACACTACGATATACATCCGCAAAATTGTAATTGTCATACGCTTTAATTATATCTTTGGTTACTTCATTTAAACGAACTAACATATATTGATCAATTTCACCAAGTTTTTTGTATGGTACTTCGTCTTGTTCAGGATCAAAATCAAATAGATTACCAAGTAAGAAACGATAAGTGTTTCTTATTTTACGATATGAATCACTAATTTGTTTAATTATCTCTTTGGAAATACCAAAGTCGGCTTGATAGTCAACACTTGCAACCCATAATCTTAAAATATCTGCTCCATATTCTTTACAAACAGAAAGAGGGTCAATTGTATTACCTAAAGATTTGCTCATTTTACGTCCTTGACCATCAAGGGCAAAACCATGGCTAATGACGGTCTTATATGGTGCAAAGCCATTAATTGCTACGCTTGTTGTTAAACTTGAGTTAAACCAACCACGATATTGGTCAGAACCTTCAAGATAGACATCAGCTTGACTTACTCCATAACGTTCTTTTAATGCGGCAACATGACTTGTTCCAGAATCAAACCAAACATCCATAATGTCTGTTTCTTTCGTAAACTTACCATTTGGACTACCTGGATGAGTATATCCTTTAGGAAGAAGTTCCGTAGCATCTGAATCAAACCATACATTTGAACCATATTCTTCAAATAAGTCTGCTACGTGATTAATTACATCTTCATCAAGAATTGCGGTACCATCTTCTGCATAGAATACAGGAATAGGTACACCCCATACTCTTTGACGGGAGATACACCATTCATCTCGATCTTTAATCATATTAGATAATCTAACTTCTCCCCAAGTTGGAACCCAGTTCACATCTTTGATTGCTTTTAAGATATCATCTTTAAAGTTGGTAATTGACGCAAACCATTGTGGTGTTGCTCTAAAAATTATAGGTTTATGCGTACGCCAATCATGTGGATAACTATGGGTAATTACAATTTCTTTAAGTAATTTGTTTTCTTCATCAAGGCGTTTTAAAATAGCAGCATTTGCATCTTCATAGAATAATCCCGCAAACTCACCAGCTTCTAATGTCATGTATCCACGACTATCAACAGGACAAAGAATATCTAGTCCATATTTTTTACCGACAATAAAGTCATCTTCACCATGACCAGGAGCAGTATGAACTAATCCCGTACCTGTTTCAAGGGTAACATGATCACCAAGAATAACTGGTGAAATACGATTAAATAAAGGATGACGATAAGTAATACCTTCTAAATCAGTACCTTTTATTTCTTTAATTACGGTATATGTTTCAATTCCTACTGTTTTTGCAAAATTTTCAAGTAATTCTTTGGCAACTACTAAATATCGTCCATTTGTTTCAATGACAACATATTGGAATTCAGGACCAGCACAAATAGCAAGATTGGCAGGAATAGTCCATGGAGTTGTTGTCCATATTACTAACTCACAATCAGATGAAAGAATATTTTTTCCATCAGCAACTTGGAAAGCTACATAAATAGATGAACTTTTTACATCTTGATATTCTATTTCTGCTTCCGCAAGCGCGGTTTCACTAGAAGGAGACCAGTATACAGGTTTTAATCCTTTAAAGATTAAGCCTTTAGATGCCATTAAACCAAAAGCACGAATTTGTTCGGCTTCATATTTATGATCTAAAGTAATATATGGATGATTCCACTCACCTAAAATACCTAAACGTTTAAATCCCGCTTTTTGAATTTCTACTTGTTCTAACGCATACTTTTCACAAAGAGTTCTAAATTCACTTATGCTCATTTCCTTACGGTTTACTTTTTTATTCTTAGTTAGGGCATTCTCGATTGGAAGTCCATGAGTATCCCATCCTGGTAAATAAGGTGCATAGAATCCTTGCATTGTTTTATATCTTATCAAAAAGTCTTTGACAATCTTATTTAAAGCATGACCAACATGAATACTACCATTAGCATAAGGAGGACCATCATGTAAAAAGAAAGTGTCGTTGTGTTTATTCTTTTCAAGGACTTTTTCATAAATATTAAGTTCTTCCCATTTTTTTTCAATAGGTAATTCATTTACACCTAAATTACCACGCATTGGGAAATCTGTTTTCATCATT
>JBJEEE010000038.1:0-13834 GCA_051872775.1 Bacilli bacterium
TGTTCAAGTAGATTAATGGCATGTTTGAAGTCTTGATCTTTGACTGAAAGAATAGAAGGAGATACTTTCATATTAATTACCATTTTTTCCTTTCGCGTATTTCTTCAATAAATTGTTTATAATTATCGTAACGAGATGGCATGATTGTTTTTTCTTCAACAAGTCTTTTTACTTCACATTTAGGCTCATTTAAATGGAGACAACCATTGAATTTACAATTTTTACTGGCTATGAAGAATTCTTTAAAACTATGGGCAATATCGCATTCACTCATATCATCAAAATCCATAATACCAAATCCCGGTGTATCTGCAATCCAACCATTTGATATTCTGATTAATTCCACATGTCTGGTTGTATGTTTTCCCCTGTTTAAAGCCTTAGAAATATCATTTGTTGTAAGATTCAAACTCGAATCAATTGTATTTAATAAGCTACTTTTTCCTACTCCACTTTGACCAGTGATGACACTTATATGATTTTTTATGTATAAATCTAGTTGATCAAGTAAAGCAAGCTTCGCACTAGTCTTTAAAACTTTATATCCAATTTGCATATAATAATTGCAAATTATGTCTACATTTTCCATTTCACTTTCTTGAAGTAAATCCCATTTATTAAAAACGATAATTGGTGTTATATTAGAAAACTCAAGTATCGTTAAGAAGCGATCCAATAGATTAAGATTAATTACTGGTTCTTTTACCGAAAAAACAACAAAAGCTTGATCTATATTGGCAATTTGAGGACGTACCAAGTCGTTTTTACGGGGATACATTTCGGTAATAGACGTCATTCCACTAGTTGTTTCATATTCAACAATATCGCCTACTTTAAGTGGATCCTTTTTTATTCTGAAGATTCCACGAGGTTTGGCTTTGATAAATGCATCATTTGTTTCATCATATATAGTGTATTCTCCCGCAATAAGACAAGTGATTATTCCTTTACTCATTTTGTTGCTCCTTCATTTTTTTAGCACGTAGTTGTCCACATGCTGCATCAATATCAGCACCATGTTCCATTCTAAGCGTAGCTTGGATATGATTGTCATCTAATATTTTAAAGAATTGTTCGGCTGTCTCTCTTGTAACTTTACGATATGATTTGGTGGTTACTTCATTATAAGGTATTAAATTAACGTAAGCATTCATCCCTTTTATTAGGTGGGCTAATTCTTTAGCACATTGGGTTGAATCGTTAACATCTTTTAATAATATATATTCAAAAGTTACTCTTCGATTTGTTTTTTCTAGATAATACTTTACCGCATCCATTATTTCTTCAATCGGATAAACTTTATTAATTTTCATTATTTTACTTCTAAGGTTATTGTTTGGAGCATGTAAACTAATGGCAAGATTTACTTGCAATTCAAATGATGCAAACTCTTTAATTTTAGGTACAATACCACAGGTTGACACGGTTATATGTCGTGCCCCAATTTCAAGCCCTTTAGGGAAATTAACTACCTTTAAGAATTTAAGGACATTATCATAATTATCAAATGGTTCACCAATTCCCATTACAACAATATTAGAAATACGTTCATATACTTTATCCAAGTCTTTTTGGACCATTAGTACTTGTTCAACAAGCTCCGCAAGTTCAAGATTGCGTACTTTACCTAGTTCACCGCTTGCACAAAAGCTACACCCCATATTGCAACCTACTTCAGTCGTTACGCATATACTATTACCATAGTTATGTCGCATTAATACTGTTTCAATTAATTTTCCATCATTAAGACGAAATAAATATTTAGTTGTACCATCAAGTGAAACTTGCTTCAAGGCAATTTCTAAACTACCAAAATAAAAGTCTGCTTTTAATTCCTCGATTGTCTTTTTCGCAACATTAGTCATTTGGTCAAAGGAATCAACTCGATTACGATATAACCACTCAAATATTTGAGTAGCACGAAACTTCTTTTCACCTTTACTTGTAAAGTAATTTTCTAATTCTTCATGAGTTAGGTTATATATATTTCTCATTAATCTTCTCCTTTTCTTTGAAGTTTACAAATATAAAAACCGTCTTGCATTGCGTTTGGCAAAAATGAATACTCTTCTATTTTTTCCAAATCAGGATGTTCAGCAATCAGTTTCCTTACTCTATTTTCGTTTTCATCTTTATTTATGGTGCATGTACTATATACAATAAAGCCGCCTGGAGCTAGAAACCTTATGGCATTATTTAAAATTTGTCTTTGTATTTCTATAATCTCATTTATCTTTTTTATTGTAAGACGTAATTTTAAATCACTTTTATGTTTCATTGTTCCCATGCCACTACATGGAGCATCAACTAAAATATACTTGAATGTTCTACCATAATCTGCCTTTGTTGCATCATTGAGATATATATCTATGTTGCTTATTCCTTGTCTGCTAGCTTCTTCTTTAATTAAATTTAATTTATGTTCATATATATCACAAGCAATAATGCGTCCCGTATTATTCATAATTGTTGCTAAATGAAATGCTTTTGAACCGGGTGCACTACATGTATCAAGTACAACTGCATCTAATGGTGGATTTAGAATTTTTGCGACCTTCATACTCGACAAATCTTGAGGGATAATCAGTGCATCTTGAAAAATGGAAGTATCAATCAAGGTAGATTTAGTGATAATCGCTTCATCAATGAGTTTATACTCGATTTGATTATTATCTAAATAATTAGTAACTTCTTTAATTGTAGTTTTAAGTAGATTGATACGATATGTATTATAAGTTACTTCTTCGTTTTTTAGTATTTCTTGATAATCATTGGGATAATCTCTTTTTATTAATTTAAGAACTTCTTCATCAATATTATAGATAATACTTTCTCTTGTAAGGGGAGCTAATCGATTTATTTCAGATTTTGCTTGTTCCAAACGATGATCGCTGATAAAAGAACGAAGAATTGCATTAAGAGCTTTTGAAGCATGATAATCCCATTTTTTTATTGCATCTACTAAAGATGTAACAACATAAAAAGGTGCAAGTTGTAAATAGGAAAGCGAAAATGCGCCAACACGAATGGCATTTTTTAAATGAGGTTTAAATCTTCCTTTATTAACATATGGTCTGATTAAAAAATCAATCCATTTTTTATTTTCAACTACACCATAAAGAATCTTTGTATATAAACTTTTTTCTTCTTTTTTTATTTTAACAATATGATTTTGAATAATTAGATTAATGAAAGCATCTTTATTAATAATTTCAGTTACGTCATTTATTAGTTGAAGCCACATTAGGCATCTCCTCCTGTGATTACAATAAAGTAATATACATTAATTCTTTCAAATTCTTTTCTTAAACTTTCAATCGTAGCATCATTCATATCATTTAAATACTTCATTGTTGTTTTCAAGTTTTTTAAAAGTATAATCCAACTTTTAAAATCAAGCGTTATAATAGCAGTATGTTCTTCTAAAAAACTTAGAGGTATAAATTTTGTATTACTTACATCATGGCTCTTGATGTATTTAACTAGTTTAGAAATAAAACTAGATAATTCCATTCCACTATGATAAAAAATATCACTACTTGCTTGTTGAATATTTTTATATTTAGAATATACATCTACGAATATTTTATAAAAGTTTTCAATTTCTCCGCCTTTCATATTTTCAAGCATGATTGCACTGACAAGTTTTTGTTTATTAACAACATCTTCTTTTAATTCATCTAATAAACTAACAATAGTACTATAGTCATTTTCAAGTAAGTTATAGTCACTTGGCTCTAGCGTTTCTAAATATTTCTGCATTCTTTGATCTAATGAATTATTAATGCTTTCCACAAAAGCTAGTTTATCTGAATTATCAACATCGTCAATAATCATCAGAAAAATCTTGTTTATATAAATATCTCGCTTAATATTATTTTGATTCTTTTTTATTGACTGAATAATGTTCATACTTCACCTCATTATTCTATTATACTATAATTTAAGAAAAAAAACCATTAAATTAATTACAAAGTTATCTTGACTTCCCATACTATTTTTTTTAGTGTTTTTTAACCAAAGCTTGAGTATTTATGCTATAATTAATGTGTAATATTAAGGAGGTATGTATAAATGTATCCAGAATATGAGATATTTGGGCTTAAATTGCCTACTTGGGGAACAATGGTTGCAATAGGAGTGCTAGCACTGGTTGCGGTAATGTTTTATTATTTTAAAAAGGAAAAACTAAATGATAATAAAATAGATAGATTATTAATTCTAACCGCAATAAGTGGACTTGTAATGTATTTATTTGCTATGTTTTTTGATGCCTTATGGCATAATCTTAAAGAATACCATGAGACAGGCGTCTTTAAATGGGAATGGTGGGGTGTCACTTTCTCAGGTGGTTTAGTTGGCGCCTTACTTACATACTTTATCGGATATTGGTTTTTATTTAAAAACGAAAGATATAATGTATTTCATTATTTAAATTATATTATTACTGGTGTAGTGATTACTCATGCCTTTGGGCGTATTGGATGTTTCTTAGGCGGATGTTGCTATGGTAAAGAAACGACATCATGGCTTGGTGTAAACTATCCTGTTGATCAAATGTGGGATGGCACAAAATGGGTAGACGTATATGCAAAAGTATATCCAACACAATTATTTGAGGCAGGATTCTTACTAATTTTATTTATCGTTTTATTTTTCTTTATTAAGAAAAACCAATTAAAAATTTATTTAGTAAGTTATGGCATATTTAGATTCTTATTAGAGTTTATGCGTGGTGATGACCGTGGTAATACTATTTTTGGTATTTTTTCTCCTTCCCAATTCCTTAGCATCGTTATGATTATATGTGGTATCTTATTATTTATCTTCCAAGAAAAAATCGAAAGTGCCTTGAAAAGGAAATATAATCCCGATTTAGTTGTAGATGGTGGACCAGCAAGTGACAGCACTACCACAATAGATAGTAATGTATCTGAGTCTACCGTACAAGAAAATCATATACAATAAAATAAAAGACTTAGTTCCAATTGAAATGGAATTAAGTCTCTTTTTTTATTTTTTTAAATTATAGAATGATTTTAATCCATCAAAGGTTGCGGCATCGCCTAATTCATCTTCTATTCTTAGAAGTTGATTATATTTAGCAATTCGATCTGTTCTTGATAATGAGCCGGTTTTAATTTGACCAGCATTCAAACTTACCGCAATATCAGCTATCGTGGTATCTTCAGATTCACCACTACGATGAGAGATGACAGCTGTATAGCCTGCACGTTTAGCACATTCAACTGCCGCAAAAGTTTCAGATAAAGTACCGATTTGATTAACTTTGATTAGTATCGCATTTGCTACTCCCATCTTAATACCTTTTTCAAGACGTTCCTTGTTAGTTACAAATAAATCATCACCTACAAGTTGTATCTTATTTCCTAAACGTTTAGTTAGATAACACCAACCATCCCAGTCATTTTCATCAAGACCATCTTCAATTGAAATGATTGGATATTTTTTTACTAATTCTTCATAATATGCAACCAAATCTTTTGAAGAGAGTGATCTTTTTTCACTCTTTAAATCATACATTTTCGTCTCATCGTTATAGAATTCACTTGATGCTATATCCATAGCAAGATATATATCTTTTCCAGGAACATAACCTGCAAGTTTAATAGCTTCCATAACTGTTGCTAAAGCTTCTTCGTTTGATGATAGTTTTGGTGCATATCCTCCTTCATCACCAACGGATGTGTTTAATCCTTTGTTCTTTAAAACTTGTTTTAAAGCATGGAAGACTTCTGCCCCCATTCTAAGAGCTTCTTTAAATGATGATGCGCTACATGGCATTATCATTATTTCTTGAATGTCAATGCACCAATCAGCATGTGCCCCACCATTTAAAATATTCATCATTGGTGTAGGTAATTGATGAGCATTAAATCCCCCAAAATATTTGTATAACGGCATATCGTAATAATTAGCTGCAGCTTTTGCGACCGCTAGCGATACGGCTAAAATTGCATTAGCACCTAATTTACTTTTATTTTTTGTTCCATCAAGTTCAATTAGTTTCTTATCGATAGTCAATTGTTCTGTTACATTATAACCTACAATTTCTGGGCAAATAATTTCATTTACGTTTTCTACAGCTTTTAGAACACCTTTACCATTATATCTCGTTTTATCATTGTCGCGTAGTTCAACTGCTTCATATTCGCCTGTTGAGGCACCACTTGGAACTATAGCTCTACCATATGCACCACTTTCGGTAAAAACCTCAACTTCAACGGTTGGATTACCTCGTGAATCTAATACTTCACGAGCATATATTTCTGTAATATATGGCATATAAACCTCCTTTTATTAAATATCTCTTTAGTATTATACTCAATAAATATTATTTATATTCTTTAATCATACTCTTTCCTGTCATTTCCACTGGTTTTTCTTCATGAAGTAGTTCTAACATCGTTGGTGTAATATCACCAAGATTTCCTGTTTCATGTAGAACGACATCCTTTCTCGTAATTAAGAATGGTACAGGATTGGTTGTATGAGCAGAAAATGGTAAGCCGTTTTCATCGTATATCATATCTGCGTTACCATGATCGGCTGTAATAATTAACGTTCCTTTTACTTTTTGTACCGCTTCATATACTCTTCCTACACATTTATCAACAGCTTCAACCGCTTTAACAGTCGCATCAAAGACAGCTGTATGTCCTACCATATCACAGTTGGCATAATTAAGAATAATTGTATCAAATTCTTCGCTTTCAATAGCTTCAATAACGCGATCTGTTACTTCATATGCACTCATTTCGGGTTGTAAGTCAAATGTTGCAACTTTTGGTGAATGAACAAGAATACGAGTAGCACCTGGTAGTTCTTTATCTACCCCACCATCAAAGAAGTAAGTAACATGTGCATATTTTTCGGTTTCCGCAATTCTTAGTTGTTTTAAACCACGAGAAGCTATGACATCACCATACATATTATCTAATTTTTGTACACCAAAATTAACTAAACCTTTAACATTTTCACTATAAAGCATCATCGAAACATAACAAATGTTCTTAAATTCAACATAACGTGAAAGTGATGTTGCGGTTGGATTAGTGATAGCTGTAGATATTTGAATGGCACGGTCAGGTCTAAAATTAGCAAAAATTACACTATCATTTTCCTTAATGTTGGATCCCTCAGTTACAATATATGGTTTGACAAATTCATCAGTAATACCTTCTTCATATGATTCATCTATACCAGTAAGTAAACCTTTGTGAGGAGCTTCACCATAAACTAAAGCGTCATATGCAAGTTGCGTACGATCATAGTTTTTATCACGGTCCATTGCATAATATCTACCTGAAACCACGCCTATTTCTACTCCTGGTAAGCATTTTTCTTGTAACATCGAAAGATATGTTTTAGCTGATTTTGGTGGAACATCTCTACCATCTAAAAAAGCATGAACATATACTTTTTCTACACCTTGTTTTTTGGCTTCATTCATCAAATATATAATATGATCAATATGTGAATGAACACCACCATCTGACATTAAGCCCATTACATGAAGAGCACTATGATTCTTTTTGGCATGTTCTACTGCTTCATGGATTGCGGGCATATTAATCAAACTTCCATCTCTTACCGCAATATTTACTCTTGTTAATGATTGGAATACAACTCGACCTGCACCAATGTTCATATGTCCTACTTCGCTATTTCCCATTTGCCCTTCTGGTAAACCAACAGCTTCTCCTGATGCTTGAATTAGAGTATTTGGATATTCTTTAAATAAATAATCTAAATGTGGTTTATTGGCAGCTGCAATCGCGTTTCCTTTTGTTTCTTTTCTAATGCCATACCCATCCATAATGACAAGCATTACTAAATTTTTTTTACTCATATATATTGCCTCCTAAATTGTATATATTTATTATTTGTATTTTAAAACTTAAGTGAACGTCTACGGTGATGTATATTATTCTTAACTTCATTGACATTATTTACTTCTTCTTTTGTGTTTGGCTTTAGCTTATCACCTAACACAACTTGAACTACACGATAGTACAAGGTGTATACTAACACGGTTGTTATCGGCCACTTGATAATCATTGTGGTAATGCGAAGAGGAAGTCCTGCTATTAATGATCCTGCTCCATACCATACATAAAGTTGAACTGAATTAATCGAAGTTGTTAGTACTGATGTGAAAAATACAACTATTAATAATGGAATAAATTGTAGTTTTACTTTATGGAAAATACCTCCTACTAGCCCCCATAATACAGTTGAAAACATCATGATAAATGAATATGCATATCCTGATAAAATATTGTACATAAGATCGGCAAAGAATGCAACGACTATACCCCAAAATGGTCCCGCAATCATACCTGCAAGTAATAACGGAGTATCAAATAAACTTATACGGTAATATCCAGTATCAATACTAAATTTTTTTAAGACGATTGATAATGCCACTAAAACCGCAAGAGTGGTTATTTTTATAATAAGTTTTCTTCTTTTCATGGTAACCTCCAAAAATCATATGGTAAGTCTAAGTATTTGCATGTTCTAGAAAATATCTTACTGCCAAAAAATCCTTGATATGCACTTAAAGGGGAAGGATGTGGAGCCTCAATAATTAAGTGATTAGGATTATTCAAAAACTGTTTGATTGTTCTCGCTTGATTACCTAACAATATAAATACTAATTTCCTAGGTATAAGATTTAATTTTCTTATAACTGCTTCGGTAAATATTTCCCATCCCATATCTTTATGCGATAGTGATTTACCAGATTCGACTGTTAAAATTCTATTTAGTAATAATACTCCATTTTTAGCCCAAGGTGTAAGATCACCTGAAGATGGATATGGTAAATGTAAATCATCGACTAATTCTTTAAATATGTTTTGTAAACTTTTTGGCAATTTAATACCTTTATTAACCGAAAAAGCAAGTCCATTTGCAAATCCTGGTGTTTGGTATGGATCTTGACCAATAATCACAACTTTTACATCATCTATTGGGGTAAGAAGTAAAGCTTGATAGATATGATCATATGGCGGAAAGATGATTTTTTCTTGATAGAGTGTCTTTATATTTTGATTTAACTTTGAAAAATAAGGCTTTTTCATTTCTTCGATCATCAATTCTTTCCATTCCATTTTGTCACCTTCTTACTCTTATTTATTATACCACAAAATATGGAATAAAAAAAGAAAAATACCATATCAAAATTAATATGGTATCCTATTGGTTAAAAATAATCTTTAATGCACTTTTTTCTAATCTTGACACTTGAGCTTGGGAAATTCCCATTTCTTCAGCAATTTCCATTTGCGTTTTATTTTCATAATAACGATTGTAAATTATACTGCGTAACCTACTATTAAGTCTTGCTATTCCTTCTTCTATAATCATTTTATTTAATCTTTTCTCTTCACTGTTAGTATCATCTGGAATTTGATCCATTAGATATATTTCATCATCACCATTATTAAAAATAGTTGTATAGATAGATATTGGTTCTTGAATTGCTTCAAGCGCCATGATTACATCTATTGTTTCAAGATTTAGTTCTTTCGCAATTTCTTCAATTGTCGGTTCTTTAGAATTAGCCATTAAATATTTTTCTTTAAATTGAAGTGCTTTGTAAGCTATATCCTTTAAAGACCTTGTTACTCGTATTTTGGAGTTATCACGCAAGTATCGTTTTATCTCTCCAATTATCATCGGAACCGCATAAGTAGAAAACTTTACACCATGTGAAAAATCGAAATTATCAATAGCTTTTAGTAGACCCATTGCGCCTACTTGAAATAAATCATCTAAGTTTTCACCTCGATTATTAAATTTCTTAATAACACTTAATATTAGTTTTAAATTCCCTTCAACAACTAAATCTCTTGCCTCTTTATCTCCAGCTTGACTTTTTTTAATCAATTCTAATGCTTCATCTGAAGGTAGCACTTTTAATTCTGATGTGTTTACACCAGTTATTTCAACTTTATTACGCATATTTACATCCTCCTACTTTAATTATCGGTATAAATATGCATAATTATTCATTGGATTATAAATAATTAAAAAAATGTATATTTTATAATAAAATAAATGTCAAAACAATTAGTACAAGATCAACATTTGTCAAAGGAATATGATTACTGTATAAATTAAGCAATCTTAATACGATTTTCTATATCTTGGCGCATTTTTTCAATTATTCGCTTTTCAAGTCTTGATATATATGATTGAGAGATTCCTAGTGCTTCCGCAACTTCTTTTTGGGTCATTACTTCATGGTCATATAAACCAAATCTCATTACCATTATTTCTTTTTCACGAGGACTTAGTTTATTTAATGCGTAATACAAATTATCAATATCTTCTTCTGCTGATAGTTTAGATAATGCAAGTGGTTCTTCGGAACCAAGTATATCTGCTAAAATCATTTCATTACCTTCGTTATCAACACTTAACACTTCATCTAAAGAATACTCATTACGCGATTTCTGCGTTTTTCGCAAATACATTAAGATTTCGTTTTCAATACACCTTGATGCGTAAGTTGCAAGTTTAATGTTTTTTTCCATCTTAAAGGTTTGCACTCCTTTAATTAATCCCATTGATCCAATACTTATTAGATCTTCTATGTTAATCTTGGTTGATTCAAACTTTTTCGCAATAAACACGACTAGTCTTAAATTATGAACAATTAAAGTGTTACGCGCATCAATATCCCCACTTTTACTCTTTTTTAGAAGTTCTAGTTCCTTTTCTTCTTCAAGTGGTGGTGGTAAGATATTATTGCTATTTATATATAAACAATTTTTATTAGATTTAAATAATTTATCAAATAATTTAAAAATTAGTTTTATCATTTGTTCCCTCCAAACAATCTCGATTTAAAATTACATCATAATTAATCATACTATTAAAAATATAATAAACAATTTCTGATGTATTATTTATATAAAGGGGTGGACCTTCATACACATTTTCGATAGTACAGCTATTTATCCCTTTAAGTTCAATCTCACCTAATTTAATAAATGATTTATCAAGTTTATACTTATCCTTAATAAAAACAACTGGTATTCCCTTATAGTAAGTAAGATTGCCTGTATCAAGATATGCATTTAACTTTAATTCCCCTATTTTTACTTTATATGTGAAAATATTATCATTAATGGCTACATTTTGATAGCTTTCAATTATACGTATTAGTAATACAAATAATAAAGCTAAAAATAACATAAAAATATTTTTTATTTTAAAAATAGTTATTGTACCAATAAACGCAATGTTTAACAAATAAAATGAAACAATCTTTAGAATTAATTCTTTATAGTTCTTATAAGGATATGCAATTATAACAATCAATATTCCCACAAAATATCGAAGTATCATCACTTTTTTTAAGGGAAATAAAAAAAGAAACAACGAGCCAATGCTAAAAATAATAGCAAGTATAAATCTTGCTTTTAATACTTTATCTTTATATATTATTGCAATTACTTTTAATATGGCATAGTCAACTAAAATCATTGATAGAATAACAATATCTATATATACTATCATTTTAACCACCATAAATATTATATATTAATGATGGATAAGTAATTTGTCAAAAAAAATATGTTGACTAAATAAAAAGTTATACATAATACGCTAAATATATTTCCCATTGTTCCTTTATAACCAAACATCTAACTTTCTAAATAATGTAAGCAAATAATAAGTCTTAGCTATTTTTTATGAGAATACTTCACCTATAAAAAATTATTATTTGCATTCACTACCAACATAATTTCATTATTATATTTATATATCTTGACTTAAACTTCATATCTTGCAATATCGTCATTATTATCTTCAAATAGTTAATTCTTTTTTTCTATTAGCGCATTTTTTATAATGCTTTATGAAACACACATGTTATAATCTTAAATGTATGCATAAGGTAAGCCAGAATTCACCGTTTTTAAGAACAAACATAAAGTTATAAAAACAGATATATCCGTTAAAGTATTTATAACATCCCTTTTCACGCTCTGGTCTCTCTTTTTTACAAAAAAATTATCATTTATCTTGATTATTAATAGTTAGCCTCCTGTAAAATAAAACACAGAACTAGACATCTATATTTTATCATATTATTTTTTTTTGCTCATATTTTAATATTTCTATGAGCATATCTTTTATTATTTATTTTAAATGATCATCGTTTCTATTTACTTCAAACACAATATAAGTAACATCGTTTATTTTAATTTAAATAACTTTTTTTACTCATAAAATTCCTCCTTCAATAGTAATGGACATTTAACTATTAAAGTGTCGGGGCCAAAATTAAAAAAGTTATAAAAGTATTAAAAATTGTGCACAGGATAAATCGCGCTTCACTCTGCTTCACACGTCAGCATTTAGTAACTAGGATACCTAGCTTACATACAAAAAACCACTTTATTGGTGTTACCCAATAAAGTGGTTAGTGTCTTAATTCTATGTTTTATTTATTATTTAATAATTTCATTATTTTTTTGATTTGCCTTTTAGAAAATAATCCAACATAAATATATTTAACATAATAATTTCCAAAATCAATTAATATAGCTTTGCTTTTATTAAATTGCTTAAAGTATTTTTGTACTTCTTCTTTTCCGACTAATTCAATTTTTCTAATATTAGATATACTTTCGCACCATCCATCATTATTAGTTCCATCCATTATATTATTTTCAATAATTCCATTTTTTATAATTAATTTGAAAAATCGAGGAGTTATTAAGGCAAAAAATTCAAATAGTACTCCGAACCCCATTGGAATAAAAACGAAATGAAATGGAACGATTGAATTGCCAAGTGTTAATAAATAGAAAGCTAAGAATCCAATTAAATAAAAGCATATTGGAAAAATTAATATACAGATAAGACTTAAAATAATAATAAATTTAACTGGTATTATTTTCATATTTTTCCTCCTAATTAATCAAACCATCCTACTACCCAATCAATAATCACATCGCCGAATTCATCAACAACCCATCCAACGACTGCTCCAGCAACTGCGCCGATAGCAAATCCTACCGGACCAGCGGCTAAACCTAAAGATGCACCTAATTTTGCTCCGGCCCATGTTCCAACAGCTGTAGCCACGCCTGTAGACACTTTATAGACTAGTATGTTTTTCCCTGCAGTCAAGCCAACATTAAGTGTTCATTGACCAAAAGAATGACCATTTTGATAACAATAGTATCCAGTTTCTATGACATCTAAAGCCATTAGGCCAAAACCAATGCCTTTAAATATTTTTTGCACTTGTTGAAGGTAAATTATCCAAAGCAGTATATCCATTAATTCCGTAAGCATAATAATGAAAATCTAAAAATGCACGTCCATTTTTAGTCAATCCCCAAGCGATTCTTGATCCAGCCTCGCCTAATGAAGTAAAAATATCTTTAGTCAAATCTAAAGCATTGAATTGAGGACAATTCAAGCCAGCAAAAATGTTGAATGAATTTGAATGACCAGGATTATTACCTAGGTTAAATAATCCACCTAATGCTAATGAATTAACCATTCCTCTACTAGTGCCAAAACCAACATTATAACTACTATACGCAATACTAATTGGATTATTATTCGCATAACTATATAAGTTAAGCCCATTAATACTTGATGGATTTAAACTAGATACATCTGCTGGTTGGATGAATCTTCCTAGTTCCGGGCTATAATAGCGAGAGATTACAAGAAAGAGGTTAGTTTCGACGTCATAATCTTGATTATCCTTGTGGATATTTATTTCATATAATGATTATACCACATTTTTTATATTAATACAAAATTAATCAAC
>JBJEEE010000039.1:0-42494 GCA_051872775.1 Bacilli bacterium
ATTTATTCTACCAATGTAACCTTTGGCTTTTAATTCTTCTGTATTTTCTTCAAATCCTTCGGATTCACATACAATTTCATCGACGTATACTGTTGGATCATATACTTTAAGTTTTTGACCAATAAAGCCGACTACAAATACAGCGATTATATAAATTACTAATATTGATAATATAACTGACTTTTTCATAATTAATTACCTTGAATTTCATAATAGAATGCTTTTACGCGTTTCGTAAACATATAAATGTTTACTGAAAGATATGCGGCAGCGATAACAAAGATTTTAATGAATCCACCAAGTTGCCATCCTAATGCTGAGGCTTCCGTTATCAACACATATGAAATAAGAGTAAAGACAACAGATAGAACAAACGCAACTAAGGTTGATTTGTTTTCATTAGGATTATCAATAGACAAACCAGTTGTTGCATATTGTTCGTTTTGGGGATTCATTATATCGAGGGTTGCACTATATATCATGTGCCCAATATGAATGAACAATACTACAAAGGCAAAAAGAATTGTTGCTATTACGCCTATATGGCTGAAAAAACCAAATATTGAGGCAGTAACAAAGATAGTTGGAATTGATAATACAACATTAAATACAAGTTTAGCAAGAAGTGGATATACAATTTCAATTGGTTTTGTTTTCTTGATATATCCCGCACGTCCTTCTCGACTATAATATGTTGCGACAATCGCATTCGATGCTAAGAGAGGTAGTAGAATTAATAAAACATTAAATATTAGTACTAATCTATTACCTAATCCACTTAAATCCATCGAAGCAAAAATCTTGTTAAGTAGAAGCACTAGAATAGGAACGATTACATAAATCATTACATAATTAACAGATATACTAATAGTTCTTAAATTAATTATAAATTCCTTGTTAACAAAGGTTGAATATTTTCCATGTTTTTTGTTTTTATGATTATTTGTTGTGCTTTTGTTGGTTTCAAAGTTTTTCGCCATCATTGAGAAGAATAAAGGACGAGAAATTAGGTAAACCATTACAACTAACAATGCACAAATCACAATTACAATGCCAAAAGCAAGAAATGTATATCCGTTATAAGAATAAGCTAAATTAGATTGTTTTGTGCCAATTATTATATATATTAATTGACTCATTATAAATAAACTTTTTTCAGTTGAAACCAAAAATTCACGTATAGTTCGTCTTATTGTTGGCCATTGTTGAATAAAGTCGATCTTTTCAGGAATTAGATTAATCAAATAAGTAACAACGCCTATCACTAAAGCAAGGCCAACTAGAAACAATATAAGTTCAATAATACCGCTTTTTTTGATTAAACGATATATATACATCAAAGGTATTGATAGTAAGGCACCTAATAGCACAGGTAATGCAATAATAACTACAAGGGGAATCCACATCCATAAAAAGGTTAATGGAGAACATAGTCCTCTTGCAACCAGTAAGATATTACAACCAAGAGTAATTGGAATTAGAAAGTTAAAACTACGTTTTAATTCATATATATAATAAACAGCAATCTTAGAAACAAATATTTTGTTTGTGTTAACTGGTAAAGTAATTAATACTTTATTATCTTCTGAAAAATATAAGTTTTTCATTAGTTCAATGGTACAGGTAACTAAAGATAGACCTAGCGATATTGTCATAACAAGAACTACAATCGTTGGTGCTTCATCAAAAGAGAAAATTTGTACCATATTACATATATATAAAAGTAAAAAAGTAACAGCAGTTAAAACGATAAATTTTAAAATTGTAAAGATTATTTTTCTTAACGCTTTTTTCTTTTCTTTAATCCAACTTAAATCAATTTTATCCCTTAGTTGCATTGCGATTAAGGTTTTTAGATGCATCATTGGACTGATTCCTCATTATTTGAAATCGTTTGTAGATAGAATTCCTCAAGTGTAATTCCTGATTTCTCGATTTCTTCTAGTGTTTTAACACATTGAATTTTACCTTTTTTTATTATTGCGATACGTGAACATAACTTTTCAACTATATCAATTAAATGTGAACTAAAGAATACAATATTACCTTCTGCTGCATGTTGTTTCATACATTCTTTGACTTGATATATACTCGTTGGATCAAGACCAGTAAGTGGTTCATCTAGTATCCATACTTTAGGATTATGAACTAGAGCAGACATAATCGTTATTTTTTGCTTCATTCCATGGGAATAAGTTTTGATTTGACTATCAATAGAGTTTTGTAATTCAAATAGTTCCACATATTTTTGAATGCGTTCATCTCTTATTTCTTTTGGTACTTCATATATATCTGCAATATAATTGATATACTCACGTCCTGTCAATTTCTCATATAATGCATAATGATCTGGTACATATCCAATACATGACTTTGATTCAACTGGTTGTCTTGCAACATCAAAGCCACAGATTTCAATATTACCTTCTGTGATTGGTTGTATACCAACTACACTCTTGATAATGGTTGATTTACCAGCACCATTTGGCCCAAGGAAACCGAATATTTCTCCTTCAAATACTTCAAAGTTTGCATCATTTACTGCATACACCTTGCTTGATGCATATTTTTTTGAAAAATGATTTAACTTAAAGTGTGCAGGTATTGTTTCAAGCATAAGGCTCTCCTTTCTTTCGGGACTTACTGAATTTTTTTGAGCGATTTCACTCATTTTTATCTTTTTTAATTTTAGGTGTAGTTCGTAATGATTATCTGCAATAATAAAGAATTCATTATAGATAAACCACACAGCTAAGCCTAGTAAAACATAAACAATAAAAAATAACATTTGGTAAATTGGGTGGAAGGTTAATGTCATTGATCCAACATTAAAGGATACCGATATTTCAAATAGTTTTGTTCCCCATGTTCCTAGTTTATCTCCTACATAATCACTGTTTATGAAGAAATAATCTACCGAATGTCCTTTTGCGGTAAAAACAACATTTAAAACTAATACTAATATAAAATAAGCTAAAAATCCAACCATTGACCAGATGAATTGTTTTAACTTAGGGCGTTCAAATTGTTTAAGAGCAACAATTAACAATGGCATAAAGGCAGCAATCCAATGATTATACCAGAAATTAAATATTCTCATACTAAAGATGTTTGTTCCATCTGAATAGTTTGGCATCAACATTGCTAAAATGGCACCTAATACATTAATGTAATATGTAAAATAGAATAATTTTTTCATTTTAAATATTAAGCATATCGGAATAATAAACATTGCTGTATTACATAAATGAAATGGCCAAGTCCAAGGTTGTGAAAAATTAGTGTAATTGTAATTAACTAAAAATCCAACCATTGTAGCAAGTGATATATATATTAGTGTAAATTCAATTACTTCTTGTGACTTATTTCTTAAACTGAAATATAAAACAACAGGCACTATTATTCCTACATAAAGGAAACAACGATGTGCGAAGGTAATGTCTTTAATTTCTGCAACCAAGATATTGCCTTTTCCTCTTCCAATAATGAATTGAGGAATATATGATGGCATTGAAGCAATCATTAAAAGTAATAATATTCCTATCATTAATAATAATTGTTTATAATCAAATTTATCTTTACGATCTTTAATTATATAGAATATACTAATACCTAATCCAATAATAGTTTCTAATATATACATTATCAATAAGACGCTTACTTCAAATTCACCTTGTAGAAGTATCATTATTGGTTTTATTAAGATAAGATTAAAAACAAATACTATACATGTAACAAACTTTGCTAAATTTCTCAAAGTTTTAAATCCCATAAATGGTCTTAAAAGAACAATTATAACTGCTGTATACTCTAGCCATATAGCTAAAAGTGAAAGTACAGTTAATGGCTTGCTAGATAGAATACTTGATTCAAGGCCAATAAACCCTGTAATTTTAGTTTCATAGCAGAATAATCTCACCGCAAATACTATTGCTAAAACAAACGAAAGAACTTTTCCTATTGTTAGTTTAAATTTTATTTTTTTATTCTCCGTAATACTACAATCATTTGTTTGATTATTAATTTCTATTGAATTCAATTTATCCTCTCCAATCTACTTAATATCGAGAATAACTCATTATACTGCACTATTATACTATATTTTGAACAGAATTTCAAGTTTTCCTTAAATAGAATACATAAATGTGGGGTTAAATAGCACAAAAAAACTCTCGACATGAGAGTTTATTTGTTAGTTTTATTTTTACCAAATATTTCTTGATAGACTTCACTATTAGAAATATGTCTAATTTTAGCAACTTTTTTTTGTGCTTCTTTAGCACTTAACCCAAGTTTTTCACAGTAATAGGCATAATGTTCTTTAATTGACATTGACAATAGATTAGCGAATTTTTCCTCTTCAGAACACCCGGAAATTACAATTACCATTTCCCCTTTTAGCTCATTAACCACATTTAATATTTCTTGGGCTGTTCCTCTTAAATACTCTTCATATCTCTTTGTTAATTCTCTTGCAAGAACAATATGACGATTTGGCATTACTTCATTAATAATTTCAAGTGTTTCTTTAATGCGATGTGGGGCCTCATATATTATTAAGGTTTCTTCTTTATATTTCAAATCGATTAATTCTTCTTTTCTTTTATTGTCTTTACTATTTAAAAAGCCTAAAAAAGTAAAATTATTTGAAGGAATTCCTGAACCTACGAGTGCAGTTATACCAGCTGAAACACCAGGAACTACACAAACATTAATATCATTTTTTACAGCATTAGAAGCAACCAAATATCCTGGATCACTGATTGATGGCATTCCTGCATCACTTACTACTGCGATGCTTTTACCGTTTTTAATTTTATCTATGATTTCAGATGTTAATTCTTGTTCATTATGGATATGATAACTAATCATTTTCGTTGAAATATTAAAATGATTTAACAATTGACCAGTTATTCTTGTATCTTCACAATATATATAATCCACATTTTTTAGTATGTCTACTGCACGAAAAGTCATATCATCATAATTACCAATAGGAGTTCCTACTAGATATAACTTGCTATTTTCTGTATCAAAAGTTTTTTGTCTATGTAGCATTTTATTTAGTCTCTTTCTTAAAATTAAATATTCTTAGTATTTCATCAGTATACTCATTATTTTGACCTTTAATATACAATGGTTGTATTATTTTTAAACCACCTTGCTTATTACTTTTTTTGCTTTCAATAACCACTAAAATACTTTCATCTGATGAAGTGCTATCAAATACAAACTGCATTCTTTGGGGATTGAAGTGATGTTTTTTTAATGTATCAAATATTTCTAACAATCTATCGCTACGATGGACTATAGCAAAAGTTCCTCCATCTTTTAATAAAATATTTGCACTTTTAACTATATCATCAAGTTCTACTAATACCTCATGCCTTGCAATAGTCTGATAGTTACTATTGCTAGTCATACTTGATTCATTATATTTAAAATAAGGAGGATTACTTACAACTATATCAAAAAAAGATGGGCCAAATACTCGATGGATATTTTTTATGTCATCATTAATGATATGTATTTGCTCTTCTAAATGATTAATAGTTACACTCTTTTTGGCAAGTTCTACAACCTCTGGTTGAATTTCTACACCATAAATTTGAGCTTTGGTCCGTAATGTTAGAAATATGGGTATGTAGCCATTACCACAGCCTAAGTCTATTATTTTTTTTGCTTTAGGATTAATGGAAACAAAATTAGCAAGAATAGTTGAATCAATGGAGAAATTCAAGATATCTTCTCTTTGTACTATTTTTAGCCCTTCATACCCTAATAGATCTACTATTTTTTCTTCCTTATTTTTTTGCATTTTTTATTCTCTTTTTGTATTTCTTATATTTTGCTTTTGGTTTTGTAGATGTATCTTCTGGTGTTTCTTCTTTCTCACTTACCGTGATTTCAATCTCTTCTTCCGTTATTTCTGCAGTAGCTATTACTTCAGGTTCTTCTAGTGCAGTAGCGATTTGATATCCATCAATTTCATCAAGTGTATGAACAACAGGCATTCCATCTTTTACTTCTTCAGTCTTGACTAATCTTTTTAAGTAATCAATTGAAACGACCTTACAACATTCACAAGTAGGAGTTTTAACCATTGTTCCAACGGCAGGGAATTCCTTTTTAAGTTCTTTATAAATTTCATTTTCATATGCAATACAGCACATTAGTTTTCCACACATTCCGCTAATCTTGTTATTGTTTAGACTCATGCCTTGCTCTTTTGCCATTTTCATTGTAACAAAGTCAAAATTTTGAAGGAATTTTTTACAACATAATTCACGACCACATATTCCTACTCCCCCTAAAGCTCTAGCAGCTTCACGTGGGCCAATTTGTCTAAGTTCTACTCGAATCTTAAATTCAGGTGCAAGATATTTAAGTAATTCTCTAAAGTCAACACGATCATCAGCAGTATAGTAAAATATAACTTTAGATTGGTCGATAGTATACTCTGCATATAATGGTTTCATCTCAAGTTTACATACATCTATATATTTTTTAAACACTTCAAAACTTTTTTTAGCAAGTTCAGTATTTTTTTCTTCCTGGATTACATCTTCAGCATTAGCCTTTCTAATGACTGGTTTTAATTCGTATTCAATTTGATCATCTTCGACTTCACGATTTGCAATTATTACTTTTCCAAGTTCTACTCCGCGGACCGTTTCAACTATAGCATATTCGCCAACAGCAAAATCAATATCTAGTGGATCAAAATAATACACCTTACCAAATCCTTTAAACTGGATTCCAACTATTTTTTTCATATGTCCTCCTTTCATTTACTCATTTCTATCATTAAACTAGTATAAAACAAATTTAGATTTACATAATAATTTAGTCTCATTTGATAATTTTCAAGAACATCAATATGCTTAATTATTGATTGTGTGTCTATAGTTTGATTATAATACAAATTAGTTACATCGTTAAAATTATTACTTTGGATATTATTTATTTTGTTAAGTATTTCTTTATTAATTAAAACCAAGACATCTAGAAAAATACGATGATAGTTTTTATTATCTTCTTTCTTTATAATGTCCGCATTGTTAAAATAAGTCACCAGTGGGTCTTTCTTTTTAGCAATAGTAATCATTATATCTTTCGCAAGAGAAATAATATTGGTTATTTTGCCTTCTTCAATTATATGTTTAGCATCTTCTAAATCATTAGTTACATAAGATAATACATATGATAGATCACTATCTACACCAATATCATTAAGTTCTTTAATAATAAACTTACGGGGTAATGGCTTAAATCTAATCACTTGTGATCTGGAGATAATCGTATCTAATAATTTATTAGCATTATTTGTTAATAAGAAAATATAATGATTGGGAGCTGGTTCTTCTAGCATCTTTAAGAGAGCATTGGTTGCGGAAGGGTTCATTTTATCAGCATCTTTGATTATACCAATTTGTGGTCCTCTTTCAATGCTTGTCATCATTAGTTCATGAATAAAACCATCAATTTGTTCTTTTTTGATCATATCATTGGTTGGCTCAATCACAGTTACGTTCATATGATTATTATTTTGAATTCTAATACAATTATGGCATTTAAAACAAGGTTTATTGTTACTTTCACATAAAAGTAACATTGATATATATATAGCTATTTCATATTTTCCTGAGCCTTCATCTCCATCAAAAATATAAGCATGACTTAATATATTTTTTTCAATACTATTTTTTAATAGTCTCACTACTTCATTTTGATTAATTATTGCATCTTCAATCTTCATTCTAATGATGCTCCTTAATGAATTTAAGCACAACGTCTATTGTGTTATCTGCCACTACATCTTGTGTCTGTTCCCCATTTATTACTATAATTCGATTGTGACTTTCCTTAGCGAGAATTTGATAACCATCATATACTTTTTGATGAAATTGAATTGTTTCGTTTTCAAGACGATCCATATCGCGCGAGTTTTTTCTAATTCTTTCTAGCCCAATTTCAGGATGGACACACACAAGAATGGTTAAATCTGGCTCAAGTCCTTCAGTTGCAAATTGGTTTAACTGGTTAATTTTGTCAATTCCAAGCCCTCTTGCATATCCTTGATAAGCAAGCGAACTGTCTAAGAAACGATCGCATAATACAATTTTACCTTTTTCTATACTTGGAATTATTGTTTTTTGAATATGTTCTCTCCGAGATGCAGCATATAGTAATGCTTCGGTCCATTCATCCATGCCAGTATTATCAATATCTAAAATTACATCACGTATTTTTTCCGCAATCTTACTTCCACCTGGTTCTCTTGATAAAACTACGTCGAACCCTTCATCAACTAACTTTTGATAAACTGCTTTGATAGCACTTGATTTACCACTACCATCATTGCCTTCAAAAGAAATAAACAAACCCCTCATATTGTCACCTCATACTTTTTTACTAGTATAAATATTATATCATAAAATGTGCTATTTATAAAGTGAAGTGGTAATTTTAAAATTAAAATAGTATACTTAAATAAAAAATGTAAAAAATAAAACTGAGGTGAATTTATGAATACAAAAACTAAAATTAAACTAAACGACATCAAACGAAAAACAAGAAGTAGGGAAGAATTTGCAAGTGAGATTAGTCCATTAAGTATTAGTGGTCATAATTACTTTAAAGCAGAGAACCATCCTGAACTAATGGAAAAAGATATTTTTAATCTTAAGAAGAAAAACAATATTAATGAATTAAATAAAGACATATAAAAAAGATAGTGCCCATAATGAGTCATTTATTATATGACTCGTTATACACTATCTTTTCTTATTAAATTACCACTCCCAGCCTAATACTTTAGCGCCTTTTTTACTATTATTTGAATATGCTTTAACTTGTGCAATAGGGATAATAAATAGACCCCATACTAATAAAATGAAACGCCAAAGATTACTTCCATTGCTATTTCCACGTGATTTTAAATAAGATAAATTATTATAGCAGAAAATGGCTTTACCAACTGTAAAAAAGCTAACTAATGGGATTAAACTAATTAATAACCATTTGTAATAATTTTTTCTTGTTGTTTTTACGAATGATTCGATTTGTTCTTCTGGTGCGCCTTCACACCACTCTTCAAATTCTGCTGTTCTTCTTTTTGCCATATATATACCTCCAAATAAATTATAATATGATTATAGCACATACGTTAATTAATTGCTAAATATATGCGTATTATTTTATTTGTTGGATAAATAATATATGTTGTATAAATATAAACCGTTGGCTGGAGCACACCATGGAGCGGTCTTACGATCGCAGCTTTCTATGATTTTCTTTACATCATCAGTAGATATTTTATTTTCATTAACTTTAAGAATTATGGCGATCATTATTCTAACCATATTATGTAAAAAGCCATTACCTTTAATGATAAATTCATAAATACCATCAGTTTGGTTTACCTCAAATGAAGTAATTGTTCTTATGGTATTTTCTTTTTCATGCCCTTTTGATAAAGCTTTAAAATCTTTCGTTCCAATAAACAATTTAATTACTTCTTTAATTTTTGATATATCTAGTAAAAATGGATAGAAATATAAATAGTTTGATTTTAAGGGATCAAATTCATTTGTAGATATGTAGTATCTATATTCTTTTATGTGTGGAGAAAGACGCGAATGAAATGCCTCGTCTACTACTTCTATACTCTTTATATATATGTGTGGAGCAATTATTTTATTTAGTACATTTCTTAACTTTATTAAAGGTATACTGCTCTTTGCATCAAAATGTACAACTTGATTTAATGCATGTACTCCTGCATCAGTACGTCCCGCACTTTTTATAGTAATATCTTTTTTGAAAACTATTTTCAAGGCGTTTTCAATCGTCTCTTGAACAGATACTTTATTATTTTGTCTTTGAAATCCATGGAAACATGAACCATCATAGCTTATTGTTAGTTTATATCTCATCTTAATCTCCAAAATATCACAAATCCTAACATGGCAAGAAGTAGAATAAATGATACTAAATCCTTTATTTTAAATGATAATTTTAAAAGACGTGTTCTTTTTTCTCCTGGGATATATCCTCTTGCTTCCATTGCATTGGCAAGTTCAATCGCGCGCTTAAATGAAATAACAAACATAGGCACAAGCAAAGAGATTATTTGTCCAATTTGTTCGTGTAGTTTTCCCTCTTTAAAGTCAACACCTCTTGATGCTTGCGCTTTTAGTATTTTATTTGTTTCATTAAATAAAGTTGGAATAAAACGTAAAGCAATGGAAACCATCATTGCTAAAATCGACGGTTTAAGTTTTATTAGTTCAAGCGGTTTTAAATACCATTCTATGGCACTTGCTAAATCCATTGGTTTTGTTGTTAATGTAAGCGTAGTTGCAATAATAATGATTGCTAAAACCCTTAATATAATAAAGGCAGCTGATTTAAGACCATCATCATATATATATAAGGTTGGAGTAGCAAAAGGATTTACACCCATTGGTAATGTAAACAAGTATAAGCTTAGTATTGCAAGTCCAATTAAAAAGAATATTTTATAAGGTATATACTTTCTCAATATGATAAATGCTATTAATAATACTGAAACAACAATAATATTAACAAATGTGAATGATAGATTTAGTTCTAGTATGACACTACCTGATTTTCTTGCAAATAATTGAAATGCGAAAGAAAACACAAGTAAAAAAGCAATTTGTTTTAAACTATTTAAGTATTTAAGTATAGGTACATTAGAAAGAATAATAATCACAAGAATAAACGCAAATAAAGAACCTAATAAAATAAAATCACCAAATGGAATAATAAATGTAATTATCATTAATAAAACTAAAGCAAGCATTTTTAATCTTGGGTCTAATTTATGGATTAAACTATTTGCATTATAATACTGACCAAATACCATTTTATCATTCATGATTATCACCATTTGAATTTAAAATTGCTTGTTTTAGTTCTTCTTTAGTTAGTGGAAGATGTATATAGTTTATTAGATTTTCTTCTTTTAGACGAATGGCTAGTTTGGCACTTTCTGGTAAATCAAGATTATATGATGCTAATTGTTGATAGTTTTCAAATAAAGCTCTTTTATCACCATCATAAACTAAATTGCCATCTTGCATTACAAGAATTCTACTTGCGTATTCCGCAACAATGTTCATATCATGAGAAATCATAATAATGGTCTTATGTGTTGTTTCTTGTATCTTTTTTAATAATCTCATTAGTTCGTCTTTGCCTTTTGGATCAAGTCCAACAGTTGGTTCATCGAGTATAAGAATATTAGGATTGCTTGCTAAAATACCCGCAATAGCAACTTTTCTCATTTGCCCACCACTTAATGAAAACGGAGATCGTTCTAACATTTTATCACTGATTCCAAGTAATTCACATACCTTAAGTGATGCTGTTTTAGCTTCTTCTGTACTTTTACCGAAATTTTTAGGGCCAAACATTATATCTTTTAACACTGTATCTTCAAAGAGTTGATATTCTGGAAACTGGAAGACAAGACCAACGTGTGATCTAATTAATTTAAATTTTATTTTTTTATTTTTTCTATTACTAGAAGAAACAATTTGATTATTAATATATATATACCCACTTGATGGAACATTAAGAGCATTCATTAATTGCACAAGCGTGGACTTGCCACTTCCTGTGTGACCTAATATAGCAATGAATTCAAAATCATTATTAATTGAAAGATTTAATTTATTTATCGTATTTTTTTGTTGTTTTTTACTATATTTAAAGGTTACATCTTGAAAGTTAATTCCCATAGTTTTTCTAATACCTTTTCTTTATTATTAAAATTAATATCTTTCAATTCGTCAATTAAGGCTAAAGAATCAATAAGTTTTAAACCACTTTGTTCGAGTATGTCCTTTTGTCTTAATACTTCTTGTGGTGTTCCATCAAGTACTATTTGACCTTCATTTAATACCATTACTCTATCCGCAAACACAGCTTCTTCTAAATTATGTGTAATTGTAATTATTGTCTTATCATATTCTGTTTTAAGTTTTTTTATTATGTCAATTATTTCTTTTGTTCCTTTAGGATCAAGCATAGATGTAGATTCATCAAAAATTATCACTTCTGTATCCATCGCAAGAACTCCTGCTATAGCTACTCTTTGTTTTTGCCCTCCTGATAAATCTTCAGGATTTGATTTTAGATAATCACTCATTCCAACTAAAGAAGCGTATTTATTTATTTTTTCAATCATTACGTTTCGACTTACGTTATGATTCTCAAGTCCAAAAGCAATATCATCTTCAACCGTCATGCCAACAAATTGATTATCTGGATTTTGAAATATGATTCCCATCTTTGCATGCAAACGATCTAGTTCAATAGTAGCCAAGTTCTCATCTAGCACATCTATATCATTAAGATATATATATCCTTTATTTGGTTCTAATAATCCCATTATTAACTTGGCAATTGTACTTTTGCCACTTCCATTATGTCCAAGTATCGCAACCATTTCTCCTTGATTAATTGTGAAGGAAACATTATTAACTACTTGGCTTATTTCTTCATTGTTTTCTGCTTTATCAATATCATCATAGTTAAAATAAACATTCTTAAATTCTATTTTCATTCAATTTCCTCCAACGTAATCTTTAAACCATGGGGTCTACATTCAATGGTTGTTGTATTAGGATTAAATATACTAAGTGATTTATTATTTATATCTATTATAGTATGAACACATCTTTGTTCTTTGCAATCAGCTTCGATTACACGTATAATACCATCTTTAATTATTATAACATTATAGTCATGTAAATTATCTCCATCAAGCGCATATAGTTTGATTTCATAATCTAGTTCATTTGTCATTTCTTCCTTATAAACAATTTTAGGATCTTCATATAACTCATCAAGATTAGTATGATATTGATATATTACTACATTTAATCTCTTACTTTTTAGATTTTTATTATAGTTTGAAACAACAATTGATAAAACTATACTTATTATTAATAATAAAGATATGATTACTATAGAAGTAATCATTATTTTTTTCTTGCTCATAATATATATCCTCTATTTAATTATTATATCAAAAAAACGCATTTTTTGCAAATCATATATAAATAGAATAAAAGACCATCAATTATGGTCTTCTTATATTTAAATTGAATTATATAATCATATAGACAACTTTTAGCACTAAATCATAAAAGAAGTAAAAAATTTTATCAATAACAAAACCAATGGGTGATTCTAAACCAAAGCTATCTAGGATAAACAAAAATATCATAAATCCAATCATAAAATACATTCCATATGCTTGATAACGCATATATTCGTTATATGCTTTATCAGGAAGTATTCCACCAATCACTTTAGATCCATCAAGTGGTGGGATAGGTATAAGGTTAAAAACGCCAAGACCTATATTAATTATAGCTAAATATATGAAGAAAGTATTTAAGATTGATAAGAATACGTTTGAACCTAGTTTTATCTCAGCAATATATATAACACCTATAAAAGTAAAAGAAAGTATAGCAAGAATAAAGTTTACTAGTGGACCAGCAAGTCCAACAAGTGTGATTCCTAATTTTTTATTTTTATAGTATGATGAATCTATGCTAACTGGTTTAGCCCAGCCAAATCCAAAAAAGATTAAACATATAATGCCTACCATATCTAGATGTTTTAAAGGATTTAAAGTAAGTCTTCCTTCACTTTTAGGCGTTGGATCCCCAAGTTTATATGAAACAAATGCATGCCCTAATTCATGTAACACAACCGCGATTAAGGCAGCTGGAATAATATATAAGTAACGTACTAGATTATCAAACACAATATCTCCTCCTTTTTATTATTTTACCATATTTTAATACTTATTACAATTAAAATGTATGTCTATAAAATGAATTAGATTAAATTATAAAATATCATTAATAAAATATCATTAATAAAATATCATTAATAAAATATTTTGTTATTAATAATTAGTTATAAACTATGAATATATAAAAAGGTGTAAGGATATTTCTTACACCTTAATAAATATATTTATTATGTTAAAAATTAAACCCTACAATAGTTATGAAGTGCGTTGTGTTATCCCAAATAGTTTACCATCTTCTTCAATAAATTTTTGTTCTGCTTCATACAAGTATTGTGAATATTCTTGTAACCATAATCTTAATTCTTCTAAAGTATAATCAAATGTAAATTTATGATTTTCATCAACATATTTGTTTAAATATCTATAAATTGTATCTATAGAATAGTATTCACCGTCCGTATTAAAGAACAATTCTTTTTCTTCTTCACTATATAGACTAAAATCAATTTTCCCATCTACGATTGGAAGTACTCCTATACTTTCAACGTTTTCAAGGAATCTTGATATGCCACCAACTGTAACATGATTATACTCATAGAATTTATAGTCAAAGTATGGAATATATGCGCAATAATCACTATAAAATTCAGATGCGTATTTTTGATTCTTAAATTGTGAGAATCCACTGTCATCTTCATATCCGAATTCATCAACCAAAAAATCAACATAATATTGACTATATTCTATTGATATATCGCAACTAGTTAATGGAGCAATATATTCATCGCATCTTGTATAGTAGTCAAGCAATTGAATAGGTACTATCATAAACGCTTCTTTATTTTCATTAAGAGAAGAATACCGATTCAAACTATTTGCATCAACCACGTATTCATTATAAGTTTCTAGTACTTCAACATGAAGAAGAGCGTACTTTTTACTTGCTTCGACCAAAGCTTCAGGAGAATAAAATTCTTCAGTAAAATAGATTGAATAACTATTAACTATTACATAATCTGTAGTTACATCTAATACTCGATATCTAAACCAATTATCAATTGTTGCGTTATATATATATTTGTTAGCGGCCTTTATTTCTGTTATGTGATCACAATTAATGCAATGACCACGATAATATGAAGGAGTATTAACATTCCCCTCGATAATTTCACTGCAACTAAGGTCTATTGTGTGCTTGCTCTTTTCACCGGTTTTAGTACAACCATCAAAACTACATTTTTGCCAGTGATATTCTTCATCACACCCATAAGAACTTAAATCGTGTTCACTCTTTTCACTTATTTCATTACATCCTTCAATACTACACTTCAACCAATGATATTCATCATCACTTTCAGTAATACTAAAATCGTGTTGAATCTTATCACTAATTTCATCGCATCCCTCAAAACTACACTTTTTCCAGTGATATTCATCATCACTTTCAGTATCACTAAAGTCATGTTCCGTTTTATCGCTAATTTTTGTGCATCCTTCAAAGCTACACCTCAACCAGTGATATTCATTATCGTATCCAACAGCGCTTAAATCATGTTTGCTTTTTTCACTTATTTCATTACATCCTTCATAACTACACTTCAACCAGTGATATTCATCATCACTTTCAGTAATACAAAAGTTATGCTCATGTTCATGTAACTCAGGATCTTGATCGTTGTTTGGTTTTACACAACTTGTAAACGAAAGAAATAGTGTAATAAATAAAACAACTAAAATTTTATTTTTCATTATTCTCATTTCCCTTCTTTTTATTTACAATTATATTTTAGCACATCTGTAACTTTATGTCAATATTATTTTTATATATATGTTATATTATATGATAATATTTAATAATTTATTATGTTATTGCCCAAAATTGAATTAATCATATGTCATTTCAAAGCTTCTATATACTTGTATTTGTATTTCTGCAACAAAATTTGGATTATTCTTATATACTCCAGTTATTGTTACAGTTCCTGCTGAAATAGCTGTAATAGTTCCATATATACTTACTGTTGCAACTTCTGGATTAGAAGAAGTCCAAATAAAATCTTGATAACTATCTGTTGGATTATTTGATACAAAAGAAATGTATCTCGTATATCCTTCATGCATTATTCGTGCTCCTGGTTGACCACCTAAAACTGTAACCTCTGTACCTGCAGGATTGTCTCCACTTCTTCTATCAACCGTTATATTTACAGTTCTTGTATTGCTTGTGTCAGGTAAAACTGTAATTACGATATAACCAACATAATAATAATTATTTTTATATGTACAAGAAATATAAACATCTGTTTGCTCTTGTACTTGTTTTGTAACCACAGTTCCATATGGAGAAACAATTGCTGCATCTGGGTTAGACGATGTCCAACTATAGTCAAGACGTGACGAACTATATAAACTTGTTTGCTCTATATATATACATCTTGAAAATCCAGCAGTTATTGTTGTTCCATAATATGCGCCATTATTGTATCTTACCTCACTACCAACAGTAACATTACTATTAGGATCAGTAAATAATGATACGTTTTGGTTAATATTACGTGTGAAAGTAATTTTATAATCAATATCAGGTTGTACATTAGCAAGTATTATGCACTGATTTCTACTATCTTGCAAAGTTACATTATTTTCTACTTGATTATCTACATTATTAATTGAAGATTGAAAGTTTCTGTTTATTCTACCATTGTAGTACGATGAAATATAATATGTAAATGTAACATCTTCTTCTCCAAGATATTCAAACTTAATTTTATACGATCCACTATCATATACATTTATTTTCAGTATTTTTTCTTCCTCATTTGTGGTTGTAGATTCGTATATAAAGTTTTGAAAATTTCTTAGGTCAATTTCTTCGTGTGTTTGCGATATTGTTAGCAATGCTCTTTGAATTAAGCTCGACTCTTTATTCATTACTACCTCAATATAATATGGTTTATTGGCTAATAATCCAACCGCAAAATCAGTACTAAAAGTAATATCAAATGACACATCTTCATCACAATTACCATATTTTGTTACTTGTTCAAAATTCCAATCAAGCAAGTTAACTGTAAATCTTTTGCTAAGATTTCCATCAACAGCTAAATTGAAATGATACGTTGTACTTTTTGTAGGGATAAACTCAACATAAAATTTATTATCTGTTTCAAATGATTCATAGTTATGGCATTGAACTAAATTTATTGGTGTATCTTCTTCTGCTTTTGCAACATGCATTATAGTTGTATTAACTTTAATTTCTTTAGATATATCACCATAATTTGTAATAATTAATCCATTCACATTTGTTGAGTCAAAACGATATGGTATAGTTACTAAATCTTTTGTATAGTTTATATCAGTAACGGACCACCCTGTAGAAGCATTTTTATCAATATACGATATACTCAAATTCTCTTTATTAGCTACTTCAATAGTTGAGTAAGCGTTGTAATCGTTGCACCAAGAATGAATTAAAAATATGTATTTAGTGCTTAATGATGATAATGAAATGTCAAAAGAAATTTTATTTTTATTTAAATTAGCATCGTATACTTCAGCAAAAAGATTGGCTTTTATTACATAAAAATTATCAAATTCTTTATTAAGAATATTTAATCTATTTACATCTATAATATCTTTCGAAAATTCATTATAAATTTCGTTAAAGTTCTTTTCATAAATTTGCTTGTTTAGTTCGCTTTTTAATGCACTCAAAGTATCCAAACTATTCATGCATAGCAAATTGTTAATTGTTCCTATAAGAAAAGATATACTATATCTTTCATATAAGTATCCCATTAGAAACATATATGAGTAAAAAATTGAAACGTTTTCTGGCTCATTATTAAACTGATTATTACTGCAATTAGTCAAATAATCGGAATAGTGGCTCTTAATTGGAATCAAATTATGCGGACCATTTTGAAAGATTTCGCTATTAACTATATATTCATATCCAGCGAAACATGAAAACGCTTCGTTTAACCAATAAAATTCTTGCGTTATATCAAAATTTGAATTATAGTTTAAATTATTATTTATGCAAATATATCTATACAATGAACAATGACACATCTCATGTGCAAGAATCGCATATAATTCCATCATAAAGAGCGAATTAGATGAAAATGAAGAAGATGTTAAGATTTTGTTACAATGTAAAGTTATCCTAGTGTATCCATGTTGATAATTTAATACATCTGTTTCACCCCATAAATCCGAATCTTCTTCTGTTTCAATTTCAATATACAATTTGTTGTCACTATCACTTATTGGAAAAGGTAAGTTAAGCTCATCCTCAGATGTTAAAAATTCATCAATTAATATTGCTTGTGCTTGTACGCAATTTATTAAGTCTTGGCTATAGTCAGACTCCATATTATCACAAGTAACAATTACACGCGAATTTGCGCTATATGATGGTATAGAATATTCTTGTAATTCCGAAGCGTTTTCAAATGCAAACTCTGCTTCATTCTGATTTTCTAAACTTGTTTGAAATGAACAATTAAATGTTTTGCTCCCGACATAAACTAAAGCATACTGTGTTAAATCATTTTGGTCTTCTTGTGACTGTACAAGTTCTAATTCATAATCAGCGTATATCTCCACTCCGTTTTCAGAAAACAATCTTGCATTTAAACCGGTAGATGATGATGAAATGCTAGCACTGTCCACTGATTCAATATTGAATATAACTTTATCTCTAAAGTTACTTATTAAAACTGAAGATTGATCAATACCATAACCTGCCGGTAGTGAACTTATCACCGGTCTAATTAGTATCATTTCACTTGGTTTAATAAAACTATATGAATTAATTTCTTCCATTTCAATATTAAATTTAAAACTATGATTATAGTGTGTTAATACATTATTTTCATCATATACAGGCTCTACATCATATATTGCAAATTCAATTTCACTATAGTCAGTTAATAAGCCTGAATTACAAACAATTGTAAAATTTGGTTCATCATCTTCTGTAGCATAAACTTCTGTAGTTTGAAAAACAAATATAGTATAAATAAATATACCTGTTAAAAAAGCAATAAAAATTCTTTTCATTTTTTCTCCTCTGTGCAAATTAGTTTATTTATATTATTAATAAAATTAGTGCATTAAAAAAACTTTACTCAAATACATAGAAATAATTAAAATAAGTGAAAATAATATTTATTTTGTTAAAAATCGCTATATAGGTATTAATATAATGGTTTTTTACCACAACCAGGATAAACAAATAGTTTACCATCTTCTTCAATAAATTTTTGTTCAGTTTCATACAAGTATTGTGAATACTCTTGTAACCATACTCTTAATTCTTCTAAAGTATAATCAAATGTAAATTTGTGATCTTCATCTACGTATTTTGTCAAGTATCTATAAATTGTATCTTTAGGAGAGTAGCCATCATTAGTGTTAAAGAACAACTCCTTTTCTTCTTCACTGTATAAGCTATAGTCAATTTTGCCATCTACGACTGGAAGAACATTTAAACTATTGGCTGATTTAAAAAATATATCTAATCCTCCATACCTATAATTATACTCATAGTATGGAATATATACATAAGAATTAATATCAAAATAACGTGATGAATACTTTTGACGCTTAAATTGTATATAACCACTGTCATCCTCATAGCCTAGGCTTTCGACTGAATAATCAACGAAGTTTTGATCATAATATAATGATAAGTCAAATTCTGTTAATGGAGCTATATATTCGTCACATCTTGTATAATAGTCTAGTAGATGCATAGGTACTAACATAAATAAATATATATCAGAATCAATATCAGAATAAGGCTCAATACTTTTTGCATTAACAATATATTCATTATATGTTTCTAAAACTTCAAGTTTGAGAACTGCATATTTTTTGCTTACTTCTATTAATGCTTCAGGGGTATAAAATTCGTCTATTAACAACATAGAATTCCAATTTACTATCACATAATCAGTTAATACCTCTACTACCCGATATCTAAACCAATTATTAATACTTGCATCAAATCTATATCTATTGGCACATTTAATATCACTAATACAACCACATTCATCACAGACAGTTCTTATGTATGAGTATGTATTAACGTTACCTTCAATTATTGTTTTTTTTGAATAATCAAAAGCATGTAGAGTCTTCTCACCTGTTTTTGTACAACCATCAAAGCTACATTTTTGCCAATGATATTCATCATCGCATCCATAGTCACTTAAATTATGTTCGCTTTTCTCACTAGTTTTAGTACATCCTTCATAACTGCACTTCTTCCAGTGATATTCATCATCACATTCAGTAATGCAAAAGTTATGCTCATGTCCTTGTGGTTCTTGATCTTGATTGCCATTATTTTTAGCACAACTTGTAAATGAAAGAAATAATGTAATTAATAAAACTATTAATAACTTATTTTTCATAATTTTTCTCCTCTTCCTTTACATATATATTATATCTCAATTGTAAGTATTTGTCAATAACGTATTATTTTATATGGAGTTTTTGTGTTTAACTTATGATAATGTCTTAATAGTTAATTTTAGAAAATGTCCCAATATTAAATATCATGATATAATATCCATTGGAGGTATTAATCATGAAGAAAGTAGAATTAAGAGTAATGGAACAAATTAAATACGAAATAATTAAAAACTTAGTAGACAATAATGGAAACAAAAAACGTGCAGCTATTAAACTTGGAATTACAATAAGACAAGTTAATAGATTAATACAAACCTATAAAACAAAAGGTAAAGCAGGCTTTGTTCATGGCAATCGTGATAGATTGCCTAAAAAAAATTCACAAGAAGTTAAAGATAAAATAATTGAACTTTATAAAACAAAGTATAATGGTGCTAATATTAAACATTTCCAAGAACTTCTTAAGGAAAATGAAAATATAACAATCTCATATACAGCTCTTTATACAACATTAAGAAAAAATAATATACTTTCTCCTAAAGTTCAAAGATATACTGTAAAAGTGGAAAAGAGAAAAATTGTATTAGCTAAAAAGAATAAAGAGAAACTATCAGAAGGTCAAAAGGATCTTATCGTTAAAAACAACATTTTAGATAAATACGATGCACATTCTAGAATTCCAAGATTAAAATATTTTGGTGAATGTTTAGAAATGGATGCTTGTGAAGATTATTGGTTAGGAATAGAGTTTGGTAAAGTCACTTTACATGGTGCTATAGATAACGCTACAGGAACTATTTGTGGTCTATATTTCGATAAACAAGAGACAATAAAACAGTTATTATCACTTATTTGAGCGAATTTGGCGTAAATATGGGGTTCCAGCGAAGTTTTTAACCGATAATCGAACAGTATTTATCTATAATGGGTTAAAACAAAAATCAATGGAAAAAGATACTCTAACTCAATTTGGATATGCATGTCATCAACTTGGTGTAGAACTTGAAACTACTTCTATCAAGTCAAAAAAGAGTCGCATTGAGCGACTTTGGGAAACGTTGTTGAGCCGACTCACAGTCGAACTAAGACTTGCCACATCTGTATTTGAAATGGTGGATACAAACCTAATAAATAATACATTAGCTATAATTTCCAAAAGAGTATTTGATAAAGGATGCTCAATCAAATATAAGAATAAAATTTATCTAGCTTATAAAGGTAATAGACAAATTAACTTTTGTCGTAATACTAAATGCCTAGTAATAAAAACATTTGATGATAGACTTCTTTGTAATGTTGATGATGAACTATATCAATTAGTTGAATTAGAAGAGACTCAAGAATATTCTCAAAATTTTGACTTAGAACAACCAGAAAAGAAAAAGAAATATACTGGTCATATTCCACCAATATCACATCCATGGAAACAAGAAGCATATATGGCTTATCTTCATAGTCATAAACGTACTGAAGAATACGCTTATGTTTAAATTTTTTTGGGACATTTTGCAAAGTTATTGACATTAATATGTTTATCTATAAAATGAGTTAGATTAAATTTATAAAACAAAATTATGTTTAATATTATATTGTTTTTATATAATACATAAAAGGTGTAAGAACATCTCTTACACCTTAAAATTGATATTATTATATTAATAATTAAATGCTATATCAATATTAGTATTAATATGGCGGTTTTGGAGCAAAATTTACAAGTACATATAGTTTTCCATCTTCTTCAATAAATTTTTGTTCAGTTTCATACAAGTATTGTGAATACTCTTGTAACCATACTCTTAATTCTTCTAAAGTATAATCAAATGTAAATTTGTGATCTTCATCTACGTATTTTGTCAAGTATCTATAAATAGTATCCCTAGGATAGTATTCCTCATCCGTATTAAAGAACAATTCTTTTTCTTCTTCGGTATACAAACTAAAATCAATTTTACCATCAACAATTGGAAGCACTCCTACACTTTCAATTTTATCAAGAAAACCTGCTATGCCATCAATTACAAAATAATTATACTCAAAATATGGGATAAACGTGCAATAATCACTATAAAGTTCAGATGAATACTTTTGGTTTTTAAATTGTGAAAAACCACTATCGTCATCATATCCAAACTCTTCAACAATATAATCAACATAGTATTGACTATAGTCTAGACATATATCAAAACTAGTTAATGGAGCTATATACTCATCACATCTTGTATAATAGTCTAGTAAATGCATAGGTACTATCATAAAAGCTGTTTTATATTCATCAAGTTTAGAATAGATAGATGAACTGTTGACATTTACAATATATTTATTGTATGTTTCTAGAACTTTAATTTCAAGAATAGCATACTTTTTGCTTACTTCTATCAATGCTTCAGGTGAATAAAATTCGGCAGTTAACAACATAGAATTTCGATTTACTATTACATAATCGGTAGTTACATCTACAACACGATACCTAAACCAATTATCAATTGTTGCATTATATATATATTTGTTCGCAGCAATCTTATCTGTTATGTGATTACAATATTGACAATTACCAGATAAATAAGTGCGAGTGTTAATATTTCCTTCGATAATTTCACTGTTCTTTATATTTAGCACGTGTTTACACTTCTCGCCTGTTTTTGTACAACCATCAAAACTACATTTTTGCCAGTGATATTCTTCATCACACCCATAAGAACTTAAATCGTGTTCACTCTTTTCACTTATTTCATTACATCCTTCAATACTACACTTCTTCCAGTGATACTCATTATCACTTTCAGTAATACTAAAATCATGTTGAATCTTATCACTAATTTCATCGCATCCCTCAAAACTACACTTCTTCCAGTGATATTCATCATCACTTTCGTTAATACTAAAGTCATGTTTAGTTTTATCACTAATTTTTGTGCATCCTTCAAAGCTACACCTCAACCAGTGATATTCATCATCGCTTTCAGTAATACAAAAGTTATGCTCATGTTCAAGTGACTCAGGATCTTGATCGTTGTTTGGTTTTACACAACTTGTAAACGAAAGAAATAGTGTAATAAATAAAACAACTAAAATTTTATTTTTCATTATTCTCATTTCCTTTTCATACTTTTTATACTTTAATACTAGAATTATTACAATTTAAATTCTATTGCAATATAAGTATTAAATTGATTTTTATGGAAGTCAATAGATGATACAATTCACTATCTTCTTCACTTATTTTTATTCAGTTATATATTGGTTTTGTTAAAATACTTACAATTATATTCTAACTTCTTTTTAATATTAAACAAATTTTATGTTAGTAATAGCCTGGTTTGCCACAACCAGGAAGAATAAATAGTTTACCATCTTCTTCTATAAATTTTTGTTCAGCTTCATACAAGTATTGTGAGTATTCTTGTAACCATACTCTTAATTCTTCTAAAGTATAATCAAATGTAAATTTATGTTCTTCATCAACATATACATTTAAATATCTGTAAATTGTATCTTTAGGAGAATGTTTATCATCTATGTTAAAGAACAACTCTTTTTCTTCTTCACTATATAGGCTATAATCAATTCTACCATTTACGATTGGAAGTACATTAATGGTGTTGGCATATTTAAAGAGTTCTTCTAAATTTCCATACCTAAAATTATACTGATAGTATGGAACAAAAACGTTATAATTATCAAAGAAACCTGTTGAATACTTTTGACGTTTAAATTGGATATAACCGCTATCATCTTCATATCCAAGATTTTCAACAAGATAATCAACAAAACGTTGCTCATAAGCTAACGATGTTGTTAATTGAGTTAATGGTGCAATATATTCTTCACATCTTGTATAATAGTCCAATAATTGCATTGGAACTAACATAAATGCATATTTATAAGAATCAAGATACTTGTAATTATCATCACTTTTAGCATTAACAACATATTTATTATATGTTTCAAGAACTTCTAGTTTAAGAACAGCATATGTTTTGCTTGCTTCAATTAATGCTTCTGGGGTTGAATCTATCCAACTATAAAGTAAATGTGAACTAGAGTTTACTAGTACATAATCAGTAACTACATCTACAACACGATAACGAAACCAATTATTTATACTTGCATCAAATCTATATTCATTTGCACATTTGGTATCACTAATACAACCACATTCATCACAGATAATCCTCATATATGAATATGTATTTACGTTACCATCAATTATGGTTCTTTTACTATAATCAAAATAATGCTTACTCTTCTCGCCTATTTTATTGCATCCGTCAAAGTTGCATTTCTTCCAGTGATATTCATCATCACATTCTGTTACGCTTAAATCATGTTCCCCTTTTTCACTTATTTCATTACATCCTTCATAACTGCATTTCAACCAGTGATATTCATCATCACTTTCCGTAATGCAGAAGTTATGCACATGCTCTTGTGTTTGTAAATTTGAATTGTTGTTTGGTTTTGCACAACTGGTAAATGAAAGAAATAATGTAATAAATAAAACAATTAAAAGTTTATTTTTCATTATTCTCATTCCCTTCTTTTTTACAATTATATTGTAGCACAATTGTAAATATCTGTCAATACTGATTTATAAATATATATTACAATATATGTTTATTTTGCGATACTATACCAGAATAATTGTATAAAAAAAGAGTGATAATAAATATCACTCATATTTTTTTAAATAAATTCAATAATTGCCATTTCTGTAGCATCACCGCGGCGAGGACCTAATTTTAATACTCTTGTATAGCCACCATTGCGGTCTACATATCTTGGAGCAATTTCATTAAATAATTTTTGAATCGCATAGTTATCTTCATCATCTTTTTCAAAACGAATTAATTCAGCTGCTTGGCGACGTGATGCAAGTGTATTTGCTTTACCAAGTGTAACCATTTTGTCAGCTAATCTTTTTAACTCTTTTGCTTTAGATACAGTAGTTTCAATACGACCATTTAAAATTAAATCAGTGATTAAATCGCGAAGTAATGCTTTTCTTTGACTGCTTTTACGACTTAATTTACGATATCCTAATGACATATTCTTACTCTCCTATTCGTTTTTTTCTTCTGCTTCATCATCATCGTCTAATAATGATGAACCAGTGCTATTTTTTAGATCTAAGCCAATTTCACGTAGTTTTTGTACAACTTCTTTCAAAGATTTACGGCCTAAGTTACGTACTTTCATCATTTCTTCTTCGGTCTTTTGTGTTAATTCACCAACAGTATTGATGTTTGCACGTTTTAAACAGTTGTAAGAACGAACTGATAAGTCAAGATCTTCGATCTTACGATCCATTTTACTATTGACAACCGTTTCTTCTCTTTGAGTCATAGCTTCACTTTGTTTAATTAGAGTATTTAAATCTTCGATAATAGAAAAATGTTCATCTAAAAATTTCGCTGCCATACTTAAAGCATTTGTTGCTTTAATGCTACCATTTGTCCAAACTTCTAATGTTAATAAGTCACAATCGAAATTATCTTCAAAACGAGTTTTTTGAACATCATAGCGACATTTAACAACAGGTGTAAAGATAGAATCAATGGGAAGAAGACCCATGATACGGTTATTGCCTTCTTTACAAAAACGTTTATTTTCGTCAGCATTTACATAGCCAACTCCGTTACGTATGAACATTTCCATGTCAAATTTTCCACCTGCAGATAGTGTTGCAATTGGTTGATCTTTATTTATGATATCAACAACTTGAGAAGAAGTTAAATCTATGTCTCCAGCAGTGATAACTTTTGTATATACTAAATCTTCTTCAGAAACACCGCTTCTCTTTTGTTCTTCAATTGAAGGTATAGATACTGATAAATTTAATTTACATAATTCTTCATCATCAAGATATGTACCTTTTTCATTATCTTCATAATTAATTGTAAAAATTATGGATTTTAAATTTAATATTATTTCAGTTACATCTTCTCTTACAAAAGGAACTGCACAAAACTCATGTTGTACACCATCAATTTTAATGGCAACAATTGCGGCTCCTGGTAATGATGATAGTAACACTCTTCTTAAAGAATTACCAATCGTAATACCAAATCCACGTTCAAGTGGTTTAAGGGTTATTTTGCAATAATTAGGATCTTCTACACCTAATTCATTTACAAATTTTAATTCAGGTCTGATAAACTTAATTTTTCTCATTCATTTCCTCCCTATATAAATGATTTTAAAATTAACTTGCTTTAATTTTTATGAAATATAAATATATATTTCAAAATCACTTATTAGCCACGAGGTCGTTTTGGAGGACGACATCCATTATGAGGAACTGGAGTAACATCTTGAATTGATACAATATCAAGACCAGCAACTTGTAAAGAACGAATTGCTGCTTCACGACCAGGACCTGGGCCTTTTACAGTTACTTCAACTTTTTGCATGCCATTATCGATTGCTTTCTTAGCTGCGGCTTCTGATGTCATTTGTGCAGCAAATGGAGTTGATTTTTTACTTCCTTTAAATCCAACAGCACCAGCACTACTCCATGAAACGACATTACCAACTGGGTCAGTAATTGTTACAATTGTGTTGTTGAATGTTGAATGAATATGAGCGACACCCAATGGTACACTCTTTTTAACACGACGTTTACGAACTACTTTACGAGCCATGTACTTGTGCCTCCTTATTTCTTCTTATTAGCTACAGTCTTAGCTGGGCCTTTACGAGTACGTGCATTTGTTCTTGTTCTTTGTCCACGAACTGGTAATCCTTTACGATGACGTAAGCCACGATAACTACCAATTTCCATTAAACGTTTAATGTTTAATGCAACTTCACGACGTAAATCACCTTCAACGTGATACTTAGCTACTTCTTGACGAATTAATGTTAATTCGTTTTCACTTAAATCTTTAACTCTTTTATCTTCACTAACACCAACGGCTTTAAGAATTTCTTCTGCTGTTGGTCTTCCGATACCATAAATATATGTTAGGGATACCACTACTCTCTTATCACTAGGGATATCCACACCAGATATACGTGCCATAAAATGTATTAGCCTCCTATATTATCCTTGTCTTTGTTTGTGTTTAGGGTAAGCTGAGCAGATTACCATAACACGTCCATGTCTTTTAATTACTTTACATTTATCACAAATAGGTTTTACCGATGGTCTAACCTTCATTTTGTTACCTCCTATAGTTTTACTTTTGACGCTTAATAATACGTCCACGTGTTAAATCATATGGTGATATTTCAACAGTCACTTTATCACCTGGTAAAATGCGTATTGTGTACATGCGGATTTTACCAGAAACGTGGGCGGTAATAACTTGACCATTTGCGGCTAGTTTAACTTTAAAAACCGTATTTGGTAAGACTTCTACGACTGTTCCTTCCATTTTGAAAACATCATCTTTTGACATTAAATTTCATTCTCCTTTAATTTTGTTAAAATCTCATATCCATCATCAGTAATGACGATTGTATTTTCGTAATGAGCACTATCAGAATGATCAGCAGTAATAGTTGTCCATTCATCTGATAGCACACGAACCTTATAGGTTCCTGCTGTTATCATTGGTTCAATTGCAAGGGTCATTCCCTTTCTCAATACAACACCATGTCCCGCTTCACCATAATTAGGTATTGCAGGGTCTTCATGCATTCTTGTTCCGATGCCATGACCTGTGAAATCTCTAACAACTCCATAGCCATAACTTTCTGCATAAACTTGAATAGCATGAGAAATATCAGATAATCTATTATTAGGTCTTGCATATTTAAGACCTTCAAAGAATGATTGTTTAGTAACTTCAACTAGTTTTCTTCTTGCTTCACTAACTTCACCACAAAAATGAGTTCGAGCAGCATCTCCATGATATCCTTTATAGATTGCGCCAATATCAATGGATATAATATCACCATTTTTTAATTTTGTCTTTTTACTTGGAATTCCGTGAATAACCACTTCATTAATTGATGCACAAATTGAAGCAGGATATCCGTTATAATTTAAGAATGATGGAACTGCGCCATGAGAAGTAATAACATCATATGCTATTTTATCTAATTCTGCTGTTGTTATGCCTGGTTTGATTGCTTTAGCTACTGCGTCATGAGCTAATGCAACGATGAAACCCGCTTCCTTCATTAATTCAATTTCTCTTTCACTCTTAATTGTTATCATTTTTCCTCCAAAGTTGTAATTATTTTATTTACAACATTTTCAATAGCATCATTACTATCGATAGAAACTAACTTTCCAAGTTTTTGATAATAATCAACTAATGGCTTAGTTTGATTATCATATACTTCCAAACGACTAATGACTGTTTCTTTATTATCATCTTTTCTTGTGATTAGTGGTGTACCACAATCATCACATATTCCTTCTTTTTTAGGAGGACAAGTAACCATGTTGTAACCTTTTCCACATTTAGGGCAGCTTCTGCGATTGATTATTCGTTCAATAACAATATCATAATCAATATCTAAATTTACTGCCGCATCAAGATTGATATTAAGTTCTTCCAAAATCTTAGTGAAAACTTCCGCTTGATTTATGGTTCTAGGATAACCATCAAGCAAGAAACCATTAGCACAATCTGGACGTTTAATTCTTTCTTTAACAATTTCATTGGTAATTTCATCAGGGACTAAATTACCTTTATCAATATAAGTTTTTGCAACTAATCCCATTGGGGTTTTTTCAGCAATCGCTTCTCTAAATATTTCTCCGGTTGAGATATGAGGGACATGGTAGTATTCTTTTAATACTGCCGCATATGTCCCTTTACCTGAACCTGGAGCACCCATTAAAATCAAGTGCATAATTTTACTCACCTTTATTCAATAAAGCCACGATATTCTTGTGCTTGTGATGCAGTCTTCATTTGTTTTACTGTTTCAATAGCAACACCAACAACGATCATTAAACTTGTTCCACCAATTTGAACTGATTGTGGTAAATCTGTAAAGCATAGTGATACAATAATTGGAAGTGCTGCAAGAATAGCAAGATATGTGGCACCAAGTAGTGTAACTTTAAATAATACTTTTGAAATGTATTGTGCAGTTGCTTCACCTGGTTTTACGCCTGGAATATAAGCGTTTTGTTTCTTAAGATTGTCTGACATCTTGTCTGGATCGATTTGTAAGAATGAATAGAAAAATGCAAAGACAAAAATAAGAATCATGTATATTGCAAAACCAATTGGTTTTGAATAATCAAAGATACAACTCCACCAAATACTAACTGTCTTTCCTGATTGTTCTAGGAAATTAATGATAGTCATTGGAATGGATAATAATGTTGATGCAAAGATTACAGGAATAACCGATGCTGTATTTAGCTTAATTGGAATATTAGAATCTTGTGCACCTCTTAATTTTGCGGCTGCAGGTCGATTTGAATATTGAATAGGAATTTTTCTTGTTAATCCTTCCATCCATACAACGCCTACAATAATAAGAATAAAGAATAATATCATTAATATTAGGAAGAATGGACCTTGCCATTTTAATGCACCATCAGCTGCATTATCAACACGATATGTTGTACCAGTAATAAAGTAATTCCACATAGAGGTAATCATTGATGGGAAACTTGCAATAATACCGGCAACAATCATGATTGAGGTACCACTACCAATTCCATGCATTGTAATTTGATCAGCTAACCAAAGAATAAATGCAGTACCAGCAGTAAGGATAATTGCCATATAGATATAAGTGAATACATTATAATCAACGTTTGGAATATAATCAAAGTATTGCATTCCATAAGAAACTCTGAAACCAATGATTAAGGCAAGAGCTTGAACAAATGCTAAAAATAATGAAATATATCTAGTCCATCTATTTAATTTTTCTTTACCTGCTTCGCCTTCTTCTGCCCATTCTTTAAATTGTGGAATAATATCCATTTGTAATAATTGGACAATGATTGAAGCAGTAATGTATGGACTTACACCTAATGCAACAACTGAGAATTGAGATAATGCCCCGCCAGTAAAGATATCTAAGAAACCAAAAATGTTTCCGTTGCTATCAACTTGTGGGTTATAATCTAGGAATGGAGTTTGAATATGAATACCAATTCTCCATACAAGTAAGCATAAAGCTGTAAACAAAACTCCTAGAATGACTTTTTTATTCTTGGTGAAAAACTTTTTCATTTTAAGCCACCTCGATTGTACCACCTGCAGCGGTAATTTTTTCGGTAGCAGACTTAGAGAATTTAGCTGCTTTAACAGTGAAAGCTTTTGATAATTCTCCTTTGCCTAAAATTTTCACTCCTTCATATTCTTTTTTTACTAAGCCAGCAGCTTTTAATGCTTCTACATCAACAACTGCTCCGCTTTCAAAACATCTTTCGATGTCATCTAAATTAACTACAGCATATTCTTTACGACTAATGTTGGTAAATCCACGTTTTGGAAGACGTTTGAATAATGGAGTTTGTCCGCCTTCATAACCAGGACGAACACCGCCGCCACTACGAGCGTTTTGGCCTTTATGGCCACGAGTACTTGTTTTACCCATTCCACTACCAACACCACGACCTACACGTTTTTTATAGTGTCTAGCACCTTCAACAGGTTTTAATTCATTTAAATTCATATCCGTGTACCTCCTATTTTTCTACAACACTTACTAAGTGTGCTACAGTTTTAATCATACCGCGGATTGCTGCATTATCAGGTTTTACAACTTCTTGATTGATTTTGGATAAACCTAATGCTTTTAAAGTTGCACGTTGATTTTTAGGACAACATATAGGGCTTTTAACTAATTTAATTGTAACTGTATTTTCTGCCATATTTTTATCCTAAAGAATTTCTTCTTTTGCCTTTCCACGTTGTTCTGCAACCATTTCTAATGTACGTAACTCAGAAAGCCCTTTAAATGTTGCACGTACAATATTAATAGGTGTATTTGAACCTTGAGATTTAGATACGATATCTTTGATACCAGCAAGTTCTACAACGTTACGAACTGGACCACCAGCGATAATACCTGTACCAGCAGGGGCAGGTCTTAAGAATACTTTACCCGCACCAGCAATACCAGTAATTTCATGTGGAATAGTTGAACCAACCATTGGAACTGTAATTAAATTTTTCTTAGCATCTTCAACCGCTTTTTTGATTGCTTCTGGTACTTCTTGAGCTTTTCCTGTACCAAAACCAACATGACCATTATAATCACCAACTACTACTAATGCAGCAAAACGGAAACGTCTACCACCTTTAACAACTTTTGTAACACGATTGATGACTACAACACGTTCTTCAAATTGTTTTTCTTCTACGACTTTTACTTGTTCACTCATGCATAGCCTCCTAGAATTTTAGTCCGGCTTCACGAGCCGCATCTGCTAATGCTTTTACACGTCCATGGAATAAGAAACCTCCACGGTCGAATACAACTTCAGTGATACCTGCTTCTATAGCTCTTTTAGCAATTGTTTCACCTACTAATTTAGCAGCTTCAATATTTGAACCAACAGCAAGTTTGTTGCCTTTTTCAAATGTAGAGGCAGAAACTAGAGTTGTTTGTTTACTGTCGTCAATAATTTGAGCTGAAATATGTTTGTTTGAACGATATACTGCAAGACGTGGTCTAGCACTTGTGCCTTCAACGACTTTGCGGATTCTTTCATGACGTACATGACGAGCTTGTTTTTTATCTTTAATAGTAATCATTACTTAGTCTCTCCTTTCTACTTAGCCTTCTTGCCTTCTTTACGACGGATATATTCGCCTTTATAATGAACACCTTTACCTTTATAAGGTTCTGGACCACGTACTTTACGAATTTCTGCCGCAAATTCTCCTACAACTTGTTTATCACAACCGATTACATGAACTTCGGTTGGAGTAGGAACAGTAACGGAAATACCTTTAGGTAATTCCATATTAACAGGATGTGAATATCCTAGGTTAAGTACAAGTGTTGATCCTTGTAATTGGGCACGATAACCAACACCGACAATTTCAAGAATTTTTTCATAGCCTTCACTAACACCTACAACCATATTATGGATAAGTGCTCTTGTAGTTCCATGAATTGAACGATGGAATAAATCATCGCTTGGACGTTTTACTACGATTGTAGCATTTTCAATTTCAACAGTAATATCAGGATTTTTTACAAATGTTAATTCGCCTTTAGGGCCTTTTACAGTAACTAAGTTTCCTTCAACAGTAGCAGTAACGCCTGCAGGAATATTGATGTGTTTATTACCTATTCTTGACATACAATTCACCTAATTACCATACGAAAGCTATAACTTCGCCGCCAAGTTTTTTAGAACGGGCTTCGCGATCAGTCATAATTCCGTTTGAAGTTGAAATAATTGCTACACCTAAACCATTTAATACTTTAGGTAGTTCACTTGATTTTGCGTATACACGTAAACCAGGTTTTGAAATTTTCTTTAATCCTTTAATTACTCTTTCTTTACCAATATACTTAAGTGTAACTTTAATTACACCTTGTTTTCCATCTTCTACTTTTTCATATTCTGCAATGTAACCTTCATTTTTTAGAACTGATAATATTTCTAATTTTAAACGTGATGCAGGCATTGTAACACTTTCGTGTTTTGCTTGATTTGCATTACGAATTCTAGTTAACATATCTGCAATTGGATCAGTCATTACCATATTTTTTGACCTTCCTTTCTACCAACTTGCCTTTGTAACGCCTGGAATTAAGCCTTGATATGCAAGTTCTCTAAAACAAATTCTGCATAATTTGAATTTGCGATAAACTGCATGAGGACGTCCACAACGTTCGCAGCGAGTATATTCTCTTGTACTAAATTTTGCTTTGCGAGAGCATCTTACTTTTTGGGATGTTTTTGCCATAATTCAAAGACCTCCTATCTCTTCGCGAAAGGCATACCTAACATTGTTAATAATGCACGACCTTCTTCATCAGTCTTAGCAGTAGTAACAATTACGATATCCATACCACGAATTTTTAATACTTTATCATAATTAATTTCTGGGAAAATTAATTGTTCTTTAATACCAATTGTATAATTTCCACGTCCGTCGAATGAATTTGGATTTACACCACGGAAGTCACGTACACGAGGAAGAGCGATAGAAACTAATTTGTCATAGAATTCATACATTCTTTCTCCACGTAATGTAACTTTTGCACCAATAGACATTCCTTCACGAAGTTTGAAAACGGCTATAGATTTTTTAGCTTTTGTAACAAGTGGTTTTTGACCTGTGATAATACTTAAATCTTCACAAGCAGCATCTAGTAATTTTGAGTTGTGAATTGAATCACCAACACCCATATTTACTACAATTTTAACAATTTTTGGAACTTGCATAACTGAAGTATAATTAAACTTCTTTGTTAATTCAGCTACGACAGTTTCTTTATAATATTGTAAGACACGATTCATAACTATTCAAGCTCCCTTCTACTTAATAACAGTACCAGAAAGTTTGCAATAGCGAACCTTCTTACCGTTTTCAATTTTGTAACCTATTTTTGTAGGTTTCTTTTCTACTGGATCTAAGTAAGCAACATTAGAAACACTGATTGGTGCTTCTTTCTTTTCGATACCACCATCTGGATTTGCGTTTGATGGACGGTTATGTTTAGTTACAATATTTACACCTTTAACAACAACACGGTTAGATTTTGGTAAAACTTGTAATACTTCACCAGTAACGTAGTTACCTTTAATAGGTTTTTGATTGCCAGCTATAACGGCAACAATATCACCTTTTTTAATTCTCATAACGCTACCTCCTATAGTACTTCAGGAGCAAGAGAAACGATTTTCATGAAATCTTTTTCACGTAATTCACGAGCAACAGGGCCAAAAATACGAGTACCTCTTGGGTTCTTGTCTTCTTTGATAATTACTGCTGCATTATCATCAAATTTGATGTATGAACCATCTTCTCTTCTTACTGCTTTCTTAGTACGTACAATTACTGCTTTAACAACGTCGCCTTTTTTAACTTGGCCACCTGTTGTAGCAGATTTAACTGAACAAACAACGATATCGCCAATTGTTGCAGATTTGTGGATTGAACCACCTAAAATTTTAATTATTAAAAGTTGTTTTGCACCGGAGTTATCGGCTACATTGACTCTTGTTTCTTGTTGAACCATTGTAAATACCTCCTATTAGATGATTACTGCTTCTTGAACAACTCTTACTAAACGATAACGCTTAGTTGCGGAAAGTGGACGGCATTCCATAATTTCTACAGTATCGCCAACTTTTGCAATGTTTTGTTCATCATGTGCAGTAAATTTCTTAGTATATTGAACTCTTTTACCATATAGTGGATGTCTACGATGAGTTTCAATTTTAACTGTAATTGTTTTATCGTTTACAGCTGAAACTACTACGCCAACATAAACCTTACGACTACATTTTCTTTCTTCCATAAGTTACCTCCGATTACTTGCTTGATGCAGCAGCACGTTCAGTAAGAACAGTGTAGCATCTTGCAATTTCTTTCTTAACTTTCTTAAGTTGTGCTGTGTTTTCTAATTTACCAACAGCAGCTTGGAAACGTAAATTAAATAATTCTTGTTTTAATTCATTAATATGATTAAGAATTTCAGCATCAGTTAATTCGCGAATTTTTCCGGCAAGAGTTTTCTTTTCAGCGATCTTTTTTGCTAATTTTTTATCTACTTTAGGTTCTTTTGGAGCTTTAGTTGTTCTAGCCATTAACAATCACCACTTTCTCTTGTTACAAATTTTGTTTTAACAGGTAATTTATGTGCAGCAAGTCTTAAAGCTTCACGTGCGATTTCTTCAGAAACGCCACCAACTTCAAACATTACTGTTCCATCTTTTACTACTGCTACATATCCATCAGGAGCACCTTTACCGGAACCCATACGTACTTCCAATGGTTTCTTTGTTTTAATATTGTGAGGGAATATCTTAATCCAAACTTGTCCGTCACGCTTCATATAACGAGTCATTGCGATACGAGCTGCTTCAATTTGACGGTCAGTTATCCACGCACCTTCTAATGATTGAAGGCCAAATTCACCAAAAGTAACTGTTTTGCCACCTTTTGCTTTACCTTCATAGCTTACGCGATGGGGACGACGATATTTAGTTCTTTTAGGCATTAACATAATTATTTAGCCTCCTTTTTTGAATTTTTACTTTCAGGTAAGATTTCACCTTTATTAATCCAAACTTTAACTCCTAACTTTCCATAAGTAGTAGCTGCTTCAGCTAATGCATAATCTATATTTGCACGAAGAGTATGTAGAGGAACGCTTCCTTCAATATATCCTTCGCTTCTAGCAATTTCAGCACCGCCTAAACGACCTGAAATTTTTGTTTTAATACCTTTAGCACCAGCTTTTAAAGCTTTTTGGATTGCCATCTTTTGTACACGACGGAATGAAGCACGATTTTCAAGGTCTTCAGCCATCTTACGAGCAACTAGTGTTGCGTCTTTATCTGCTTCAGCTTGTTTAATTTCAACAACAGAAATATATACATTTTTACCTGTTAATTTTTGTAATGCTGCAACAGCTTCATTTTTCTTAGCGCCACCAGCACCAATTACAAGACCAGGTTTAGCTGCATGGACTACAACGATTACTCTTTTACCTGTACGTTTAATTTCCATATGTGAAACATATGCAGCTTTATAAAATTTATTTAAGAATGCTCTTATTTTTAAGTCTTCATGTAATAAATCAGCAACTTTTGTTTTTGGTGCATACCATTTTGCATCCCAATCACGGATAATGCCAATTCTCATGCCGACTGGATTAACCTTTTGACCCATATGTTTCCTCCTAGTTTTGACCGTCAGACACTACAACTGTAATGTGACTAGTTCTTTTTAAAATTCTATTACCGCTACCTTTGGCTCTTGCGCGGAATCTCTTTAATGTTGCACCTGGATTAACGTAGATTTCTTTTACAAATAAGCTTTCTACATCAAGGCCAAGATTATGTTCTGCGTTAGCTACAGCGGAATTTAATACTTTTAATACATCTTCTTTAACTGTTGATTCGCAATTATTTAAAATTGCAACAGCAAGACCTACTTTTTTACCACGAATTAGATCCACAACTAAACGAGTTTTGCGTGGAGAAATTCTAAGTGATTTTGCAACTGCTCTTACTTCTGCCATACTTTACCTCCTATTTAGCTGCTTTCTTGTCTTTTCCGTGACCACGGTATGTTCTTGTTGGAGCGAATTCACCGAATTTATGTCCAACCATATCTTCAGTTACATATACAGGAAGATGTTCCTTACCATTGTAAATCGCAACAGTATGTCCAACAAATTCTGGATAAATTGTTGATCTTCTTGACCAAGTTTGAATAACTTTCTTTTGATTTGCTTCATTTAATTTAACAACTTTATTCATTAAATGTTGATCAATAAAAGGTCCTTTTTTAAGTGAACGTGCCATATATGCATTCCCTCCTTAACCATTTCTACGACGAACGATAAGACGGTTCGTTTTATTTTTAGATTTTCTTGTCTTAAGACCAAGAGCAATTTTACCCCAAGGAGTCATTGGTGATTTACGTCCAATTGGTTGACGTCCTTCACCACCACCATGAGGGTGATCGTTAGGGTTCATAACAGAACCACGAACTGTAGGGCGGATACCCATATGACGAGTACGACCAGCTTTACCTACATTTACTAGTTCATGATCGGCATTACCAACAGCACCGATTGTAGCACGACATACGCCTAATACACGACGTACTTCGCCACTAGTTAAACGGATTAGTACATAACGTTCTTCACGTCCTAGAATTTGAGCACTACTACCTGCTGCTCTAACTAATTGAGCTCCATGTCCTTGGTGTAATTCAATATTATGAATTGTTGTACCAACAGGAATGTTAGCAATTGGTAAGCAGTTACCTACTGTGATATCAACATTTTCACCAGAATAAATTGACATACCAACCTTTAATCCTTCAGGTGCAATAATGTATCTCTTTTCACCATCAACATAATTAATTAATGCAATATTTGCACTACGATTTGGATCGTATTCAATAGTTGCAACTTTTCCTTCAATACCGTCTTTATCTCTCTTAAAGTCGATGATACGATATTTTCTCTTTTCGCCGCCGCCTTTATGACGAACAGTGATTCGACCATATGAGTTACGACCACTATTCTTAGAAAGTGGAGCTAATAGACTTTTCTCAGGAGTATCAGTTGTGATTTCTTCGTATGTTAATACTGACATATTACGACGACCATTAGTCGTTGCTTTATATTTTTTTACAGCCATGATAACCTCCTATTAAATTTCAAATTTGTCGATTGTTTGACCAGCACTAAGACGAACGATTGCTTTCTTGTATGCTGATTTAAAACCTTCAAATCTTTGCATTCTTTTTGCTTTAGTGTGAACATTAACTGTTCTAACTTCTTCAACTGTAACATTGAAAATCTTCTCAACTGCTTCTTTAATTTCAGTTTTTGTTGCCTTTGAATCTACTTCAAAAGTGTATTGTAGTTGTTTTTCAACTAAGCCACTTGTTTTTTCAGTAATAATTGGTCTTTTAATAACATCATAAATTGATTTCATTATTTAAGTACCTCCTCAAACTTTTCAACAGCAGCTTTTGTTATAACTAAGCTGTTTACATTCATCATTTCATATACAGAAATGTGATTATATTGTTCAACTAGTAAATATGGTAAATTGTGACCAGCAATCTCAACGTTTGCGTTAACATCTTCGATTACAACCGCAACTTTTCTTCCATTTACTTTTAAATCTTCAAGAACTTTTACTAAGCTCTTTGTCTTAAAATCAGCAAGTTCAAGAGTATCAACTACATAGATTTGACCTTCGCGTACTTTTGAACTTAATGCACATCTCATTGCAAGACGAGCAACTTTTTTATTTACTTTTAATTCATACTTTCTTGGTACTGGTGCAAATACAACACCGCCGCCTCTAAATTGAGGAGCACGAATTGTTCCTTGACGAGCGCGTCCTGTACCTTTTTGACGCCATGGTTTCTTTCCACCACCACTAACTTCTGAACGAGTCTTTGCTTTTTGTGTTCCTTGGCGTTTTGCAGCTTGTTCTGCAATAATTGTATCGAAAATAGCTTGTTGGTGATCTTCAACACCAAATACTTCTTCACTTAATTCTAATTCACCAACTTGTGAACCAGTTTGATTGTATAATACAACTTTAGGCATAATTGACTCCTTTCTATGCTAGTGCTTCAGGGTTAATTTCTGGTTTCTTTGCTTTAACTGCATTCTTAACAATAACATAAGAATTGATTGCACCAGGTACGCTACCCTTAATTAAAATTACATTGTTTTCTTGATCATACTTAACAAATTCAAGATTTTGAACTGTCTTTGTTTCTCCGCCCATACGTCCAGGCATTTTCTTTCCTGGTTTAATACGTGCAGGTTGAATTGAACCCATTGAACCAGTTCCACGATGATATCCAGAACCGTGTGCAGCAGGTCCTAAATGGAAATTGTGACGTTTGATTACACCTTGATATCCTTTACCTTTAGATGTACCAGTAACATCTACTAATTCTCCAACAAAAAAGATATTTCCTTTTACCTCTTGTCCAACTTCGAACGCTAGCATTTCTTCCCCAGCGATTTCTTGAATGAAGCGCTTAGGGGCTGTGTTAACTTTCGCAACGTGTCCTAATTCAGGTTTAGTTGCAAGACGATTTGGTTTATCACAATATCCAAGTTGAATTGCGTTATAACCATCAGTTTTTACAGTCTTTTTTTGTAATACTACATTCGGAGTTACTTCAATTACTGTAACAGGGATTAAAGTTCCTGTTTCAGAAAAAACTTGTGTCATTCCGACTTTCTTACCTAAGATTCCTTTGGCCATGAGTGCACCTTCCTTTCTATTTTAGTACAATTTCTACACCAGATGGAAGTTCTAAGTGAACTAACGCATCCATTGTTTTTGGAGTAATATTTACGATGTCGATTAAACGTTTGTGAGTACGACGTTCAAATTGTTCACGACTATCTTTATCTTTGTGTGGTGAACGAATAATAGTAAACACTTCTCTTTCTGTTGGTAGTGGAATAGGGCCAGAAACTTTTGAACCAGTTCTCTTAGCTGTTTCCACAATCTTTTTCGCAGATTCATCAAGTAATCTGTGATCATAAGATAATAATCTTATTCTTAATTTCTTTTCTTTTGCCATGTTTAACCTCCTAGATTTTTCTAAGCATGGGCTCCATCCGAATTCCCTGACCATACGCACCACGGCAACTCATCCGTGCGTGTCAGCAACCTCGCATATCTTTGCCCGTTTTTAGCCTTGTATATTATACTCATATTGCCCTTTTAATTCAAACATTTTGCTCTGTTTTTATATATTTTACTTTAAGATTTTCAAAAGTTAAATAAATACTTATTGATTATTTCCTATATAAAAGATAAAAGATAAAAGATAGAGAATTGTTTTCTCTATCTTTTGTTTATTAATGTTTCTTTCTAATTACTAATACTAGTAAACTTAATGCAGATGTAAGCGTAATGACTAGTTCAGCACTCTTCTTACAGCCACAGCCTTTCTTAGCAGGTTCTTCTACTTTTTCAAATACGGCATTTAAGACTACATCTTCTTTTACTTCACTTGAAATCTTAGTAACGATTTCGCCATTTAATTCCCAACCTTTAAATGTATAGCCTTCTTTAGTGGCAGGATTTAATACTACTTCTTCTCCTTCTGTAAATTCTGTAGGATTTGAACTACTATTTACTCCACCATTTAAGTTATATGTAATTGTGTGTTTAACAATATTCTTTTCAAAGATTGCTTTTAATGATACATCTTCTTTTACTTCACTTGAAATCTTAGTAACGATTTCACCATTTAACTCCCAACCTTTAAATGTATAACCTTCTTTAGTGGCAGGACTTAATACTACTTCTTCTCCTTCTGTAAATTCAGTAGGATTTGAACTGCTATTTACTCCACCATCTAAGTCGTATGTAATAGTGTGTTTTACTTCTGGAACAGTTTCGTGTCCTGTTTGAAGGGTTTCACTCTTAATTTCACTATTATATGCAGTTCCATTTTCATATTGTAATACTAATACAAATTTATATTCATTATTTGCTAAATCAATATTTGTAATTTGTTTTGTTCCTTGGAAAGTTGTTAATTCTTCTTCTTGAGAATTATTAATCTTAATATATGCTCTTACCACTACATTATCAGGATCAGAATAGGCATAACTTAAGATAACTTTTGTATCATATGATCTTGCTACTTCAAATTTAGTTATTTGTGGTAACTCATAACTTAATGTTTTAATCTTTTTAGTTTCAGTTCCTTGATATACATTACCTGTATCTGGTTCTACACAATTATATGTGATTACAGCTTCATATTCGGTATCTTCGATTAAATCTGTTATTAATAATTCAGAATTAGATCCCATTACATATTCAGTTCCACCAATTGTTACTTTTACATCTTGGAACCAACTTGCATAGGCTGTTTCTCGTTTTACTAGTTTAATACTTGTCTTGTTTGCATCTTCAAATACCAGACCACTTGATGGCATATTAAATGGTTTAGTTTTAATTTTAACTTTATATGAACCATTTTGAATAACACTACTATCTGTTTCAGATGGCACTTTGTATTGAATTGTTGCAACATATTCAGTATCTTCTTTTAAACCTTCAACTGTGGCAACACCATCAACCATATCGGCTGATTTTCCATCGATTGTTACTTTTACATCTGTTAATTGACTACTAATATTAGTTTCATTTAGAACAAATCTAGCTGTTGTTCTTGTTGTATTCTTAACATCCCAACTAATGCCAGGATCACGCATTACAAATAAAATAACGTTACCTATGCTTCTTTCAGAACCATCACTTGGAATATTAACTATTTCTAGTTCATTATATTCATTTCTAACTGCTAAAGTTGCACTACCACCACCATCAAGGTTGTACGCAGTCTTACAGCCAGCAAGACGCATTAATTCACCAGCTTCAAAGCAACTTAGACCAGTATGACCATGAACTTCATCACGTCCATCAATATCCATCATTACAACAGATCCATCTTCTTTAAAGCCAATTACCATACGTGGTTTAACAGCTGTTTTTTCATCATATTGACCAAATGTGTCACATGACTCTTTCCACATTGGTTCATAATTACTTAGTACTTGATTTACATATCCACAAGCACTGTCAACTGTAGCCCATTCGCCATTTAAATCAAATTGACATTTAACATAATTATTAACACTTAATTTATCATCTAATGAGCCATCTTTTGATACTAAATAGAATTCTCTAACAACGACACCATCTCTTTCCGCAAGAGGTTTTGAATTAGTTGTAAGATCATTTACCACTTTTTCAATCGTACCTTTAACGAAAGGTTTACGATTATAATTAACGCTACGACATAAATCATATCTGCCAACATAAACAGTATAACCCGTTAAGTCATATGTATCTAACGCATCTTTAGTATAAAGAGTTATTCCTGTTTCACTAGGGGTAGTATTATATGCGGCAATATTTAAATCAGCTAATTCTTCATAATGATTAGCAGCATAACTTTCTTTACTATTATAAATATGAAGACTCATTGTATTATCAAGTGTAGGAGTACCTACAATTAATTCACCATTTGCCTTCCAACCAATAACATCACGATCGGGACCGCCAATAACATATGGTCTAACTACTTCACCATCTTGAACCATTAGGTTAGTAGCTTCACCTGTATCATTAATATGGAACCATTCACCGTTTGCGGCCGCAACAACAATCCAACCTGGATGAGTTGCTTCATAATCTTTAGCGGTTGCAGTAGTAGTTGTTGCTTTAAAACCATCAGCTGTACCTTTACTCCATGTAACAATTTTAACATCTTCTGATGAAGAAGGTAAATCAACCCATTGATAAGTTTGAGGTTTTAAACCATAATACTTACTTGATGAATCAAGATAACCAGCATAATAAGTATCAGCAGCTTGTTTATAAACTGTTCCACCACCAAGGAAATAATTTACTTCTAATTCACTACGATTAATTACATATTGCGAATCATTTGAATTGCTATTTTCATCTATAGCTCTAACATTCATAAAACTTAAAGATGAACAAACAAAAATACTTAAAAATGTAAATATACTAATTAATATTTTCTTCATAATGTTCTCCTTATAATTAATGTTTCTTTCTAATTACTAATACTAGTAAGCTTAATGCAGATGTAAGTGT
>JBJEEE010000040.1:0-13812 GCA_051872775.1 Bacilli bacterium
AATTGGTAATTTTAACTTTGTCTTTTTTGGTTATCTTTATTTTATCATTAACATTTTGATAAAATATCAGGTAAAATAATCAATAATTTATAAAAATTAAAAAAAATTTAAAGAAATTTTAAAAATTTTGCGAAAAAATGGTAGGCTAATGTGTATAACGTTATATGAGAGGGAAATAATTAAGCGAGAATTGAATAAAAATTAAGGGATATGCAAAAAATAAATAATCTATTTCCCTCATTCTTTATTGCACTTATTAACTTTTAAAGGGGTGTTAATTAATATTAATAAAGACAATAACAATTAAAAAGGGGATACAATATGTATAAAATAGAAAAAAGAGAAGTTGTAGGGGAAACAACAACATTTAATGATCGAAAAGATCGATATAGTATTGTTGCACAATACATAATACTAAGAAGACTTAGAAATGAAGCTGACGCCATTGAATGTATTGAAATATTTAATGAAGAAATTACAAGACAAATCCTTAATAATAATTCTTTCTTCTTTAGAAATAGAGATAATATCAAGAATTTCTTTATGTATGCAAAAAAATGTGCTGATGAATATTGGGTTAATAATTCAATATATCTAAGAGAAAAGAATTATCTTCCATCTTCTTATAAAGAATTTGAATATCATTTTGACTATTTTGGATATAATGAATATCAATATTTAACCGAAGAAGAATTTGTAATATATTTTCTAGCCAAAAGCATCGGACTAAACTTTAGAATAATATCTATCCTATTAGATCTATCACACTATTCAGTTATAACAACTTTCTCTTTAGCAAGAGTAAAGGTTGTAAATAATTCAAAATGAAAGAGGACTAAAATGAAAAAAAAAGAAGCACGTAAAATGTTTAAAAAATTATGCAATGAGGTAGAACAAGAATTACCAGTTGAAAAGATTATCAATCAAACCGATAAATTAAGGAAAAAACCATCTAATTCAGTCAATCCATTAAGACGAAGATTAGTATTTGCAACTATCTTTATTTTTGTGATTGCATTAAATTCATTTATTTGGTTTAAAATTGGTTATGATAACTTTTTTAAAACTAACAATGACTGTCTAAGTGATTGTTTGCTACTAGATAATAGACAATTATTAGAAATAAAGAAATATACAAGTCAATATTGCGATAAGGTAAATAACAAGTGTATCTTAAAATCAAGTGTTGATAGTATGTATGATGTTTGTATTTATGAAGGATATCAAGATGAAAAATGTATAATGTATTTTTATACAATCGTTATCAAAGATGGGCAGGATTCGTCATATTATATTCAAACTAATACCGAAAACATTGCTCTTGAGGAAGGGATAAATTATGGTATCTTATATGATGAAATAGATGATTTAGACATTATTTCATTTAAAGTTATAATTGGGGATTATGAAAGAACATATTATTTTTCAAAATAAAAGGAGAAAACATGAAGAAAATATTAATTTCATTTTTAGCTATTATTACATCATATTGTGCATTTACATGTAAGCAGATTATTAATAGTATATACAATAAGATTAAATATAACGATAGAACGACGTTAGAATTATTAAGCTTAGATAGTGATATGGAAAATGAGGTAAGTGAAAATATTAGTGGAAACATCGTTGTTAGTCTTAATGTAGATGTTGAAAGTTTTGATAAACAATATTTAAGAAAAAGCAGTTATGATGATTATCTTGAACAAGCTAATTCATATTTTACTAGTCAAAACACAAATATTGTAAATCAATTAAACATAACTGGTTTTGATTCTTATTATGTATCTAAGTATACTCCATATATTGAGTATACATATTCATATGAAAGTTTTCTTGAACAAAAGAACAACATTGAATCAGTAATAAATGACAATACTCATGTAACTAGTGCATACATTTCTGGTTATCATCCTGAAGAAGAAGGAGAAATTCAAGAAAGTGTTGCTGATGCAATGGACGCCAACGGACTTAATGCCGCTGATATTTATCAAAATAGAACATATACTGGTGCTACAGTTAATGTTGGACTTATTGAAAGTGGACAAGTAGATGCTACGCATTCCGAATTATCAGATAATAACGTTTATCTTCTTCGTCGAGATCATTATGCTCCATCAATCTCAACTCATGCCACTAAGATGGCACGAATCATCACAGGAGAATATGGTGTTGCTCCTGATGTAAATGTTTATAGTGCCGATATGATGGATACTCCATGTGATGAAGTCGATTGGATGATCTTTAATCAAGTTGATGTTGTTAACCTTAGTTTTGTAAGGACAATTAATGAAGGACAATACGATGACTTTTCCGCATATTTTGATTATGCCATTGCAAATTATGATATTATGTTTGTAGCTGCTACCGGTAACCTTGGTTATTCAACCGCATATGTTGGTAATCCAGCTCTTGCATATAATGCAATAAGTGTTGGAAGTTCAGCTACTAATAAACATCGTGAAGGTTATTCATCATATCAAGTTGTTATGGGACCTTATAAACCAACTTTGGTTGCACCTGGATGTGTAACCATGTATGATGAATTATTAGGAATTGAAGGAACTAGTATATCATGTGCTTTAGTAACTGGAATTATTGCGGTACTATATCAAAAGTATCCAGTTCTAATAAGCAATCATACAAAACTAATAACTTTGCTTACCGCAAACGCAGAAAAGTTTGATTCTTATTCATTTTCTTTAAATAATGGCTTTGATAATGAAATCGGTGCAGGTGAACTTGATTATGGAAGTGTTGATGCTAACTATGCTATGAGTTTTGATTTTGTAAATACTACAAACACTCATAATTCCTTTGTTGCAACTCTTCAAATTGCCCTTTTCCAAGATATGACTCTTGATGTATCGTTAGCTTGGCTAGTTCAATCAAATAAAACAGCTAATAGTTTATCTTACAGCGACTATGACTTGAAGATTTATGATGATAATAATGTATTACTTGCTTCAGGTGCATCTGGTTATAACAATATTGAAACTTTACGTTATACCAATACAACGGAACCAATTCAAGTAATTACAATTAAAGTATATCAATATGGAAATGCAGCCGTAAGTAATGAAGAATTCTCAATATCTTATCGTATGTTTGAAGTAGAAGAGGAAGAATAAAATAAGAAAAATATAAAAAATTGAATATTTTATCACTTTTTTCACAAAATAAATAATGAGTAAAAGTAAAAATACTTTTATTAATTATGAAAAAAGGAGATAAATATGAAAAAGATTTTATTTTGTACTTTATGCTTAATAACATTATTAACAATGCCTTTTATGGTAGGATGTAACAAGGATAAAGTAACGGGAATTGAAGTAACAAATTATGAAAGTGTTGTATTAAAAGGAAAAGAATTGACAGGTCTAAAAGTAACTACCATTATTAACGATAAAACAAAAGGGGATATTGTAGATGTTAATAATGATATGATTACTGGATATGACAAATCTAAAACAGGAAGTCAAACTGTTAAAATTACATATGGGGGTTTTGATTATACTTTTGATGTATATGTTGCGGATAAAATAATCACTAACGCAACTGAACTAAGAGCAGCCTTAAAAGCCCAAAAAAGTAAAGAAGTCCTCGCCCTCAAAAGTGGTACATATAACATTGATCGTGATGAAACAACGGAATATGAAGGACAAACTGGTTACTACTTTCTTTTAAATGTTAGTAATTTAACAATTAAAGGAATTGGGGATGTAGTAATTAAAAGTACTGTAGAAAGTCCCAATGGCGTGTGGGCAAGTCAAAATTTCGTTACCATTGTAGGTGATAATACCACAATAGATAATGTAACATTTATGTGTAAAAAGGAGCCAAACAAAGTAATAGAGATTATTGGTAAAAATACAACTTTAAAAAATATTAAAGTTGAACCAATGGATACCGTAAAATTTGCGGGAAGCATTTATCTAAGTACAAGTTCTGGTAACACCACAATCGAAAACGCCACGCTAAAATATGGTCGTATCACCACATCAGGAGCAGCTGGGTCCACCCTAACATTAAAGAACGTTACAATTGATTTTGCCGGTGCATACTTAGATGATTCTACTAAAGAATCAACATTTTGGGGATTTGATAATTCAAGATCAAAAATAAGTGTAAATGCAACTAATTGTAAAATTCTTGTTTCACCAGAGTTTAAAGCTATGTCAGAATATGCAACATTTACTGCTCAATTGCCACAAGGGATTGTAGTTGAAGAAAAGAAATAGATTTAAAAACATTTTCTTACCAAAGGGTAGGAAAATGTTTTTATACTTTAATTTTCTACTTATTATTATATTTAAAAATAAATGGATATTTTTTCCAAAATACTAATAATTGTGATAAAATATATTAGAATAATAGTATTAATACACTTTAACCAAATGAACATAAGGAGAAAGATATGCATAAATTTAGCTTGGCTATATATAAAAAATCTCAAATTTATTTTGAAATTTTCGATATCTATTTTAAAGAAAAAGGAGATAATAAGGAAGCTTTATTAAAAAGTATTTTTATTAATCCAAGTTCATATCGTAAATGTCGTAAAGGGGAACTTAAAATAGGAAGTAAGATTATTTTTGAATTATCTAGTCATTATGATTTGAAACATCCTCAAGAAAAATTAATTGATGAACTTGAAGTATTTCTTAATCGTATATACTTTAATATGTACTATAAGATTTATACTACATATGAAGATGACATCAAGTATGTTGAACAATTGATTTCTGCAAACTATGATATATTTCCTGTACTATATTTAATTAAACTATTCTTATGTGCTTCATCTAATGAAGGAGTAAACCGAATCAAAGAAAAATATCTTGATTTATATCAACAAGTTAAAAAGTATGATTCTATTTTTAAAAATGAATTATTTGAACTTTATGAGGTTTTGTTCTTATTTTTTGAAGATAATCTCCCTCAAGAAAGTAAAATAAAAAAATATGAAAATCCACTAGCATACTATGTTTTAGCGACCAAGTCATATTTTAATAGAAACTATGTTGAGTGTCTTTTTTATGGAGATAAAGCTAAAGAATTATTGGATAAAGACGGAAATATTTGTAGAACAATGTACCTAAATAATACGATAATGGCAACTCTTTTATACGTTCAAGAATATGAAGAATGTTATACAATAAGTTCAAAACAACTATTAGCATTAGAATCAATGGGGATTACCTCAGGTCCATTAGTTAAAGCATGTAAAACATTTAAAGCAGTATCATTACTTGGCAAAAAAGATTATCTAGAATTAATTGAAATGTATAAAGATAATAATCATTTATTTTTAAACGAAATTACCTGTATGTTGATTGCCCTTTATATGAAAGATGACAAGCAAACAATTCATCAAGATTATGAAAAATTCTATGATGATTTAGATGTTGATAATCTTCCAAAACGTTATTCTATCTTTATAAAAGGCGTTGATCAAGCTTTAAAACATAAAGTATCGCCCAAAGATATTATATCTGACTTCAAAAAATATGAAGTAATGGAACAGATAGAAATTATTTTTAAAAAAGTCGTTTTAGCCAAATAAACAACTGATTTTCAACATTCGGTCCATAAATAAAAACGAAAATAAAAATATCATCAAATATCCAGTAAAATCGGTTCAAAAAACAAAAAAAGTCGCCTTGACAAACTTCTACAAAATAAGTATAATAGGCAGTACTGAGGTTATATTTATGAAGAAATTATTAAAAGCATTATCTTTGTTATTCATTTTATCTTTAACAATATTATCATCAGTGTTTTTTTCATCAGTATATGCATCAAGAATTGAAATAGATGATGATAATAATTTTGAAAATATTATTGGATTATCATTAGATAACGAAAAAACATTTATTCAAATTGACGATACTTTAAATATTGGATATGTAATACATAGAGTTGATGATGATTTAGAGGTTATTGGTACATGTACTGTAATAATCATTAATTCTAATTATACAGAAGAGTATGTTTTATGTTATGGTCAAAATGATTCATTAGGTGTTGTAACAATTATGCTAGATAACGATTCTACTTCTAATGGTTATATTTACTCATTAACTGATGGATTATCTTCGATATTTAGCGTAAACCAAATTGTTTCAATTATTGAATAGAAACAATCGATGGTTAATTAAATTTATGATGCAATATACATATACATCATACAGTTTAAAATTATAATAATATAATTTTTTATTACTAAACAACTATATTATTAAGACAGAATTGTTTTGCTATTACTGCAAAATAATTCTGTTTGTTATTTAAACTTTTGTTTAAAGATGAAACAATTAAAGTTGAATGTTTAGCAACGAATGTAGTAAAAATGTTATGAAATAAGGCGAAAAGAGGTCAACATGAGAAATAGAAAAAAATTATATAGTACAAGAAAAGAGCATTTAAGTATTTTTTCAAAAATTATTATTATCGTATTGGTATTAGGTTTATCATATACTCCTTCTCTTGGGGTATGTTTAGCTAAATCAATAAATATTGGAAAAGAACCGACTGTTATTGAAGAACTGCAAGATAATATTGATACACAAAAAGTAGAGTTAACATATTTGAGAGAACCAAATTTGAAGGTGTATTTAAACCCTGATTATACACTTGAATATGTTTATTACGATAAGGATATTCATTATTTTGATGGAACTAAATATATAGAACTAGATAGATTTGATGAACAAAAAAATAACAAAACATATAGTGTAAATTATCCTGATGTTTTAAATTATAATGAATGGATAAAAATAGAATATAATGATTATGTTTTAAGTTATAAATTTAATAATGTTAAGGAATCGAATAAAGAAAATATTAATGATAGTGTGAAATACAATGATATATTTACAACTTATGATAATATTACATTATTATACGATGAATCAAAAGATACATTAAAAGAAAATATTATTTTATCAAATTACATTGAAAACTTTTCATTTAGCTTTTTAATGAAATTTGAAGGTCTTATTTTAGAGTCTATTAATGATAGTTATATCATAAAAAATAGCAATAACGATGTGATTTTTTCACTATCGCCATTTTATATGTATGATAGTCAAAATAATATTAGTTATTCGATTGATACATCGATTGACGAATATGATGAAGGAGAGTATGAATTTATCATAACACCTGCAGACACATGGTTAAAAAATGCAGTATACCCTGTTACAATAGACCCCATCATAGAAACACAGAATACAGATTACTCGTTTTCATATCAAGCTAAGTCTTACCTAAAAGAATATGCTACAACTGATCCATATAATAATGCCATTTATGTAGGAAATCCTACATGGGAAACTGGAGGCTTATTTTCAATTGTAGAGTTTACTAAACCAACCATTAATGTAGATTTTACTAATGCAGAAGTTGTATTTACAAATAAGGATTTCGAAGGAAACGGAACATTCGATATTTATAAGATTAATACTTCTTTAAATTATGATCAAATAAATAGCATTAATTATCAAAGTCTTGATAAATCACTTATTTATTCTACATTTTACTCGACACAAGAATTTTCAATACCATATTCTGATATCTTTGGTTCTAATTCAAAGACGTTACTATATTTTTCAGGTAATAGTGACGGATATATTGATTTATCAGATGATTCTAGTGAACCAAAGCCTATTATACGTATTTCGAATGTTATCAACAAACTAGTAGGAACTTCATATGATGAGATTGAAATACCGAACGCAGGTATGGCAAAGATTAATATTGCAACAGGTGAATTATTTTACGAATTCAAAGACTTATCAGTGTCAAATGATTCATTTTCATTTAATTTAAGCCATTTATTCAGAGGAAGTTCAGTTGATTGTTTAGATTATATGTCTCCATATGGTAGAGGATTCAATATAAACTATCATGAGACACTAGAACTTATAAATGCTTCTACGTACAAATATACAAAAGCAGATGGTAGTGAGGTTTTCTTTATCAAACCAGATGAAGAAAATGATGAATATATTGATGATAATACATTCATTTCAAATGATTCAAGTAATTATAAGCTAGTTGTAAGAGAATCTCTTCCTACTGATGTTGATGATGTTATGTACAAATATACACTTTATGCGGAAGATATTAGAGTATTTGATAAGATTAGTAGCAATGACACATCAAATATTTTATATTTAACTAAGATTATGGAAAGTTTGTACATTGACAATGCTATAAATATTTCATATGCCTATGTCAATTATATTCCTAGAATAATACAAGTAGTAGATGGCGCTGGGAACACATTAAATTTCACATATGATTTATCGACAAATTTACTTGCAAATGTAAGTGTAGAAATGAAAAATATTGATATTAATGGAGTCTCAAGTAATCCTATATTTGAACTTGCATATCGAATTGTTTACACATATGATAATTATAGTAGACTTGTTAAAATGCAAATTATCTACAATGGAAATACCCAATCACCTACAAGCATAAATATTTCTTATAATGATAGTTCACAAATTGAAAAAGTATATTATGGAACGGAAAATGAATATTTAATCGGCAAAGAGTTTAGTTATGTTTCTTCACCGGTATTTTTAAATCAAATTCAAGTTGCATCGTATAAATCATTTTTACAAGATAGTTTGGAATCATTTTCTGATGAAAAAAGTTATTCATACAAAAATAATAAAACGATTATTACATCAATAAATGGAACAGTAGAACGATATTGGTTTGATATTTTTGCCAACGTAGTAAAAAAAGATTATTCAAATGGTAATATTGTAAATTATGTATACGATAATACAATTTTAAATTATAAAAATTTAATAGATATTGTTTCTAGTACTGGTAATTATACTAATATGTTAAGAGATCCTAATTGTTTGGGAACATCTATATGGACTTCTGTGATTAATAATAATGGTTCAATTACAAAATATACAAGTGAGTTAATTCCATCAAGTAAAGTAGTATGTTTGGAACGTAATTCTTTATTAGGAGATTTTAAACATTGCCAACAAGTTTTCTTACCTAAAGGTAAGTATTTCTTATCTAGTTATGTTAAAACTGATTCATCAGACGGTGGGGGATATCTAAGTGTTGAAACATTAAACTCTAGTGATAGTAATTTATTAAAAATAGTTGCACAGAACGAAATTATATCATTAACAAGTGGAAACTACAAACCATATGTAATTGAATTTGAAATCTTATCTGATACAACTATAGTAGTAGGAATGGAAACTAATACATTGGCAAAAGTATATTTTGATAATACTTGCTTAAATAGTACGTCAAAAAATGTTCAGTATAATTTAATTGAGAATTCATCATTTGAATATTCATCAAATGGAATTGCTGATGGCTTTATTAATTTATTTAATTCTCCAAATGGTGGATTTGTAACAGTTGATGAATACTCAAATCTTTTTGGAAGTAATTGTGGTCTTATATTTAGTAATCAGGAATCGGCTAAAAATATTAATTGTAGCGGTTATAAAGATGATGAATTTAATTTTTCAATATGGTATTCTCCAACGTATTATGAAGAAATGTTAAAATATGGATATTTGCAATTTAAGATAGAATTCACTAATTCCGTAGGTGAAAAAGCAGTAATCAAAGTTAATAGTAAAACGGTACAAGAATTACAAGATGATTGTTTTTCATTTGATAGTATTAATGTGAATATTATTGCGCCAATTGATTATGTAAGTATAAAAATTTCAATGATAACATATGCTCATGAGTGTTTCTTAATTGATAATATGTCATTTGTTAAAACTTTAGAAGCTGATTCTATAAATGATGAAGAAGAATCGAATAATGAAGAAACTACGGATGATGTTGCCTATGATGAAAATAATGATTTAACAGAAAGTATTAGTATTGATTCTAGAGACGACTCAAGTTCTATCTTATATAGATTACCTAAAATCGAAGATATAACTATAAACAATCGATTTAAAGTATATGACCGGATGATTGAATTTAGTTTGTATTCTGCGATAGATAAAGCAAAATATCTTGAAACAGGAGAAGATAGTCAATACACATCTGAGTATTCTGAATTTTTAGAATTAATAAATAGAGCTGATACTTTTGGGTCTAGAAAAATATTAACAACTACTCCTATTTATGATGAAGATAGTGTCTATGGTTATAATCATCAATATATTATAGAACAAATTGATGAAATATACGGTAATACAACCTATTTATATAATTCTGTAACAGGAAATATGAGTTCGGCAACTCATAATGGAGTTATTACAACTTATAATTATGATGTTTTTAATAGGTTAACATCAATAATAAGAGAAATAAATGAAAATAGTGATTCAATAAATATCTCTTATACATATGATAATTTTGATAGAGTTACTTCCATCACTACATCTTCTGGAGTATTTGGCATAACATATAGTAATTATGGAAATATAACAAGTGTTTCGGTAAATGGTGAAATACTTGCTACATTTGAATATTTATTAGAATATGGTATGGAAACATCACAAGTTACAAAAGTAGATTATGCTAATGGTTTTACTATTGTTTATGAATATAATACTAATGAAAAACTACAAAATGTTTTATTTAAAAATAATGATATTATTTTTAATAATTATGTATTAGAATATGATTTTTCAGACAATTTAATTCATGTAGAAGATGAACTATCTGATTATGAATATTTCTATGAATATGATATAGATAATAATTTAATTAAAATTACTAATAACGAAAACATAACAATAACATATAAAACTGATGAAAATGAAAATAAATATTCAATATACAAGGACGGATCATATTTGCTTACAGAAACAACATCAGTTGTTGATGATACTACACATTATCAAGTTGGCTTATTCAGTTACTATTTTGATCAAATTGAAGTAAATGAAGAAGATAATGAAGAATTAACGGAATATACTAGAAAAATAATTAATTTTATGTATGGTACATCTATATTTAATTCTACATACTTAATGAATAGTTTTAGTTTTATTGAAAAGATTGAATATGTAGGACACGCAATTGAATATTCTTATTCTAGTGGAGTAATTAATAAGGTTATCTATTCGTCTACAAATGGTAATCAAACTGAATTCATTATTGAAACATATGAGTATAACGGATTAAATCAACTTACTCATCATTCAATTTATCATACAACTAGCAATCCAAATATTCTTGAAATAGAAGACTTAGTATATGATTGTTTTTACGAATATGATACAAATGGTAATATTATATCGATATATAGACCAGTACTTATGAATGAGTATGATTCATTTGACAAATATATTGAATTTATATATAATGTTAATAATAAAGATCAACTTGTTTCGAGAATTATTAAATCTGATAAGTATGGTACAACACTTTCAACATATAATTATGAATATGATGATCTAGGCAATTTAATTAGAGAATTTGTTAATGGTGAATTACACATTGCTTATTCCTATACGGGAAGAAATATGACTTCATATCATAATTATGATTCCAATATTTATATTGAATATAAATATAATGAATCAAACATAAGATATTCTAAAAAAATATATCAAGTAGATTCTTCAAATGACATTTCATTGATAGAATCACATTACTATACACTTGTCAATGATTACATTAAACTAGAGAAAATTGACCATTATGAAGATGATGAATTAACAAAAGAAGAAATTTTATACATTTATTATGATGATGAATACTCTGTTATTGGGTTGAATTATTATAATAGTATACTCAATACATATAGTGATTACTTTTTCCAAAAAAATGCAACTGACGATGTTATTGCTATTTTTAATAGTGATTTTGTAGAAGTTGCGAAATATACATATGATGCAATTGGGAACTTAGTTTATATTGATGGATTATCAGATATAAAAAATATTAATCCTTTTAGATATAGAAGCTATTATTTTGATTCAGATACAAACTTATATTATTTAAATACAAGATACTATGATTCATGTATTGGTAGATTTATGTGTAGTGATGATGTGCAAAATATGTTAAGCCCATATAATGAACCAATTTACAATAATCTATATATTTACTGTGATGATGATTTTATTAATAAAATCGATAATCAAGGAGATTGTTTTAAAATACTTGTTGGTGTTGGTATTCAACTTGATATATCATTAGTCCTATCTGGTGGAGTGGAGATAATATATTTCTTTGGTAAGCATGTAAAAGATAAAGGTTTTCACATTTATTTATATGGTGGATTAAGTGCTTGTAATGAATTATTGGCTAATCAGCTTATTGGTGTTGGACAAAGTATTGTTAAAAATAATTTAAAAATGCCATCTTCAAATTTTGCTGGAGTATCGCTATCAGTATCCATTGTTTTTGTATATAAATACCATTTCTTATTTAAAAAAAATAAACCTTTTGAAAGCAGTGATTATGAACATCATTTTTTGTGTACTTCAATAACAGTACATCATATTAAGGGAACACTTGCAATAGGCTCATCATGCATGTCAATATCAATAGGTATTTCAACAGATATTACTTCTTTTAGTTTTTCAGCATTGGATTATACTGAATATATACAATTAAATGTTAAAATAGATAATATGTATAGTTTAATAAAATCAAAATATAAATTTATGTTTTGATTGAGTATATTGTGGAGGAAAAAATGAGCAAATCTAGAATATCTACAACTGTAGTTATAATTGGTATTTTTTTAATAATTTTTAATATCATCGGGGCTATTTGTACACCTGCTTTTAAATTAATCTCATTCTCTTTAGGAATTTTATTTGCTTCAATATCATCTATATTAGTAATTGCCATTAAGAGAAAGCAAGATGGTGATAAAAAGAACAGAAGAATACTAAAAGTTGGTTTAATCATATCATTTGTTTTGAGCATTGTGCAATTTGTTTATATTTTATCTTTTTTTATAGTGAATATAAATAATTATAAACAAAAATCTGATGATGAATTTTTTAATGAAACAATAACTGTTAATGATACCTTATTTTATGAATGCGATTCTTATATTTACTCATATTCTGAATTCTTGCATTGTATTAATATTTATAAAGATGGAGAGTATATAAAAACATATTATATAAATGCATATGTAGCTGAAGGAAGTGAAGCATATGTAGCTGAAGGAATCTTCTACGTAAGTTTATATTTGGAAGCACGGGATCAGATGATTTATGCTTATAAAGATGGTGAATATTATGGTAGATTATCATTTTTTGATGATAGTGTAGATGTATATGACAAAAATGATTGTTGCGTAATTGAACATAAAGATGTACAATATGATATACGTCAGGCAAATACAAATAAGTATGTATTTTTTACCTATGATAAAGTTTATTATAATGTACTTTCTAATCATACATATGAAGTTTTAGACAGTTTTGTTGTTAATAATGGAAACATAGAGGCAACTTCATTTTCCGTAGCTACTAATGATAAGGTTAAAATAAAAAATAGTTGCGCTATCTTTACCGAATCGCAAACTACTTTAAAGGTAAAAACTAATATCTTAACATATTTTTATCCATTTAATAAACTAATTCAAGTAATTGTATTAGTCTATAGTATATTGCAAGCATTATATTTATTATGTATGGGAAATAAAAATAAAAACAAAACTAATTATTAACTACCTCATAGGAGTAAATAAGAAAATGAAATATAAGACAGCTAATTTACAGTTACTATTGATATTTGCTTTTCTATCGTTTTTAATATTGGATCTGAGTAGAACCTGTTCGTTAAAAACGGACAAGTTAAAAAAAGACACTATTAAGAGTTAAC
>JBJEEE010000041.1:0-13744 GCA_051872775.1 Bacilli bacterium
GGTATTTTCTTAGTTTGACTTTCTCTAATCTTGTAGTTTAATTTTTCTTCGCGGTCATCAATAGATACACGTAATCCTTGTTTTTTCAAAACTGACTCAACTTTTTGAGCGTATTCTAGATGGGCTGCATTATTTACAGGAATTATAACAACTTGTTTAGGTGCAAGCCATAGTGGGAATGCCCCCGCATAATGTTCGATTAGGATACCAATGAATCTTTCAATTGAACCAAATAAAGCACGATGAAGCATAATTGGACGAAGTTTTTCTCCATTTTCAGAAACATAAGTTAAATCAAATCTTTCTGGTAAGTTCATATCAAGTTGAATTGTACCACATTGCCAAATACGATTCATAGAGTCTTTTAATTTAAAGTCAAGTTTAGGACCATAGAATGCTCCATCACCTGGATTTAATATATATTTAATACCTTTCTTTTCCATAGCACTAGCAAGGGCATGTTCTGCTTTGTCCCATGTTTCAATCTTGCCAATGTACTTATCAAGAGGGCGAGTTGAGAGTTCAATATGATATTGTAGATTAAAAACACTATATACTTGATCATATAAATCAATTAAACGACCAATTTCTGCTTCAATTTGATCTTCTGTTATAAATATATGTGCATCATCTTGGGTAAAATTACGTACTCTAAATAAACCATTTAAAGCACCACTTGCTTCATGACGATGGACTAAACCTAATTCTCCAATTCGTAGTGGGAAATCACGATATGAATGAATACTATTTTTATAAACAAGCATACCACCTGGACAATTCATTGGCTTTATAGCAAATTCTTTATCATCAATAGTTGATGTATACATATTTTCTTTGTAGTTGTACCAGTGACCTGATGTTTCCCATAATTCACGGTTTAACATAATTGGGGTTTGAACAAATTGATAACCATTTTCAGTATGAATCTTATACCAGAAGTTTTCAAGATTTCTTCTTAAAATCATACCATTAGGTAGCCAGAATGGAAAACCTGGTCCATATTCACTAATCATAAATAGTTCAAGTTCTTTACCAAGTTTACGATGGTCACGTTTTTTTCTTTCCTCTAAATTATGAAGATGATTTTTTAAATCTTCTTCATTCATAAAGCATGTACCATATACTCTTTGCAATTGAGCCTTGCTGGAATCACCACGCCAATATGCACCGCTAACGCTTAGTAATTTAAAATTCTTAAGCCATTTAGTACTAGATACATGAGGGCCGCGACATAAGTCATAAAATTTACCTTGAGAATATATGGAGATTTCTTCATTATTATCTAATTCATTAATTAACTCTGTTTTATAAACATCATTTTTAAATAACTCTAATGCTTCAGCTTTAGATACAACTTGACGTTTAATCTCACATCCACTAGCAACTATAGCTTGCATTTTTTTCTCTATTTTTGGTAAATCTTCTTCAGTTAACTTGATATCACCTAAATCCATATCATAGTAAAAACCTTCTTCAATTGCAGGACCTACGCCAAACATTGCATTAGGATATAACTCTTTGATTGCATTTGCAAGTAGATGTGCACATGAGTGATTTAATACTGGTTCAAGTCCTGTGGATGCACTCGTTAATAGTTCAAACTTGCCTCCTTTAACAAGAGGTGAACCCATATCAACTAAAAAATCATCTACTTTCGCAACCACACATTTTTTGGCTAAACTAACTGAAATTGATGTAGCCACATCATAAGGTGTTACTCCCTTATCGAATTCTCTTACTGATTCATCTGGGAATATTAAACGAATTTTTTCATTATTCATAATTTTTCCTCCTAAAAATAATAAAAGCCTTAGAAAAGATGAACAATAATTGCTCATTTTCTAAGGACGAGTTAAATACTAGGCTTTTAGAAGTCTTTAATCGCGGTACCACCTTAGTTCACAATAATTAAAAATTATGTGCCCTTTATTTCCTTTAACGCAGGAGGTACGGTCATTAGATTTCTCTAGACTGCTCATAGGGAGTAACAATATGACTTGATTAAGTAGTTCTCACTATCCTACCTCACTGGTTAATTAGTTTCATATTATCTTGTCCTAATCATTGCATTTATACATTTAAATTAATCTACCTTATTTATTATACTCTTTTATATTTAATTTGTCAATTTTTTCGATAGCTATTATCTTTTAATTCCACAAAATCCATTAAGGTTTTTATTCTTTCAAAAATACGAGTGCCTTTTACTAAATCCACTTCTTTTGATCCACTGGATAGATGTTCAATCAATAATTTAGGTTCAAGATTAGAACTCATAAAGGTTAAAGCTTCATTCATCATTCTTGTTTGTAAAATAGCACCTAAAACTTCATCTCGAATAAAATCAGAATTTGATTCTCCTCCAATATCATCAATGACAAGTACATCGATGTTTTTTAAGGATGCAACTTGCTCTTCAAGTGTTCCTTCTCCAATGGCATTTTTTAGTTTTCTAACTAAATCAGGGTAGTAAGCAAATATGACATCAACATCATCTTGTGCAAGCTTTGACGCAAGCCATGCAAGCATATAACTTTTGCCACAACCATAAGGACCATATACATATAATCCTTTTACTTTATCTCCTGCTTTATAACCATTATATATCGAAGCTATTTTGATAAGTAGTTCTTTACGTGCTTGAGGATTATAGACATCATTCAAATCATATTGATCAAAATTAGTTGCTATTACTTTTAGGTGAGCATCTTTTTGGGCTTTTAGTTGCTTATTTTTAAGATACTTGCATGGTAAAAAATCAACTATTACTTGCGACTCATTATACTCTAGTTTTGGGGCCAATCCTTCATAATTTTGAAGGCAATGTTCAAGTCCTTTGCATCCTTTACATTTTGCAAGTTTAACTTTATAAGAATAAAAAGTTAGGGTGTTTGTTTCAACTACTTTATCATCCAAGCCATTCTCATCTAAAAAGGACTTAATACTTTTTTCGTTTTTAATTTCTTCAATTATTTTCTTACTTTCTTCCATATTACTTCTCTTCAAACTTAAACAATTCGTTTAACTCTTTCATATTTTCATCATCTACTGGATTAGTTGTTGATACATTCTTCTTCTCTGCTTCTTGTAAATAACTATCAATCCATTCAGGAACTTTTTTATTATTACGTCTTTGTGGTTTAGATGGTGTCGTTCTACCATTAATATAATCCATTGCTTGAGTGGTCGATGATATTCCCATTCTCAACCATGTCTTAACTATTTTATCAAAATAATTATAACTTGGAATTTCTCCGTTTTTATCTTTTAAGACATAGATAATCAATACATTAAGAATACCTAAATTTATATTATTCATTTCCATCAATTTATCAAACATCTCAATTTCCGAAGATACTAAACCAACCCCAAATAAATTAGCAACAACTTTATTCGGTGATGTTTGTTCAAGAAATGATATTAATTTATCATTATGCTGAACTGAGGTAGTTTCAATATATTTACTTTTTAATGGATGATTATCGTATGTTAATTTACAATTCTTTTTAAATTCATCATAGTTAATCTCACCATTTGGGGTAGCACTGCTTACAACAGCATCTTTTATTTCTTCAGTGGTTAGTTGATACATAAAACTTTGACGATTAACTATATTATAAAAATCTCTACTACTTATAATATCCTTATTAACAACATCTAAGGCTTCTAGTAAAATATTTAGATATTGGAAATCAAAATGAGGATTCTTTACTTTAATAACTGATCCAGATCTCGTTGTTATTAATGTTTTTAATTCACTATCATACTCTACTTTTTCCATATTAGTATTCTTAAACACATCATCAAAAGCACATGTTACATTTTGATAATCCTTTAAGTCAAAACGATGCATTAAAAACTCGACCATTAAACTTTGATATGTCTCTTCCTTTACAACTTGAAGTAAAAAACTACTTAAAATATCATTGTTAAAAAAATCATTTGGATTTAATGGTTGGTTTAACCGATAAATATAATTATCATTATTTGTGTATACATCGAGTAGACCAACAGCCTCAAGTTTTTGACGTTCTTTTAAAAATGATTGTTCATCAAACTTTAACATTTGAAATAATTTTAAATGACCCGTCGCATGTGACTCATTTTCTGATGTTACAATTAAAGTAGAGAGGGTTGTATATATATTAATACTTTGGGGACCTACTAAAGGCATATATAAATGAGTCAATACTTTTTGATAAACATTGGTTAATTCACTATCACGAAAAACAATAAAAGTAGTGAACTCAAGTTTTTTAGAGGTTGTATTCATCTACTACACCTCCGATTCTTTTTAAGGTAATTAATCGATTTAACTCATCATAGAATTTTTTTACAATGTTTTGAGGTCGGCCAAGTGATAGAAAGTAGTGGGTATTTATTTTCATATCTACAGCATTTTCATAATAGGAGATGGTTGTAATAGTCACAATTATTTCATTGCCATTTTTATCCATTAGTAACACTTCTTTATACTTTTCATCAACATTTTTTACTTTATAGTTAAACTTCTTCGCAACTACAGAAATAGCTTCTAAAGTATGATTATAATCGGTACTATAATAATGTGTCGTTGATTCGTGATCGATTGATTGTTGAGTATCAAAAGAATTACTAAAGAATTGCTTTATACTTTTTAGTGACATATTTTCTCCTTTCTATAATGAATTTTTCTCATTATTTATTCAATAATTTTTTTAAGTATTTCATTTGTTTGTTTATAAGTATAGCATAAATCATGAGAATTATCAATTATATAGTTTGCTTTTTGACATTTTTCTTCCAAACGCATTTGGGAATTAATCTTATCAAGCGCATAATTGTAATCAATATTATCACGATGCATTAGTCTTTCAATATTTGTTTTTAAGTCAACATAAACTACGATTATTTCATCACATAGATTATCAAAATGAGCTTCAAAAAGAAGAGGAACATCGATAAAAATAAGTGATTGTTTATTGTTACGGATGGCTTTTTCTATTTCTCTTTTTACTAAGGGATGAATTAAATCATTAAGTTTTTGTCTAAGTATATCATTATGATATACGATTAAGCCAAGTTCCTTCCTTGATATTTGATTATCAACAATACAATTGTCACCAAAAGTATTACGTATCGATTCAATAACGGTCTTATCAAGATATAATTTAGACACAATGCTATCACTATCAATAACTACATAATTTAAACTTTCCAAATATTTTTTGACTGTACTTTTACCTGATGCAATACCACCGGTCAAACCAATTACTTTAACACGATTGTTTTTTTGGCAGTGCGGGCAAAGATAAGTCCCTCTACCACCGACAACCGTTTTAATTATGGTTGAACCACACACCGGGCAAGCACATCCCACTTTAGTATGAACGTTTAATTCTAGTTGGAAACGACCGGTTACCCCAAGACTACTAGTATAACTTCTTATCGTTGTTCCTCCCTTGGCGATGGCTTTTGTTAGCACATCTTGACAAGCCTTAATGATTCTATTTGCATCATCCATCGTAATCAAATGACACGACATTTTAGGATTCAATCTACATAAAAAGCAAACTTCATCAACATAGATGTTACCTAGACCTGCAATTATTTCTTGATTTAAAAGTGCCGTTTTAATAGCTTCATTTCGCTTAATTAAATTATTATATAAATATTCTGGCTTTAAGTCTAATGAATTAGCTTCTGGTCCAAGTTTTTTTAGAGCTGGATATTCCATTATCTCATCAATATTTGTTGAATGAATTAATGCCATTTTACCAAACTTGCGTGTATCATGATATCGTAGTGTTAATCCACTTTTAAAGATAAAGAAGATATGCTCATGTTTTTCTTTCGGTTCATCTAAACTTTTAAGAAAGAATTTTCCTTCCATTCTTAGATGGGCAATTATACTATAGTTTGTGAAAATGAAAATCAAATATTTTCCATAGCGCTTAATATCAGTTAGTTTTTCATTACACAAATCTTTACAAAAACAATCTTCTGACACATTCTCTATTATTGGCGCATAATACACTTTTACTTCTTTTATTTCTTCATTTAATATTTGATTTCTAAGTGTTTGGCGGACTGTTTCGACTTCTGGTAGTTCTGGCATAGTTATTACTCCTTATTTTAAATCCCAATTTAAACCGTATTCAACATCTACTTCTAGTTTTACATTTAACTTTACAGCATTTTCCATTGTTTCTTTTAACAACGATTTAACAACTTCTAATTCATCAGGTGCAGTATCAATTATTAATTCGTCATGTACTTGTGCAACCATTTTACTCTTTAATCCTAATTCTTTTATTTTTTTATCTACATTAATCATTGCTATCTTAATGATATCAGCTGCACTTCCTTGAATTGGTGCATTCATAGCAGTACGTTTCGCAAACTCACTTAACGCATGATTAGGTGAATTTATTTCTGGAATATAACGTCTTCGATTAAAAATGGTGGTTGTATAGTTATTTAATTTTGTTTCTTCAACCACCTGATTCAAATATGTTTTTATTTCAGGATAAATTTCAAAATATTTACGAATAAAATCACTAGCTTTATATAGTGGTATCTTAAGTTGTTCCGATAATCCCCAATCGCTCATACCATAGACAATACCAAAATTTACCGCTTTAGCAATTCTGCGCATTTCTTTAGTTATATTTTCGACTGGTTCTTCATAAATTTTAGCTGCTGTCAAGGTATGAAAATCGGTTCCATGATTAAAGTCTTCAATCATACTTTTACAATTAGATACATGAGCAAGAACGCGCAACTCAATTTGTGAATAATCGGCACTAACTAAATATCCTCCCTCAAAAGATGGGATAAAAGCTGATCTTATTAGACGTCCATCTTCCGTTCTTACGGGAATATTTTGAATGTTTGGTTCTGTTGAAGATAATCTTCCCGTTGAAGTTAGGGCTTGTTTGAAAGTGGTATGAACTTTACCATCAAGTTTGCTAATTTCATTTTGAAGCCCAACGACATAGGTAGATAGTAGTTTTGTATATTTACGATATTCTAATATTTTACCAGGAACGGGATGTTCTTTCGCAAGTTTTTCTAATACTTCTGCGGAGGTAGAATATCCGGTTTTATTCTTTTTTCCTTTTCCAATTTGAAGTTCATCAAACAAAACTACTCCTAATTGTTTTGGAGAAGCAATGTTAAACTCATGACCAACAAGATTATATATTTCTTGTTCTAAATCATGGATTTCATCACTTAAGAATAAACCGATTTCTTCTAGCCTTGTTTTATTTACTTTAAAACCACATATTTCCATTTTTCCAAGTACTTTTGCAAGTGGTATTTCTATATCATATAAAAGTGATAATTGATTAGATTCTGTTAGTTTTTCTTCCATTAATGGTTTTATGGAAATTGCAATATTCATTTTATCGATACAATACTTAGCAATCACTTCATCTGACGGAATTTGAAGAATAGTTTTCTTACCATATATTTCTTCAAAATATGGAAGTGTATTTTCCATAAAATATTCAAAAATAGATTTCAAATCTTTGTTAGGTAAACTTGGATCAATAATATATGCACATAAAAAAACATCAAATAGAAATTCTTTAATTTCAATTCCATATTTAATTAATGTACAATATACTTTTTTACTATCAATAGATATAAATTTATGATTTTCTTTTTCTAAAAATCTTTTAATTTCTTCATTATATATATAATTCTTATCAAAATAAAAACCTTCATTGTCGATTACAAGACAAAAGCCAAGTAGATTAGCTTTATGATAGTTTAATCCGTCTAGTTCTACTTCAATGCCAACTAAATTATCTTGCTTTATTTGTTTGGTAAATGTAATAAATTTGGATAAATCATTTATATTATAATTTATTTCTTTTATTTGTGCAACATTAGGAACCTCTACTTCATCTACTTGATTGCTCGTTTTATTCATATCTAATCGTTTAATAAAGGATTTAAATTCCAGTTTCTCATAAAACGTTCTTAGCTCTTTTACATTTGGAACAATATATTTCGTATCATCAAGTTGTAAATCAATCTGAGCATCTTTTACAAGTGTAGCAAGAAATTTACTTTTTAAAGCAAGGTCTTGGTCCATCTTAATACGCTCTCCAAGTTTACCTTTAATATTATCGCAATTAGCAATAATATCTTCTAAATGATCATATTCATTTAATAACTTAATAGCAGTTTTTTCACCAACTCCCGTTACTCCTGGTAAATTATCAGATGTATCACCATATAAGCCTTTATAGTCAGTAACTTGATCTGGTCTAAATCCCATCAACTCATGAAAATTATTAGGAGTATAGTATTCTAATTCGCTAATGCCTTTTTTGGTTAATGCTACCGTTATTTGTTCACTTACAAGTTGTAACAAATCTTTATCTCCCGAAATAACTAAAACTGAATATCCTTCATCTGATGCTCTTTTTGCCATTGTTGCAATTAAATCATCCGCCTCATAGTCATCAGTTTCTAATCTTTTTATTTTTAAGACATCTAAGTATTCTTTGATTAGGGGTATTTGCATTGCAAACTCATTTGGCATAGGCTTTCTTCCCCCTTTATAGGAATCATATTGTTGATGGCGGAAAGTTTTTTTACCTTTATCAAAGGCCACAAATATGTTATCAAAAGATTCATTATCTAAAATCTTATTAATCATATTTACAAATCCGTATACAGCATTACTATATAATCCAGATGATGTTTGCATTAAATTACCAGTATATGCGGTTGCATAGTATGCGCGAAACATTAAACTATTACCATCAATAAGTAGAATTCTTTTCATAGGTTATACCATCCTCTCATCTTTATATTTTACCATATTTTTAGTAAAAAAACTAAAAAAACAATACATTATTTGTATTTTTTTGTCAATAATAAATTAGGAGGTTTTATTTTGACCAAACTAAATCTTTTTTTATTGACTTTGCTTTTTCTTATTATTTCCCCATCTTGCATCGATAAAACAAAGATAAACGATAATCCATATAATAAATATCCATTCGATATAATGTCAACATACCCAAACTATCAACCGAATAAAATGGAAGAATATTATCAAGCTTATTTATTAACCAATAGTATGTTTCAAGCTATGAATAAAGTAAATCATCAAGATTATTATGATTATAATACAAAAAGACCTTTTTTATTAGGAAATGATTTAATTCTAGTTAATCCCAAATACTATATGGAAAGTTCGTATATTCCTACTAATTTAGTAGAAGTTAAAAATGTACCCTATATTAAAAGAAACTATGAAACAATGAAACTTGACCAAACAACATTGATAGCTTATGAAAAAATGTACTTTGACGCATCCCAAAATAATATTGAGTTAATCATTTTTTCAGGTTATAGATCTTTTGAAAAGCAATTAACGATATATATGAATAATCCAAATTCAAGATACATCGCATATCCCGGGCATTCCGAACACCAAACCGGACTAGCTATTGATATTAGTGTTGAATCAGCAGGATTAACCGAGCATTTTGAAAATACCAAAGCTTTTAATTATTTAAAAGATAATGCATACAAATTTGGTTTTATTTTACGATATCCACAAAACTTAGAAAGCATAACTGGATATCTTTATGAACCATGGCACTATCGATATGTGGGGATAGATATTGCTACTTTTATTTATCAACATAATATAACGCTTGAAGAATATCTTTATAATTATACAATATTATGCTAGAATGTCACACTCCCTAATATGTGTTCATAAACTAAATTAGAGGAGGAATTAATAATGCGTTATCAAATGTTTTATAATAATCGTGGAGAAAGAATATGGCTTCCAATACTTGCGGGGGCAGCAATTATCAGTGCTCCATTTTGGCTAAACAATCAAAAATGTTGTAACAATCAAACATACTATCAACCATATCCCCAACCACAACCTTACCCACAATATCAATACAATTATAACTATCCACCATACTATCAGCCATATCCATATAACCAACCTTATCCTTATTAATTATTTGTTTTTTACTCAATAAATAATCGTATGATTTATAAAAATTCTTTCAAAAAATTTGGTGGCATTAGCCACCCATTTCTTTATAATTATCTTATTTTAAAGATTACATTATTCATAAAAGTATTAATCAACACCTTATTATTTACTTTAAATTATTTATCTCTATTATTAAAAGAACTTATCTATTAAACAATCCTAAATAAAGGGTTGTCTTTTTAATTATTCAATGAAAATAAAGAGTGCAACTACCTATTAAGACAGTTACACTCCTACAAGTTTATGTTAATTATTTTTAAATTTCTCTTCTAGTAGCGTATTTTTAATACCATTTAGCCAATTTTCTTCTAGCCAACTAGGAATATTATATTTGCGATATATTCTTTTTGTTTCATCATCTAAATTATAAATGTTACCATTACAATTTAAAAATATTGCCTTTGCATTTAAATAAATAGATTTATGTTTTTTTGCAAATTCATTCTCACTATTGTTTAGAACTAATTGATGATTAATTATTTGATTAATATTTTCAATTTCAAGACCATATTCACTAGGTTCATCATTTTGCATCAATCCATTACTTACAAAATAATCTAAAAGACAATTAAAACATTTCTCAATATCTGAATGATTTTCTAATATAAAATATTCCAAATAAAACGAATATTTAAAATCTATTTCACCGCTTTCAAATATTTTTATTAATAATTCTTGTTGTTATTTAGTAAACCTAAAACAAAACATAAGATAATAATATTCCTCCATCCTGCACTTGTTGTAACCCATGTTGTAATAACCTTACCGGTACTATTTAATACAACAGTAGCCAATTTACCAACATATTTTATGCCTTTTACTCCTTGATTAACTACATCTAATGGATGTTTAACTGCATTTAATATCGCTTTTCTTGATACTCCATGACCATCTCTAAACAACGCTTGTTCCAAACCATGATGTGTAAATCCTGTCATAGGGTTAGTAGCCAACATTCCAAAAGAAGCTATAGATCCTAAAGTCGCTATTGAAGCTGTTCCTAATAATAATCCATTATACAAACCTTCGCTCATACCTGTTGAATCCATTATACAATTACCATTTCCTATTGCTTCTTGAATTTCAGCACTCATAAATCCTAAAGAACCCAAACCAGCAAGGGAAAAGAAAAAAAATATACAAGACACATTCCTCCAATATCTCATCCTTGGAAACAAGAAGCTTATTTAGCTTATCTTAGAAGTAATAAACGTACTGAAGAATACGCTTATGTTTAATTTTTTTGGGGACATTTTGCAAAGTTATTGACAGAAATTATACTCAACCACTGAACTATAAAAGTGTTGCAAATTTGTTTATTTTATAGGCAAGATAAGGAAAAAGCAACAAGTAGCATTTTCGACTGTTGCGACAACTGGGATACCCAGGTTTCGCTCTTGTCCACTAAATGTAAGAAAGGATGAAACTGAGATAATCAGCTCCACCCTTAATGTTAAAAGTGATGTTTGTTTTTAATTATATACTTTTTCTCTTTTTATTTTTAATTTAAATATTATAGTGTTAGTCATTAAAAGACTATCTCCTCCTTGCAATAACATATCTAATTTAATGGTATATTCTTCTCCGTTTTTCATTTTTAATTTTAGTAATTCATGACCATAATCACGTTTTCCTTTAGGAAAAACAAATAAGTATCTAGAATTTTTTATATCTATTTGACTAAATTAAATAATACTTTTCCCATAGAATAAATTACTATATATAAATTTATCATCTTGAATATGAATTTCGTAATGTATCCACATCCATAACAGAACAACATCTAATAACGCCAAAATTAACATTGTAATAATTAAGTATAATATATTATTTGATTTATAATTTATACCATTAAAGTGTATAGCATCCACGAAAATAAACAAAAACGTTGTAATACAATAATATCCAAAATAAACGAAAAATTTTGAAATATAAATATATTTGCTAGTTCTTCGTTTTAACTTGATTATGCTATACGGAATTAAAACAAATGAAAAAGCAGATAAAATATACAAAATTATAATAAAACTATAATATAAAAATTGGTTCATATTATTACCATCCTAATAATTGATTTAAGCCCCACGAAGTGAAATTTTGACTAGCAGTAAATAAAGCATATCCACCAGTTCCCTGTAAAATTGTTTTTATAACAAGTGATTGTTTAGCTTTATACATGGCGATTTTTTTAGCAGATTTTGCTGTTGCAATATAACCTTTCGATGTATTATAAATACCAGCATTATCTAAATTATTTGTTTTTATTATTTAAATATTCATTGCATCTTTCACAAAATTTTTTTAATCGCTTAGTTTGCCTTTTATATCCACCAAACAGAGATATTCTTGATTCTGGCGGCACCGACCATGAGCTTATTTTTCTTGTATATCCTATCATATTAATATCAATTGTAAAAAATTCTTTAGTATAAGCTCCATCAGAAACTTCTATACTAATAATATTTTCTAAAAACAACTCTTCTTTTTTAAAACCCGGTGTTTCACGGATGATCAATTTATTGCTTTTTATATCTAAACATATATATGTTTTAAAAACATCGAAAAACATAAATACACAATAAACTATCATAACTAATAAAAAAATAATCATCCTCATTACTTGTTCAAATCCCAGAATTAAACAGATTATAGGAATTATAGTAAACAATATACCAGACCATACCCCTAAAATACGATCTATCATAGTCATTTGATAAATAATGATTTTCTTATTCAAAAATTTGTTTTTTAAGCAATTCCCATCCTTCATCTATACACTCTCCTAAAAAATAAATTACTGCTGCTCCTGCAATGCCTACTAAAACAGCAACTCCTCCACCTATCGCTAACGCACCAACAAAACCAATTGTTGTTCCAAATACTGTAGCGCCTAAAGCCGCACTACCGGCTGCAATTCCTGCTGTCACAGCTAATTTACCAACTTTACTTCCTAACCAATAAGTAACAAGCCCTTTTCCAGTATAGTATGCAGCATCCATGAAACTAGCTCCTATTGCTTCTCCAGTAGTATAATTTGGATTATTGAAGTTATTATATACACTTCTTCCCCATGAAAGCACATTACCAGCAATTGTCATTCCTATACCAAATTTTTTTAAAGCTGAAGAATATTTGCTAAGAAATTGGAATCCAAAGCCTTTTGGTCCCCAATAAGCTAATCCAGCATCTAGTCCTCCACGTAAATAACCAGACCATTGATCAAATAAACCAAATGCAGTTGATAATGTTCCTAAAGCCCCTAGAATGTTCGAACTATTTGAAATTGTTCCATGATATCCGGAATTCAATCCTCCAACACTAGAAGCGATTGAACTCACCATACCACCTTTAGCACCAGAACCAGGACTTCTATATGCAATTTCAATTGGATTGTTATTGGCATAACTATATAAATTTAATCCATTCACGGAACTTGGATCTAGATATTCAATATCATCAGGACTTATGAATCTACATAATTCGGGTGAATAATACCTTGAGGATAACCAAAATAATGAAGTCTCCACATCATAATAATATCCCCTATATCTAAATGGGTTATTATATAATGTATCTATATCAATACTATCTGAATTTGATTCTTCTATTATTTCTACATTACCCCAAGCATCATATGAGTATGATCCTACTACTACGCCATTACACATTAGTTTAGTAATATCACCTAAACTATTTCTTATTAAATGATAATCTTTT
>JBJEEE010000042.1:0-13545 GCA_051872775.1 Bacilli bacterium
AACCAGGTAAAAACCTGGTTTTTATTTTTGTTGCATTTGATATTACAATTCACCCATTTTACTAAATATAGGAAAAATGCGAAAAACACTTGAAAATAAATAATTATTATGATATAATAAAGTTGAATTATGGAGGGGAATTATGAAAAAAAGATATTTATTTTTAACAATTTTAATTTGTGCCTTAACTTTAATGTTAGCGGGATGTGTAAAAAAAGATAATACACCTGTAGATAATACACCAAAAGTAGGTATTCCAGTATCTGAAGCAAAAGCTAATGTAGAAGAATTAGAAGGCATGACTATTACAATGAATGCGCTTGTCGACATTAACACTTCTGAAACTGTTGAACAACATGAAGCTAAGCTTGTAGTTCAATTAACATCAGAAAAAGCAAAGTTAGAAGTAACATATGAAGAAAAAACAATAGAATTATATGTACTTGAACTTCAATCACAAAATCCATTATTTGTATTTAATATTTCAATGATAACTGATCAATTACCTGAACAATGGATTTCTATTTCATTTGAAGAAATTGTAGAATTAGTAACTAGTAATATGAACCCAGATGTTGATTATCCACAAGAAGATCCTTCACAAGAAAATCCTTCACAAGAAGATCCTTCACAAGATTTACCAGTAGATGGCTCATATGAAGAATTAATTACTGAAATTTTATCTCAAGTTGACCAAGAATTATTATCAGAAGTTACGGCATTCCTATCAGAAATAAATGATGAATATTTTGATGAAGAAGGCGAATATTATGTATTTAACGCTGAAGGTAAAGCCGTTGTTTCATCTTTAGTTGATAGAATATTTGCAGAAGCTAGTCGTCTATTCCCTGAACAAGGAATTGATGAAACATATCAAACAATTAAAGATTCAGTTGAAATTTCTTATGATATAAAAGTAAAAACAGGCAATAAATACATTAAAGCTGTAGAAGTATCAGTAGAAGTAAAACCTGTCGATGAAGAAAATGCTGGTGAATATGTAAAAGCAAGTGCTTCTGTTGAATTCAGTGAATATGGAACAGCACAAGTTGTTGAGCCTGAAGATATCACAACATTTGAAGATTTTCAAAATCAATTTCAATAAAAAGAATAATTAAAAGGGCTATCTTATGAGCCCTTTTTTTAAAAAAATTACTTAATTAATCGATAATTTAATAAAAATATAGTATAATAATTAAAATTTGTCAAAAAAAAGGAGGTAATTATGGACAGAACATTTCGAAAATTATGGTTATTATTGTTATCATTTATACTAATAATGACTTTTTCTGGATGTAAAAAAAATGTAACTATAACTTTTGATGCTGGTGATGGTCAATTTGAACTAACTGAATATGTTGGTAAAAAAGGTCAAACTATCGAAAACTTTGATTCTTTAATTCCAGTATTAGAAGACTTCGAGTTCATTGGTTGGTATGAATCAGGTACCAATAATAAATGGACTAGTAAAACTGTAATGTCAAAAAATGTGACACTAGTTGCTAGATATCAAGATACAAGACCTGCACTAATTGTCTATAATCTTGATGGGGGAATTAATAATCCTAATAATCCTGAAAGATATGTGGAAGGATTTGAATTATTAGATCCAACCAAAGAGGGATATCTTTTTGACTATTGGGAATATAATGGAGAAATTGTGACGGTAATACCTAATGTAAGTGATAATCCAATTGTATTAACAGCACATTTTTCTGAAGAAAAAACAAAATTAATTTATGAACTAGATGGCGCAAGTAATAATGCTAATAATCCTGAAAGATATGTAGCAGGAGCAGAACTATTTGATCCATATAAACAAGGATACGAATTTAATTACTGGGAATGCAATGGCGATATTATTACTTCCATCCCAGAAACAACAGATAAAGTATTAACAATTACAGCTCACTTTACCATCATAGAGTATACCATTACTTATGAATTGGATGGTGGTATTAATGATGAACGAAATGTAACTACTTTTACGGTAGAAGATTTACCACTAACTTTATATGAACCAACTTATGAAGGAAAAACTTTCTTAGGATGGTATTGTGATAACCGTAAAATTATTAATATTCCTACATCATTTTGTCGTGATCTAGTTTTAAATGCAAAATTTGAAACACACTATTATATAACATATGAGGGTGAATGTCTTGATACAGTTGATAATCCAACTACATATGTATCATCCAAAGGTTTAACCCTTCAAAGTCCTACTAAACATGGATATACATTTGTAGGATGGAATTGGAATGGATATATTATTACCGAAATTCCAGCTGGAACAACGGGGGATATTACCCTTGAAACAATCTTTGATTTAGCTGAGTATACTATCACCTATGAACTAAATGGTGGAAAAAACAACAGTAAAAATCCTAAAACTTACACAATAGATGATAAAAACATAAATTTAGCTACTCCAGTAAAAGATGGCTTTGAATTCCAAGGTTGGTCTTTAGATGGAGAAATCGTAAGTGTAATTGATGTTAACATTGCCAAAGATATCACCTTGGTCGCTGTTTGGGATGTTTTGCCAGTTTACCACACTATTGTATACGAAATGAATGGTGGAACTACAACTGAATTATGTGAACCTCGCTACCGTGAAGGAGTTGGATGTGTTTTACCAGCATTAGTAAAGGATGGATATACTTTTGTAGGATGGAATACCGCAAGTGATGGAAGTGGTACATATATTACATCCATTTCAGACTCTGATACTGCTGATTATCATTTGTATGCTATTTGGACTAAGAATGATGTATTATGGAATATTAGTTACGAATTAAATGGTGGTAGTGCATTAAATCTTCCAAATAAGTATACACAAGGAAAAGTATTAGTTTTAACTACACCAACTAAAGATGGATATGCATTTGATGGATGGTATTTATCTAATGATTTTACAGGAGAACGAATAACTCAAATTAGTGCAGATGCATCTGGTGATTTAGTATTATATGCCAAATTTATTACTATTAATAATATATATAAAGTTATATATTATTTAAATGGTGGTTCATTTACAACAGATGATGTAATCTATGAATTTACAAAAGATACAGAAACATTCAGTCTTCCTAGTTTAACAAGAAATGGTTATACATTTGTAGGCTGGGTTGATGAAGATGGAAATAGAATAGATGCAATTGCAAAAGGAACGGAAAACGATATGGTCGTAGAAGCAGAGTTTACAACAGATGATAGAACATATACAATTAAATATATTCTAAATGAAGGTACGCTTGATTCATCTGCTACATACATTTATAAAGCAAATGAACATGTTGTATTACCAACTGCTTCCAAAGAAGGCGCAAACTTCATTGGATGGCATCGTCTACCAAATCTAACAGATGATGTAATTACCGAAATCACAGATTCTAGTAGCAATCTAGTTTTATATGCGGAATACGAAAATAAAGTATATACAATTACATATGAAGTAGAAGGAGAAAACTCAAATCCTACTACATATACTTCATATGATGATAATATCTATTTAGAAGATGCAGTTAAAGAAGGATATGAATTCATTGGATGGTTCAATAAAGCTGGTCAACAAGTAACGATGATTGAAAGTGGTTCTAAAGGTGATTTATATTTAATTGCTAAGTTTGAACCAATCATCGAAGAAGGAAATGTTCATACTGTAACATTCATTAATTATGATGGTACTACACTTCTAACCAAAGAAGTTGTACATGGAAACACTGTTTCAGAATTAATAATTGGTCAAGTTAAAGGTCTACCATTAAGTTGGTATCTAGACGGTTGGATTTATAATTTTGATTCACTAGTTACAACTGATCTTGTTTTAGAAGCAAAATGGTCAATAATTGATGATATATTTGGTCAAATCTTTACAACGCCAGTTATTGTATCAAATTTAAATATTAAACGTGAATTTGATAGCCCTGTTGGTGAAATTAGCGCTAAATGGTCATCTGATCTATATCAAAATATAAATATGATGACAGGAGCAGTAAATCAAGAGTATACTGATACTATCGTACAAGTAACAGGTGAATTTACCTTTGGTGGTCAAGCCTTCAATGTAAAACGAAATATTACAGTTGGCAAAGTTAATTTTAAAGACTTAACTAATTATAAACCAGTAATAGGATATTTCTACTCTCGTGCAGCAAGTTGTGAAATTACAGATGTTACAACTTCAACACTTGATATTGTAAACTATGGATTTGGCCATGTTAAATCAGATTGTACCGTAAATATGAGTGAACTAACTAGTATTGAAAGAATTGTAACACTTCGTCAAAGTGGAGTTAGAGTGCTTCTATGTATTGGTGGTTATGCATCTGCAGGAACTAACTTCTCTTTAGCCGCAAAAACAGAAGCAGGTCGTAAAAAACTTGCAAACTCAATTTTATCATTGATTATCGAACATCATTTTGATGGTGTTGATATCGACTGGGAATATCCAGGATATGAAACAGGTACAGATGTATCCATCGATATGCCAAATTATACATTATTAATGCAAGAAATAAGTGATACATTAAAAGCATACAATCCTGAATATTTAGTTACAGCTGCCCTTCCTGGTGGAAAATATGGATATACTAGATATGAACTTCAAAAAGTAGGTCAAATCTTAGACTATGTAAATCTAATGACATATGACCTTCAATCATCAACCGTTTCTACTCATCACACTGGTCTTTATAATGGCAATTATACTCCTCACGGAAGTGTTGAACAAACAGTTGAAATTTTCTCTTTAAGAGGTGTTCCTAAGAATAAACAAATCATAGGTATTGCTTTCTATGGACGTTGTTTCAATGTCACTAGTTCAACTGATGGAATAGGTTGTCAAAATAGTACATCTACATCTAACTCGATTAGATATTCTGATATTTACAATTTATATTTAACAAAAATAGCTGCAGGCTCAACTACAATAAAACGTTATTGGGATGATACAACGAAAGCTCCATATATATATGATTCTAGTACAGGAGTATGGATTTCCTACGATGACCCTGAATCAATTAAGTATAAATGTGAATTTGTAAAGAATAATGATTATGGTGGCGTAATGTTCTGGGATTATGGTGAAGATGAAACACTTCAACTAATTCAAGCAATCCACGATAACTTTAGATAAAAAAAGGCGTCAATCGTTTGATTGGCGCTTTATTTATAAAACTTTATACTTTACTTTTTTTTATATATATGTTAAAATACTAATAAAAGAGGTGATATTATGGAAGATCAAAGAGTATTGCTAATAGGTATAAATCGTGGAAATGACGAAATATTTCAATATGAAATGAAAGAAATGGAAAACTTATGCCTTGCCCTTGGGATAGAAGTTATCGATACGATAATTCAAAATCTAGATAGTCCTATTTCTAGTACATATCTAGGAAGTGGTAAATTACAAGAAGTAAAAACTTACGCCACAAGCATAGAAGTTGATTATATTGTAATCAATGATGAATTATCTCCCGTCCAATTTAAGAATATCACCAATTTAATGCCATGTCCTGTCTTAGACCGTACAATGTTAATTCTTGAAATATTCAAAGAAAGAGCAAAAACTAAAGAGGCAGTTTTACAAGTAGAACTTGCGGAATTAAAATATCAATTACCACGACTTGCGGGATCATATACACGATTATCGCGTCTTGGTGGTGGTGGCGGTGGTGGCACAGGCGCAAGACGTGGCTCAGGTGAAACTAAGATAGAACTAGATCGACGTCATATTGAAAATCAGATTAATCATCTAAAAAATGAATTAATGGAAATTGTCAGTGCACGTCAAATTAATCGTAAACAACGTATTGAAAACGAGATTCCTGTGGTAGCATTAGTAGGATATACAAATGCAGGCAAATCATCAACCATGAATACCATTCTTAACCATTTTAATGTTGATCAAAGTAAGAATGTGTTTGTTAAAAATATGCTTTTCGCAACATTAGAAACATCAACAAGAAAAGTGAAATTACCCAATAATAAAGAGTTTCTTTTAACGGATACGGTTGGGTTTGTAAGTAAATTACCTCATCATTTAGTCGAATCATTTAAGTCAACGTTAGAAGAAATAAAAGAAGCAAGTTTGATTGTGCACATAATTGATGCTAGTAGTCCATATTTAGAACTTCAAGTAGAGACAACCAATCAAGTTTTAAATGAACTTGGGGTTCAAGATATACCAACAATATATGTTTTTAATAAGGTAGACTTACTACCAAATAAAAGCTTTATCCCAAAAAATTTTACTCCATCTATATATGTGTCTAATGAGACTAAAGAAGGTATTGACGAATTGATTGCAACAATTGAAAAATCAATATTTAAGAATTATGTAACGAATATATATTTACTTCCCTATGAAAGGGGAGATATATATAATACGATGAAAGAAAAAGGAGAAATATTTTGTACAGAATATTTGAATGAAGGAATTTTAGTTAAAGCAACCCTTTCTTCGTATTTAACAAGTTTATATAAAGATTATATTAAATAAAAAAAGGATAATAGTTAGGAAATATCATTTGATTTATATTTTCCTAAGATTATCCTTTTTTAATATTCTCTATTTAGAATACAATCACATATGTTTTTTAAATCATTATATGTTTTAATGCCGACAATGGCACTACGATATTGTTTAGTATAAGGAATTCTTCTAAGATATTGGGCTGCATGGGTGCGCATCTCAATCATCGCAATCTTTTCCCCTTTTAATAAAACAAGTCGATTAGCGTGGTCTAATATTTTAGCAATTACTTCTTCTTTACTTGGACCATCAGTTATAATTCCTGTTTCATAATATGTCTTTAGTTGTTTAAAAATCCACGGATTACCAAGTGAGGCTCTACCTATCATTATGGCGTCAACTCCCGTTTCATTAAACATTTTGTCAGCACTAGCAATGTCCTTTATATCACCATTACCAATAACAGGAATAGTAGATACCTCTTTAACTAATTTAATATAGTCTAAATTAGCAGTGCCATTATAGAAATCAGAACGGGTTCTACCGTGAATAGCAATGGCATCAGCCCCCGCAAGATTCACTAATCTAGCTACTTCACCACAATTAATACTATTATGATCAAAACCAGCTCTAATCTTTACTGTTACAGGAATATCAATGGTATCTTTTACACATCTTACAATATCATATATTTTTTGGGGAGTCTTTAATAAGGCACTACCCGCTCCATTTTTTACGACTTTATTAACAGGGCACCCCATATTTATATCAATGATGTCAACGGGAATTGTACTGGTAATTAGTTTTGCGGCAGAAGCAATAGAAGCAGGTTCACTACCAAATATTTGCATTGCAATAGGATGTTCATCTTTGCCTATTTCAATCATCTTTAAAGTTTTCTCGTTTCCATAAGCTAGACCTTTGTCACTTACCATCTCCGCATACACTAAATCAGCTCCCATCTCTAGGCATATAAATCGAAACGCTTCGGTGGTAACTCCAGCCATAGGAGCTAAAATCAAATTGTTCTTTAGTTCAATATTACCAATTTTCATTGTCTTCCTCCCAGATGAAGTAACCATCACATATTTTTGTGGCTGGGCCTTCCATAATTACAGTTTCATTCACTTGTTCAATAGTAAGACTACCTAGTTCCATAATCACATTGACACGATTGTCACATAAACCTAAACGATGAGCAACAACTAAACTAGCACAAGCTCCAGTGCCACAAGCCTTAGTAAAGCCAACTCCTCGTTCGTAAGTTTTAAGTTTAATATTGTTTTTATCAATAATCTTGACAAAGTCAACATTAATTCGATCTTTAAAAAGATGATGATTTGATAAATATGATCCTATCTTTTCATCAATCATTTCAAAGTTATCAACAAAGGTAACAAGATGCTTGGTTCCTAAAAAAATGGCATAAACACATATATCTAAACCATTATATGTAATGATTTGATTAAAAAAAGTTTCACTATTTGTATTAATCTCTAAATCTTTGCTAGAAAAAGAAAAACTTGATGTAGTAACTTTAAAATAGTAAGGATTTGTACTAATGGTCTCTATATTGATGGCACCTGCTTGAGTTATGATTGTAAAATTATGAGAAGAAACTAAATGTTCATCATAGAAAAAGGCACTAAGTGAGCGAATGCCATTTCCACACATTGAACCAACACTTCCGTCTTGATTATAAAAATCCATTGCAAGTGGACAAGTTTTCGCAACAATAAAACCGTCAGCACCAACACCAATATATCGATTACATATTCTTTTGATAAAACTAGTTAAATCATTAATTTCTTTTATGGCCTTTTCGTGAACAATGATAAAATCATTACCACATCCATGATATTTACAAAATCTTATTCTCTTCATATTATAATACGTATAAGACTGCACACTTTAAATATGTTGTTTCTTCACAACTTAAAAGCATAGGATGATCAAATGATTGGAATCTGAAATCAAGTAAGCGTACCTTTCTTTTAGAATCATGGATTGCTTCCTTTAACATATCCATAAATAATTCTTTAGTCATATTCATTGAACAAGAAAAAGTAAAAAGGATTCCCCCTGATTTAATCATTTTTAAAGCTTGAAGATTAATCTCTTTATATCCTTTATAGGCTTTTTTAACCGTATCCTTACTCTTTGTAAAAGCAGGTGGATCTAAAACAATCACATCAAATTTATGATGATTTGATTCATCACGCAAATAGTCAAAAACATCACAACATACTACATCAATATTTTCAAATCCATTAAGGTTAGCATTTGTCATAATATCTTGACATGCTTTTTCACTAATATCAACAGCGGTTACGTGTTTAGCGTGATATTTTAAAGCATGTAAAGCAAAACCACCTGTATGGGAAAAACAGTCTAGGACTAATTTATTATCAACGTAATCTGCTAAAGCTCTGCGGTTTTGTTTTTGATCAAGAAAATATCCAGTTTTTTGCCCATCAACAATATCAATAATCATTTTGATGCCATTTTCAATCGTTTCAACTTTATTAGTTAATTTGCCATATAGTAATCCCTTAAAAGGAAGTAAACCTTCTTTAAGTCTAACTTGCATATCACTTCGTTCATAAATACAGGAAGGATTGAAAATCTTAACTAAACTATTAATAATCCATTCTTTACGTTTTTCCATCCCTAGTGAAAGAATTTGAATAACAAGGGTATCACTATATTTATCAACAATTAGACCCGGCAAGTAATCAGCTTCACTATATACAACACGATAACAATCATCAAGATGACAAGCAATACGGAGATTATTCGCATCCATAATTCGATTATAGAAAAAAGCCTCATCGATGGTGACTAATTCTTTAGATAACATTCTAACCATTATTTTACTTGAAGTATTTAGCATCCCCATTCCAATAAAGCGGTTATCATAAGTATAGACTTCACATATATCTCCTGAAACAATTGAACCTTCAAATTTTAATATTTCATTAGAGAAAATCCATGGATGTCCTTCTAAAATTCTAATTTCCTCATTTTTTTGTAAAAAAACTTTCATTATACACCTCAAGTTAGATTAAAGACCTAAATATTTAATAGCTTTTCTGATGATTTTTTTATCTTCATCATAGGTAATAGTCTCACATGCGTCATTGATGTTAACCCACGCATAATTTTTTACTTCACTTTCTTGAATCGTTACCTCGCAATTTTTGGCATATCCAATAAAGAAAATTACATCTTTTAAAACATTAGGTTTAGGCGAATAAGTAGTAATCTCACGAAATCTCGTGTCTAAGGTTACATCAAGATTAGTTTCTTCCTTTATCTCTCGTAAGGCTGTCTCTACTTCAGTTTCATTATTTTCTACATGTCCTTTGGGAAATGACCAATGACCACCGATCATTTGAATTAATAAAGTTTCCGTTATTTCATCATTTTTTCGGATAATTATTGCGCCACATGATTTTTCAAATGTCATTTTATCCCTTCTTTCTTCATGCTATTATATCATATTTAATGGTATTTGAAAAGAAAAGAACAAAAGAAAATTAAACCATATGATTTATCTTTCTATTTAGTTTTATTTTGTGTTAATCATTCATATAATGATACTAGTGTATAGGAGGAAGAAATGTTAGAATCATTTAGTGCTCAAGCCGTTCAAATAATTGAAGAAGCAAAAAAAATAGCTAGTGAGTTAGATAGCCCTATTGTTGGAAGTGAACATCTATTACTTTCTATGTATCAAACTCCCGATTCTATTTGTCGCTTTTTATTACAAGAACAAAAAATAACTTATGATGATTTATTAAATACATTAAATAATATAACAGTAATCCATAAAATAGAAAGCAAAGACTTAACATTTACAGATAAATTCCAAGAAATAGTTCTTAAAGCATCTGATATTGCGGAACAATTCGATAGCGATTATGTATTTGATGAACATCTGTTTTATAGTATTTTAGAAGATGATGCTTCAATCGCATCAGAAATGTTAAAAATGCTACATCTAGATATAATTAGTTTAAAAAAAGATGTAGAAGATATTTTTAATTTTGATAATTTTGATAATTCACCAAGTGCCCCTCCATATCCATTCTTAATTAATCTTTCAACTCAAAGTGAGACACATCCATATATAACAAGAAGTAACTATATTGAACGAATTAACTATATATTAGAGAAGAAACAAAAAAATAATCCTCTCTTAATAGGTAGTGCTGGGGTAGGTAAAACCGCAATTATTGGAGGACTTTCTAAACTAAGAACTAACGATACAATCTACCAACTTGATTTAGGAGGAGCTGTAGCAGGGACAAAATATCGAGGAGAACTTGAAGAAAAAATATTAAAGGTAATGGAGTATGTGAAACAAAATAAGGCAATTTTATTTATTGATGAAATTCATAATATCGTAGGAGCTGGATCAAATGATGGTTCGCTTGATATTGCAAATATATTAAAACCTTACTTATCAAGAGCAGATATCTCAATTATAGGGGCAACCACACTTGAAGAATATTATAAATTTTTTGATAAAGATAAGGCATTAATGCGAAGGTTTCAAACTATCTTTATCGATGAACCAAATAAAAAAGAAACCAAAAAGATTCTTATGGGGATAAAATCTAAATATGAAGAGTTTCATCATTTTTCTATTACCGAAAAAAACATTGACTATATTATTAATATTTGTAATTCATATCTTCCTCATCGAACATTCCCAGATAAAGCCATTGATGTGTTAGATGAAGTAGGCGCAAGATATAGTGAAACCAAAAAGAATATATATAAGTTAATAAAAGAAGTAGTATTTGATTTAACAAATATATATATAACCCCCCTTAATATATTAAGAAAATTAAATCTAAACTATAACATCTTAAAACCATCATATATTAAATTTAATTTAAAAATGGAAGATAGTCCCAATATTGTTAAAGCAATTGTTTCAAATGATTTTATTGTTGATCCTTTACTTGATGATTTATCTAAAGTATTCAATCTAAAAAAAGAAATGTATTTAGAAGTAAATCTTGAAAACTATCAAGATAGTAGTATGATAAGTAACTTAATCGGTTCATCTAAGGGTTATGTTGGCTATGAAGAAGGTGGAATTTTATCAGAACATATAATTAAATACCCCATCAGCGTAATCTACCTTAAGAATTATGATAAAGCCCATATTAGTGTAAAAAACCTAATTGATCGCATAACTTCATCTAAAACAATGATTGATAATAAAGGAAGAAAAATTAATCTTGAAAACACTATTTTTATAATTAACAAAGAATTAAAAGATCATCAAGTTGGTTTTATTACCAATGATACTACGATTAGTAAAGATATATATTTAAATACTATTAAAAAGCCTAAACCTAAAAATATATATCATCATCTTTTAAAGAAATATAAGATTCAAATTGACGAATTTAATTTAGATATCATTGATAAACAAATCTATAATTTAATACTTTTGGGTAGAGGACACTATACTTTAGATTCGAGTAATCACTATATTAAGCAAAATCAATGAAAAAAAAGGAAAAAAGAGTAAAATAGGATAGTAAAAAGGAGAAATCAAATGATTCGCACGATAATTATTACCCTACTTACTCTTTTTTTATTAATAACTTTTATTATATTTAAACCAACAATTAAACTAAATATGAAAAATAAAACAATTAGCATACAATCATTTTGGATTGTATCAACGATAGGTGCAGTTTTAATTCTTGTTTGTGGTTGCATTGATTTCAAATCATTACAAGATTTATTTAATTTTAGTCAATCAATAAACCCACTTAAAATCTTAATTTTATTTATTTCTATTAGTCTATTATCAATTGTCTTAGAAAAAGCAGGCTTTTTTGAATTATGTGTAGTCTTAACAACTAAAAAAGTAAAAAAATCGCAGATTAAGTTATTTATAGTTTTATATTCTTTAATTGCAATTTTAACAATGTTTACCTCAAATGATATTATTATTTTAACCTTTACTCCTTTTATTATCTATTTTTGTAATTATAAAAAGATTAATCCTATTCCTTACTTAGTTGGTGAGTTTGTCGCCGCAAATTCGCTTTCCTTAATGTTTGTTATTGGTAACCCTACTAATATTTATATTGCTAATTTTTACAATATTGGTTTCTTTGAATATTTTAAAACGATGTGTATCCCAACCTTGGTTCTTTCCATTGTAGGATTTATGGTTACTTTCTTACTGTTTTATAAAGAACTAAAAAAACCAATGGAGCCCTCCTTAGAAAGTTTGGCTAATCCTACATATAATAGACACCTCATAATTGTAGGCTTAATTCATTTAGTTTTATGTACTATTTGTTTAGTAATTTCATCATATCTCCAAATAGAAATGTGGTATATTTGTTTAGCTTTTGCGCTTTCTATTTCCATATACATTATTATTTATGACTTAGCTAATCATACAAATAATGAGATAAGTATAATAAAGAAAGCTCCGTGGAACTTAATACCTTTTGTTCTTTCGATGTTTATCATTGTTCTTGCAATGAAACAAAATGATGTTTTATCACATATTGCTTTGTTTTTCAATCATATGTTTTCAAAAACCAAAGCAACAGAAATATTTGGTTATGGCTTAAGTTCATGTCTTTCATGTAGTTTAATCAATAATATACCTATGAGTGTTGCTTTTTCTAGTATTTTAAAACTATCGAGTAGTGGTATATCATCAATATATGCTACCATAATAGGATCAAATATTGGTGCCATCTTAACACCAGTCGGATCGCTTGCGGGGATAATGTGGTTAAGATATTTAAAAGAATTAAATGTCAACTATTCTTTTAAAAGTTTTATTAAAAATGGATGTATCATCACAATACCTGTTATGATATGTGGACTAATAACATTACTACTAGTGATATAGAAAGTTAATTCAAAAGAATTAACTTTTTTCTTATATATATAAAAAATTAAAAGAACATAATCTTCAATAAATAAAAATACTACTTTACTTTATTTATTTTTCTTTTTTTGATATAATTAATTAAACAAAAGTCAATAAATATGTTAAAATATTTCATGCA
>JBJEEE010000043.1:0-3139 GCA_051872775.1 Bacilli bacterium
TTACAGGGTAAAACTGGCTTTTTATACGTGTCCGAATTACGGGGTATAATTTATTCTCTTTCTTTATTTTTATTTTTGAATATTTTAATTCATAATTATATCCATGAATATAATTATAAAGAATATTATTCTTATACTCAATAATTACTTTTTCGTTTTGATATACGATCCAATCATCACCATCCTCAATTATATCAATATTTTTTTCATAAATTTTCATGCGATTAAGGGGAGTTAATACTAACCTTACACTAAGCGCTTCATTCAAATATTTTAAATAATAGTTTGGTTTAGCCAATAAATGTCTGTTTATTGTTAAAATACCAATAACGACAATTGATGTTAAGGAAACAATAGTAATCGTTAACAAGGTTTCAACAAGTGTTATTCCTTTATTATTCATTTTCATCACCCACTTAATAATACGATTAATATATTTAAATTCCATTAAAAAAAATCTAAAAAAGATTATCTCTTTTTTAGATTAGTTATATTAATGGTGAAACATCAGCTATGACTCTTTCAATTTTACAAAAATTTGGCAAAATTTTTACCATTTCGTTATTTTTAAATACAACAATTTGCGAATACATTTTATCATACTGTTTTAGCTTAACAAATAAATCACAATTACTAATAAATAAATCTTTATTTACTTGGCATATCTTAATATTCATTAAATAAAATGCTTTAACTTTTTTTAATAATGCACGTGATAAATGGTATAAAACATCTTTTTTATCATATATTAAGCATATAACTATATCGTTATTTTCTATAAACTTACGTAAATTACGATTATTTAATTCGATTAAATCCATAAAATCACCTCTATACATAATTTTAGCATATTAAGATTGCTAAAATTGTAAAAATTTGATATAATTAATAAAGAGGTGATTACTTTGTCTGTAGGCATTATTATTGAAGCAAATCCATTTCATAATGGACATAAATATTTAATTAATGAAATAAAAAGATTATACCCTAACGAAACTATAATTGGTGTAATGTCTACTTCTTTTACAATGCGAGGAGAAATTTCACTTCTTGATAAATTTTCTAAAATCAAAATATTATTATCTGAAGGGTTAGACTTAGTGTTTGAACTTCCAATTGGACAAACATTGCAAAGTGCCGATTATTTTAGTTCTTCTTGTGTTAAAATATTAAATCAAATGGGAGTTGATAAACTTGTCGTGGGATGTGAAAAAGATGATATTTCGATTATTGATTATTTTTACCAATTAATTAAGACAACAAAGTATAATGAATTGTTAAAAGATAATCTCAATAAAAATTTAAGTTATAAGAAAGCAGTTGAAACCACCTTAAACGAGATGGAAATAGATCAACAATTAATTGAACTATTTTTATCACCAAATATGACTTTAGCTTTTCAATATTATCGAACAATCAAATATTATTACTATCCAATTGAATTAGTATTAATAAAACGCACTAATAACTACTACCATAATAGTATTAATGAAACAAATATTGCTAGCGCAACAGATATTAGAAATATGTATATCCATAATCAAAATATCGATAAATACGTTCCATATACCCCTAGTTTTATTAATATAAGAGAAGCCGAACAAAAATTAAGTAGTATCATTTGTTTTCATCTTCTTAAAAATGAACCATTTGGTATTGATAAAGAAGGAATTTATAATTATTGTCAAAAAAACATCAAATATAACTCATCATTTACAGAAATAACTGAACAACTTGCAAATAAAAAATATACTACTTCACGAATTAGACGTTTTTTATTATCAAATCTACTATCAATTATTTCGAAAAATGATATAATATATTTAAGACTAATTGGTATAAGTATGAAAGGAAGTTTATATTTGAAAGAATTACCTAGAAAGATTAAAGACATTATATTCTCATCTCCCTTAGAACTTAATAGCAGTAATGATATTAAGGAACTAAACAATGAGGAAATATTATGTACAAAACTATATGGTTTATTAATAAATGATGAAAACTATTATCTTAATGAATATAAACTACCCATAAAGAAAGAAGGAAAATAGAATGACACTTTACGAATTACGTAAACTTTTAGATAATGTGATTGATCCAAGCAATAATCAAACCCTAAAAGAAAATAATGCTATTAAACATATTGCATATAATGATGAAACCGATACAGTAACAATGATTGTTACAATCGAGCATCTCGAACCTGACTTTGAAAAAGAATTACGACGTGAAATTGCTACTATCGTAAAAATCAATGCAGGTTATCGCGGATTAAAACTTGTTATTGAAGAAGCAAAGGTTGCAAAGAGTATAACTAAGAAAAATGCGATTTTTATTGGTATTATCTCCGGAAAAGGTGGAGTAGGTAAAAGTAGCGTTGCGGCTAACATCGCTTATCGTATGATGAAACGAGGATTTAAAGTAGGTATAATTGATGCGGACATCTATGGATCTAGTCTACCTACCATTCTTGGAATAAAACATCAAAATCCTCGCTATGACGAAGAAAAGAAAATAATTCCAATTAAAGCTGGTAAAATGGAAATAATATCAACCGAATTCTTTACTGACCCAGGACAACCTGTTATTTGGCGTGGTGCCATGCTCAACAGTATGCTAAATCATTTCTTTTATGATGTAAAATGGGCCGATGATACTGACTTTATTATTATCGACTTTCCACCAGGAACAGGCGATATTACCCTTGATATAAAATCAATTGTTCCTGAATCAAAAATGATACTTGTTACAACACCAAATCCTGCCGCATCACATGTTGCAATTAAAGCTGGACATGCGGCAACACGATTAGGACATGAAATCCTAGGGGTTGTTGAAAATATGTCTTACTATCCAAACCCTGCAAGCAAGACTCGCGATTACATTTTTGGTCGTGGTGGTGGTGAAGCCGTTGCTAAGCAATTAGATACCGAACTAATCGCATCTATTCCAATTTCCCAACCAAAAAATGGAAGTGATTTATTTGAAATTGATGAAGTAAATGGTAAAATTTACGATGAAATTCTTGACTATATTTTAGTCAAAACTAATAAAGAAGAAAAATAATAAAAACTTGATTTCGTAACTAAATTATACCCCGTAATTCGGACACGTATAAAAAGCCAGTTTTACCCTGTAA
>JBJEEE010000044.1:0-3091 GCA_051872775.1 Bacilli bacterium
AACCAGGTAAAAACCTGGTTTTTATTTTTGTTGCATTTGATATTACAATTCACCTGTATATTTAGTGAACAAAAAATATATTTCAAATAGGAACAAAAATTAGTAAAAAATGATATAATTAGAGTATGTTGATTCTAAAAATTTAAGGAGAAAACATAGTAATGAAAGTAGGTATATTTACCGATATTCACAATAATTTTATTGCATTAGTTGAAGTAATAAAAAAACTAAAAGAACATGGCTGCGATACTTTTTTGTGCAGGAGATATTGTGGGAATAGGTCCTTTCCTTAATGAAACGGTAGATTTAATTAGAAACATCAAAAATTTAACTATTGTAAAAGGCAATCATGAACGTTACATGTTTGAAGATTTTTCAACTGAAATAATGGATGATACGGAAATAGATCATTATCGATGGGAATCTTTACTTCTTACAGATGTTAACCGAGCTTTTTTGAAAGATATTCCTTATGAAATATCTATAATAATTGATGAAGTATCGATTAGAGTAGTACATTATAGTATGAATGAACAAAAAAAGTATAACGAAATAATTAACAATTCTACCATTGAAGATATAAAGATAATGTTTAAAGATTATAGCGAAGATATAATAATATATGGTCATAATCATTCCCCTAATGTTATTAGGACTAATAACCAGTTATTTATTAATGCTGGATCGCTAGGATGTCCATCTTATAAAAAGAATATCGCTAATGCGGGAGTATTAACCATTGAAAATGGTAAATATTTATATGAACAATTAGAAATAGAGTATGATAGTAGTCTTGTTGTATCCAAAATATTAGAACTAAATTACCCTGCATCCAAAGAAATACTTAAGTATTTTTACGGCATTACAGATGAGAATATATAATAATAAGGAATAGGAGTTAATATATGGGAGAACTTTCACAATTACCTAATATAGGAACAGTAGTCGAAAGTCAACTAATCCAAGTAGGAATAACCTCTTTAAATGAATTAAAAAAAATAGGTTCAAAACAAGCTTGGTTGATGATTAGAACTATCGATGAATCAGCATGTATTAATCGTTTGTTGGCACTTGAAGGTGCAATTCAAGGAGTTAAAAAGAACATGCTATCAGCTGATGTTAAAGAAGACTTAAGAGAGTTTTATTTAAATAATAAATCTAAATAATAAAAAAAGTAAAAAAAAGGAGTATTTATGAACAAAAAATTTAAAAATTTACGTATTATGGATAATTTCTACCAATCTTCGTCATTTTTTCCAATGCCACTTTGCTTGGTTGGTACGTTAGATGAGAAAAAGGAAGGCACAAGTTTTGGGGCTTATTCCTTATGTTTTCCTTATTATGTTGCGGGAAAAGACTTCTACGCAATGATACTTGAAACAAGAAACTCAAGCAATACCGCAAAAGGAATATTACGTCATGGTACTTGTACACTTAACTTTATTCCTTTTTCTAAGAAAAATTTTGAAGAACATGTACTAATGGGTTTTCCAGGTGATACACCTGAAGAAAAAATGAAAGCATTAACGAGATTTACGCCAACAGAAGGTTTACGAGCAGAAAATGATCCCGATAATAAATATCCAAAGATTTTAGAGGAAGCAGTTCAAGTATTTGAATGCACCTGGGTTAAAGAATTAGATAATGCTCAAGACGACCAAGTACTTGAAGAATATGATGGTCCATACCATAATTTTAACGGCATTACTTCTAAGTTTGGTGCTCACTTTATCTTAAAAATTGATAATATCTTATTAAAAGAAGAATACTATGATGCAATTGTAAATGGTGTCACGAGAAAAAATTTCTGCCCACTACCAACAAACTGGGGTTACCGTGATTCTAAGAATTTTTGGTGTAGTGATTTTGAAAAGCCAATTGCGGTGGGAATTCCTAATCGTGAAGTAGATTTATCATCAATCAAATATGCTTTAAGTAGAATTGATACAGATGTTGAGTTCACTGATGATGCTTTAAAAACGATTGTGAAAGTACCACGTCCATTCTTAAAGACCGTTTTACTAGGTTGCATTAAATGGGCTAATGACAATAACTGTAAACTAATAACTCCGGTTGAAATGAAAAAGATTAATGATAAACGCTCCAAAGAAAAGCAAAAATAACTTATTAGTTATGATGAGGTAAACAAATGACTAAAGATGAAATGTGGAGTAAGTATCAATTAATCAATCATTCAGCCTCAACATATGAAGCATGGAAATTTTGCGGGGGAGGCCCTTCTGCTGATGAGCTAGCTAATTTAGTTATTAAAGGAATTAAAACAGCAACAGCAAGTCTTTATGCGGAATATGGAGATGATCCAATCCCTCAAGTAGGTGATTATAGTATAATACTATATAATAATGATGAAGCATGTTGTATTGTACAGACAACTCAAGTTACGCTATGCCCTTTTGATGAAGTATCATCCGATCACGCTTTTAAAGAAGGCGAACAAGATCGCTCTTTAGAGTCATGGAAAAAATTCATTATCAATTCTTTTTACCTTATTTTAAAAGTAGGAATCTACCTTTTGATGAAAAGACAATAATTGTATTAGAAGAATTTAAAGTAGTTTTTAAATAGATTAAAAACTACTTTTAACTTTACTCTTTAATTGATTTTTTATTCATAATATGATAGATTATGAATTATCTAGTTATAATAATATCCTAAAATAACGATATTCTATTATGATGAAAGATATGGTGATTTTAATTTATTAGATTATATGTTTTTAAATAAGCCAGTTGTTTTGATAAATGTAATCAGTCATAAAGTAAACGTTGAGGATAAAGGTTTATATAAAAAGATTTTATTAGATTAATTAATTGATTGTTACTATATTATGAAAGGGGATAAAAACTATGGATAAGAAACGAGAAAATATAAGAGATATAATGATGTCAGTGAATGTAATATGTCAAATATATGATAATATGGCGAAAAATTTAGGCATTAGAAGTGAAATGTTGTCTTTATTGTACGCTTTAGATGATGGTAATACCTATACGCAAACTGATATTTGTCATAAATGGAATATTCCAAAAACAACAATTAATGGAGTGATTCAAGATGGTTGCAAAAAAGG
>JBJEEE010000045.1:0-40470 GCA_051872775.1 Bacilli bacterium
AAATCCAGACAATGCAACATATCCCAAACTTATATATAGTATTCCATCAAACACAAAGATATGTACTATGGAGATAATTGATGGTATTGCGGTATTAACTTTTACGGATAGTGGCTTTGTGGTTGTCACCGTAACTAGCAGCGATACACGGAAAAAAAGTGTGAAAATCGAAGTAAATGTCACAGATTTAGGTGGAATACTTTGATATATAAAATTTAGTTTATTTTCAAAAATATAAATAAAGAAAGGAAGATGAAAATGAAAAAAATTAAAAGTTTATTAATTGTTAGTATTATTATGGTATGTTTATCTGCTTTAGTTGCTTGTAGTACTAAAGAGTATAAAGTAACATTTGAAACTAATGGTGGTTCATCAATTAATCCTGTTTATGTAGTTGAAGGAGGAAAAGTAGAAAAACCTGCAGATCCAACTAAACAAGGATATAGTTTTGTTAGTTGGTTTGAAGATGAAGAATTATCAAAAGAATTTGATTTTTCTCAATCAATCCAAAATAATGTAACAGTATATGCAAAATGGGAAGTTAAAACTCCACAATATGATATTTTTGTTAATGGTGTATCTCAACGTAATGAATTCGTTGAATATGAAACCAATAAACAAGTTAAAGATAATAAACGTTCTGAATTTATGGATTTAACACAACCATTAATGGTAGGAGATGATAATGTTTTCGTTGTTATGCCTGAAGTTCAGTTTATTGAAGTTGATGTAGATAATAAGATAATTGTTAACAATAATCCATATGTGGAATCATGGGAATATGATATAACTGTTTTCGAAATAACAGAAGCAGAAGAAGTAAAACTTGCTTCAGATAGTAACTTAATTGATGCAATCGACGATGTAAATTGTACAGTTGATTTTTCAGAAGAAGCTGTAGGCAAACAATTTAAAGTAACGGTTTGTCCAAGAAAGTTAACCGAAAAGCAACTTGCAAATGTTGAAAAATATACAACATCTGTAGTATGTGATGTTAAAGATGGATACAATGTTTATAATGCTCTTGAATTTGGGTATTTAGAAAATCGTAGTACTTCAGATAGTGATGCAAAGAATGCTTGGGACGAATTCAAACAAGCTAAAGGATTAAATGTTAACTATCATCCAAGTGCGTTATTCCTTCAAGGAGATATATCTATTACATCAGATGATGTTCCTTCATATTTCTTCTGGCAAGAAAGTGAAGTTAAAGGAGCATCTGATGAAGAACGTGCACTAGGTTCAATGAAAGACTTCAAAGAATTATATAGAAAAGAATTAACAGAAGGTGAAGAATTTGGTGTCTATGGTAACTACTTTACACTTGATATAATGAATATTAAAGAAGTGGTTAGAGAAAGAGATAACATTACTCCAGAAGGAGAAGTAATTAGCCATGCTTCGTTCGTAAAATTTGAAGGAGCAGAAAATGCACAAGCAACAATTCAAAACGTTAATCTTGTTGGTAATGCTCCACGTGTAGAAGATTCTATTAAATCAGGAGGACAAATCTTTGTTAAAGTAGAAGGACCTAAGTTCCATGCTTATAATAATATTTCTACAGGTTGGTTTATTTCATATATGCCTAACTATACTCATACTGAATTTAAAATGGAAAAATGTCGTGCATACGATTCATACAATTGCTTTGTATATAACTGGGGTTCTCAATTAGTATATATTGATAGTTGTGAAATGATTGGTGCTGGTGGTCCAGTTATAATTCAAGACCATGTTAATCCAGGTAAGGAAGACTCATCAATCGCTAACACATATATTACAAATTCATGTTTAGAATCCTATGTAACTGGTAGTGAAGGTTGGTTCAAAGGGGTACATGCAGACACATTAGTGCCTTCAATTAAAGGAATAGATGCCGCATTTAACCCATTCGGTCGTTCATTCTTAAAGTCAAACAGTGATAAGACATTAACATACTTAAACTTAATCTGTGTTAATAAATCAGGAGATTCTGAATCATTAGAACCAAATCATATTGAAGGTTCTGTTAATATAGATTCTCTTCCAGCATTTGATTTTGGTAAGACTAATCCATATGTTGCCGCTTTAATTAATGCAACTTTTGGAACAGGTTCTGCTACTTTCCAAACAGATGCAGGAGGCTGCGCATTTGCAACGCAACAAGGTTTAGCTGACCCAACTCAAAGTCTAATTCTTGATCCTTCAAATGCTATTTATCAAGGTGATTATCTTGGAATGTATTTTAATGGTTCATTAATATTACTAGGTTACTTCAATTATGACGTTGTTAATAATGCATATGAAGTATATACTCCTTTAAAATAAATAAAAAATTAGGTCATCATGTGATGACCTTTTTTATATAATCATAGTCAGAGTATGTATATACTATTCCATTTTGTTCAAAGTAGTTCTCTCTACCTTTTCCTGTCACAATAATTGTATCACCAGATGTTGCCATATCTATTGCGAAAGATATGGCTTTTGTCCTTTCTTCAATACATATATAATTAGTAGACGTAATCTCTGACACCATTTGTTTGATAATATCCATCGGATTTTCAAAACGTGGATCCTCAGATGTAAACACAACGAAATCTGCAAACTTGCAGGCGACCTTACCCATCAATGGGCGTTTGGATTTATCTTTTTTTCCTGCTGCACCACATACAATAATGAGCCGATTTTTCGTTCTTTTTTTAAGAGAAGTCAAGACAGCTTCAAGGGCATTTGGAGTATGTGCGAAATCTATATATATATCAAAGGGGTAATCGCAGTTTATTTTTTCGAGTCTACCTGGAATAATAGGAAGATGATTCAACTTTTTGTAAAGGGTATTTATATCAATACCTTCTAATAATGCAATAATAATACCTGGTAGAATATTATAAATGTTATATTCTTCCATACGGTTAATGCGAATGTTTTGATAGATTTTATCCTTTGTGTATAAATCAAAATAAGTAGAATTATTTATATAGCGGATATTCTTTGCTTGGTAATCTGAGACTGTATAAATACTATAAAATATTACATCGGTAAGTGATTCGAAATATTTAGCGTAATCATCATCCTTGTTTACGATTTTTTTATTGTTATTTTTAACCATAGAAAAGAGTTTAAATTTGGCTTTAAAATACTCATCTAGTGTATGGTGTGTATCGAGATGTTCATGGGAAAGATTGGTAAAAACTACATAGTCATACTTAAGGGTATCAACTCTCCCCGCTACAATTCCTTGTGACGAAACTTCCATTGCTAAATACTTAATGTTAAGTTGTTTTGCTGCAGATAAAATACGGTAATTTTCGCTAAGTAATGGAGTAGTAAATAAAGAAGGAAAATGTTCTTCTTTTAACATTATCCCATTTGTTCCAATATATCCAGAAGAACTAATAGATGATAACAAATAACTAATTATAGTTGAGGTTGTTGTTTTACCATCGGTTCCAGTAACACCAATTAGGCACATATCATTATAAGGTTCATGATAGAATTTAACCAATAATTTTTTTAAGGTCTCTTTACTATCGTTACAAGTAATACAAGGTACACCTAAATTAGGAACAAACTTTTCTAACATGATACCTGATACTTTTTTGTTTATAGCTTCTGTAATAAATTCATCTCCAGAAAAGTTATTTCCTTTAAGAGGAATAAACAAAAATCCAGGTTGAATAAATCTCGTATCACTTGTTATTCCGGTAACATCATTTTCGTAAGAACACCCAGGAATCAAATCACATAATCTCAAAAAAATCACCAATATAGTATATGAAAATGCCCTAATATGTAGAATAACGAAAAATAAAAATTTAAAAAAAATAAATGTAAATGCTTTCACTTTCTAATACTGTGACAAAACAAATCAAATATTGTATAATAAGAATAATATATAAAAAAGAAAAGGAGGCTAAAATGAAATTAAGGAAGATTATTTTTGTAGCGTTCGCCTTATTTATGATAACATGTTTAGCTGGATGTAAAAATAAGATAAATTACGAAGGCAAGACCAAAGTAATTTATATGCTTGAAGGAGGAAAATTCCAAAATTGTACTGAACCAATAATTCAATATTACGATGTTGAAGACGGTTCGTCAATGTGTATTTTTGATCCCTGTGATTTATCTAAAGATGAAGTTGTAAGGGAAGAATACATTTTTGATGGATGGTACGAAACGAAAACTGAACAAAATGGTGAAACAGTGTACAGTAATAAATGGAATTTCGATACAAATAAAATATCATCAGAAGGTATAACGCTATATGCTAAATGGAATAAGAAATGTACATATACATATAATGTTTGCTATTATGATGAGAATAACAACGTGGTTTCATTAGGAAAATACACTGTTGAAGAGGGAGAACGGTTTTTTGATAGTAGTAAATACGCTAACAGAATCGGCTACACTATCATAGAGTATGTAGATGAACAAAACAATCCATGGGATGAAAACTATAAACATCCTGGTGGCGATGAAGACCTTGAAGTTAAAGTGTTTGTTAAGTATATTGAAGGTAACTTTGCGGTAGTAAGAACAGCAAAAGAGCTAAAAGCTAATAAAACCAAAAATATTTACCTAATGAATGACATAGATTTTGAAGGTGAATCATTCAGCTTTGATAACTACGGAAAGATATTTGAAGGTAATGGACATACAATATCTAATTTTACCGTTTCATATAGTGCAGGTAGAGCATCACTTATCCAAGACTTTGAAGATGAAAATCAAAAGAGTTTATGTATCAGTGTGTTTGGCAACACTAAAGGCGCAGTGATTAGAAATGTAAATTTTGAAAATGTTAAATTCAATATAGAAACAACCTTATCAACAACATATCGTATTTATGTAGCTGGAATTGGAGTATCATTAACGGATACAACAATTGAAAATGTTTCATTTAAAGGTAATTATAAAGTAGTAAAATTACCTAGTGGATTTGATGATGAAAACTTAATTATTATTGAAGATAATCTATACTTCATAAAAGATAGCTCATCAAAAGTAGAAAATTCAACTGGATTATTAATCCAAAATATTGACGAATAAATGGAGGAAAAAATGAATTTAAAAGGAATTATTAAGAAGTTATTTTTAACTAGTTTATTGTTATTTATTACCATATCATTTGCAAGTTGTAAAAATGGTTGTAAAAAAGAAAAAGATCCTGAAAAGGAACTTCCAACATATGATAATGAAACTACACCATTAGTATTTTCAACTCAAGAAGTAGACAAAGTATTTAATCCTTTCTTCTCGACTTCCGCAACCGATAGTAATGTTGTAGGTTTAACCCAAATTGGAATGATTGGAAACGACAAAGAAGGAAATCCAACCTATGGTGATAATGAATCTGTTGTAACTAAAGATTTAGCTATCGTATCAACAGGAACTGGAGAAAGTCAAACAACAACATATTATTTTGTATTAAAGAATAATGTTAGATTCTCAAATGGCAGTTATCTAACTATTAAAGATGTACTATTCAATTTATATGTTTATCTTGATCCTGTATACACTGGTTCAAGTACAATCTATTCAACTGATATTGTTGGTTTACAAGAATATCGTACACAACAAGAAACAGAAGAAGAACAAAAGAGTTTTAACGAAAAATTTGAGATTATTGCGGAATCTAGAGTTCAAGCCTTAGTGGATGCAGCTGAAACTGTACTTGATGAAAATAAAGGTTCTGAAATGACATCTGAGTTATTCTTAGAAAAACTACAAGAATTTGCAGATAATAATAGTGGTTCAGATGCATATAAAAATATAATTGCTGACTATAACCAAGCTTTAAAATTATTTAAAGAAGAATTACAAAATGATTTTAATAATTCTAAAGATTCATACTCTGACATGAAGTTTAAAGGACAAAATGGTACAATCCATGAAAATCTATTCACAACAGATGTTGAAGTATTCCTTTACAATGAAGGATATATCACATGGAATAAAAAGGAAAATGATGGAAATGGTAAACTTGTTTCATCACTAACACGTGACAATGAAGTCGCAACTCTAAAAACATGGACAGAACAACAAGCAATTGAAACTATTTTCCTTGATAAGATTCCAAGTCAAATCTCTGAAATTATTTCTTATTGGAACACAGCAATTACTCTAAACGAATATATTGTTAATCAAGCAAAGCAAGAATATTACCAAAATGCTGGCGATAAGAAATATCCAAACATTTCAGGAATTCAATTTGCTAATCGCTTAGAACCTGTAACAGTAAACAATGTTACATATGGTGTTCCAACTTATAATGAAGATGGCTCTGTAAAATCAGGATATGAAGTATTAACTATAACAATCAAAAAGGTTGACCCTAAAGCAATCTGGAACTTTGCCTTTGGTGTTGCACCTATGTATTATTATTCTGATCAAGAACATATAGATAAGTTTGACTATGTTTCTAATTTTGGTGTTGAATATTCATCACCTGACTTTATGGATTATGTAGTAAAAGATGACAATAAGATTGGTGTACCAGTTGGAGCTGGTCCTTATGCAGCTAGTAAATCATCGGGTGGTATTACTGGTATTCAAGCAGGAAACTTCTATGATGCTGGTGTTATCTATTTTGAAAGAAATCCTTACTATGTAATGGGCCCTGCCAAAATTAAAAAGATTCGTTATCAAGTAGTTAGTTCAAATCGTATGCTTGATGCATTATATAATGGTGAAATTGATTTTGCGGAACCAAATGCAAAACCTGAAACCATTGATCAATTAAATGATAAAGCCGATGAAGGAATCGGTAATAAGCAAATTACAACATCTGGTTATGGTTATATTGGTATTAACGCAGGAAAAGTTCCAAGTATCGCTGTTCGTCAAGCTATTATGCATGCAATCAATACAAAAGAATGTGTTGACTATTACAAAACAACAGCTAAAGAAATCCATCGTTCAATGTCTTTAGCAAGCTGGGCTTATCCAGAAGGAGCAACTGCATATTATCCATATATTGGTGGAAAAGTACCTGAAAATTTAAATGTAGTTAATCCTGCATATGCAGAATACATTGTTAAGATTGGTGCTAAAGCTGGTGACGTTTTATCCGCAAGTCAACAAGAAGATTTCTTACGCGGTTTAATTGAAGGCGCAGGATATGAATTAAATGGAGATGATATTTACCAAAAAGGTAATGACATCTTAAAATATACTTTTACAATTGCGGGTGAAGAAACAGACCACCCTGCATGGGCAGCATTATTCCATGCAAGCGAAATCTTAAATAAGATTGGTTTTGAAATTAATGTAACTACTGATTCAAATGCACTTAAGAAACTAGCAAATGGTGACTTAACAGTATGGGCTGCCGCATGGGGTTCAACAATTGACCCTGATATGTATCAAGTATATCATAAAGACTCAAAAGCAACTTCAACTCTTAACTGGGGTTATAAGCAAATTCTTCAAAATGCAGGTGGTAAATATGATATTGAATATGCTATCGTAGAAGAATTATCACAAAAAATCGATGCAGCTCGTCAAACAAACGATCAAAAACAAAGAGCAAGTATCTATCGTGAAGCTTTAAATCTTGTTATGGAACTTGCTGTAGAACTTCCTACATATCAAAGAAAAGACTTATTTGCATATAATACATATAAAATCGATACAACATCACTTACACCTGACAGTGAATTATCCCCATATAAAGGTTTAACAAGTGAATTACACAATGTATCACTAGTTCAAGAAAGATAATTGAAATAAAGAGATGTAAATAATCACATACATCTCTTTAACTTTAAGGAGAATAAAATGTTTAAATATATAATAAAAAGACTATTTATTTCCATATTTGTTCTTTTGGGTGTTTCTGTTATAATCTATACTTTGGTTCGTATGATGCCAAATGATTACGTAGATATGAAGTTTAGTTCACAACTACAATCAGGAACAATAACCCAAGATGATATCGCTAGATTTAAAGATTTGTATGGTATTGGAGACAAATCATTTTCCGGAATAGTTCAAGGTTATTTTAAATGGCTTGGTAATTTATGCAAAGGAAATCTAGGAGAATCATTTAAATATGAACAAAGCGTAGCAAAAGTCATAGGAGATCATATGTGGATATCATTCGCTATAGCGGTGATAGCAACAATACTTCAATTTTTGATTTCTATTCCTCTTGGAATCTCAAGTGCAACTCATCAATATTCGGTTCGCGATTATATGGTAACAGTATTTACAATGATTGGTATTTCTTTACCCACTTACTTCTTTGCCGCAATCGTGATTAAAATATTCTCAGTTAATCTAGGATGGTTGCCATCAGGAGGTTTAATCTACGCAAGTAAAACATATGAAGAAACATTTATGGGATCACTTATTAAATTTGGTGATATACTTCGTCACTTAGTTCTACCAATCTTTGTTAGTGTTATTCTATCAATTGGTGGACTAATGCGATATACAAGAACAAACACACTAGAAGTATTAAATGCCGATTACATTCGTACAGCTCGTGCAAAAGGATTATCCGAAAATAAAGTAATATATAAACATGCTTTTAGAAATACAATGATTCCACTTGTCACAATGTTAGCAGGAATTCTACCTTCTTTATTTGGTGGAATGATGATAACAGAACAAGTATTTAGTATTGATGGTATTGGAAGACTTGCATATCAAGCCTTAAAAGAAGGGGACATTCCCTTTGTAATGGGATATAATATGTTCCTTGCAGTACTAACGGTTATTGGTACATTACTTTCAGATATAATGTATTCAATTGTTGACCCTAGAGTCAAACTAGGAAAGTAGGTGAAAAAATGCTAGTTTTAATTATACTTTCCATTGTTATTATTGCTATAATTGGTTTTATCTTAGTAAGAAATTATATAAGACAAATCAACGAAATAAAAAGAATTAACACAATAAAACGTGCCAAACTTCAATTTGAAGAAACTCAAGAAGAAAATCAAACCCAAAACGAACAAACGTATAAAGAAATGAGTCCAGTTAGACTTGTAATGAGAAGATTCTTTCGTTCAAAATTATCAATTGTTGGTATTATAATGATTGTTGCATTATTCTTGTTCTCTTTTTTAGGACCAGTTGTTTATACAAAATGGGGAGAAGAAGAAGTAGATAGAAAAGAAGTCAGTGAAGAAATAGTCACAGTTCATGTTGTTAAAGACAAAGAAACAAATGAAGAGATAACTATTGTTCAAGTACTAGAACATACAAGAAACTTAAATAGTTATGCATCACCATCAAGTGAACATTTACTTGGAACAGATGATAAAGGAATGGATGTATTTGTTCGTTTGATGTATGGTGGTAGAATTTCACTAACTATTGGTTTCATCGTTGTTATTTTAGAAACACTCATTGGAATTGTCCTAGGAGGTATATCAGGATATTTTGGTGGATGGGTAGATCAAATTATCATGCGTATAGTTGATATTTTCAACTGTATTCCTACCCTACCTATTCTATTAATTGCCTCCGCTGTTATTGATTCATGGAATTTATCTCCAGATAAACAAATATATGTGTTAATGGTTATTATAACTATCTTTAGCTGGAGTGGTGTTGCTAGACTTGTTAGAGGACAAATCTTGTCGCTAAGAGAACAAGAATATATTACCGCAACCGAAGTAATGGGACTTCCAACTTGGCGTAAAATATTTAAGCACTTAATCCCAAACGTTATGCCTCAACTTATTGTATCTATGACCCTTGGTTTGGGTAGTGTTATTCTATATGAATCAACATTAAGTTATTTAGGCTTAGGTGTTCAATTACCAAAAGCAGCTTGGGGAACAATGATTGCAACTTCAAACGATCCACAAGTATTAAACTATCATTTGAATATGTGGTTACCAGCCGGATTCATGATTGTTATTGCGGTACTAGGATTTAATTTTATTGGTGATAGCTTAAGAGATGCTATGGACCCTAAAGCTAAGAAGTAGAGGTTAATTAGATATGAAAAAAAATAGTAATTATATCTCAATAAAAGAAAGTCGTAAAATAATAAAATATAATATCAAACAAATGAAGTATTATGAATCTTTAAAAAATCGCAAACTTGAAGTTAAAGATTATACTTCAGTAATGAAAGATGAAAATAATATTATTGAAATAGATAACTTAAAAACATGCTTTTTTACAGACAACGGAACTGTAATGAGTGTAAATGGAGTATCGTTTAATATTCCAAAAAATAAAATAATTGGTGTTGTTGGTGAATCTGGATGTGGAAAAAGCGTTACTTCCCTTTCCATTATGCAACTAGTTCAAGCTCCTCAAGGTCAAGTGATTGGTGGAGAGATTAGATATAATTCTGATGATTTAGGTTATAACGAGAATGGCGAAAAGTTAGCATATAATATTGTCAATATGCCAACCAAAGAAATGTATAAAATTAGAGGTAAGGATATCACAATGATATTCCAAGAACCAATGACAAGTCTTAATCCAGTATTTACCATTGGTTATCAATTAGATGAAGTATCATTTATCCATACACCTAATATTTCCAAGGCTGACGCAAAAGCACATAGTATTGAAATGCTCAATAAAGTAGGTATATCAATGCCAGAACATGTTTATACATGTTATCCTCATGAATTATCAGGCGGAATGCGACAAAGAGTAATGATTGCTATGGCACTTGCGGGTAATCCAAAATTAATAATTGCGGATGAACCGACAACAGCTCTTGATGTTACAATTCAAGCTCAAATTCTTGAATTACTAAAAGATTTACAAAAAACTCAAGGATGCTCAATAATGTTGATTACCCACGATTTAGGGGTGATTGCAGAAATGGCAGATGAAGTAGTAGTAATGTATGCAGGTAAAGTAATTGAAAAAGGTACCGCAAGTGAAATATTCCATCATCCAATGCATCCATATACAATTGGATTACAAAAGAGTAAACCGTTAATTACTTCAAATACAGATGAACCTTTGTATTCCATTCCTGGACAAGTTCCTAATCCAATCAATTTACCACATCATTGTTACTTTAAAAACAGATGTAATAAATGTTGTAGTAAATGCGAAGGGGACTATCCTAATGAAATAAAGATTAGTGATACACATTATGTGTCTTGCTATTTATATAGTGAACTTGGAGGTGAAGAAGATGGAACAGAATAATGAAAATAAACAATATATTCTTGAAGTAAATCACCTTAAAAAGTATTTTCCAATTGAAAAAAATTTGTTTGGCAAACCCCTTAGATTTCTAAGAGCGGTTGATGATGTAAGTTTTAAGCTAGAAAAAGGAAAAACCATTGGTATAGTTGGTGAATCTGGATGTGGTAAAACCACGCTTGGAAGAACAATATTAAAACTATATGAATCAGATGGCGGAGAAATAATCTTTGATGGACAAAATATTACGAATTTAAAAAAGAGTAAAATGCAAAAATATCGTACCGATATGCAATTAATTTTCCAAGATCCGTATTCTAGTCTTCCTCCAAGAATGACAATTGGAAACATCATTTCGGAGGCAGTAAAAGTACATAAAATCGTCCCTGCCAATCAAGTTAATGCATATATCAAAGACATAATGAATAAATGTGGTTTGCAACCACAATATTATGATCGTTATCCACATGAGTTTTCTGGTGGACAACGTCAAAGAATTTGTATTGCGAGAGCACTTGCAGTAAAGCCAAAACTTGTAATCTGTGACGAACCAGTTAGTGCTCTTGATGTATCAATTCAAGCTCAAATAATCAACCTATTAAAAGAACTTCAACAGTCAATGGGACTTACTTATGTATTTATTTCCCATGATTTATCAGTAGTTAAATATATAACTAACGATATATTAGTTATGTATTTAGGTAATGTAATGGAACTCGGTGGAACAAAAGATATTTTCGCAAAACCACTACATCCGTACACTAAGGCATTGTTCTCAGCCGTACCTGTACCAAATCCTGATGTTAAAATGAATCGAATTATCTTAAAAGGAGATATTCCTTCTCCAGCTAATCCCCCATCAGGATGCAAGTTTCATACTAGATGTTCTGAATGCATGAAAGTATGTAAATATAAAGTTCCACTTTATATTGAAGCAGAACCAAATCATTTCGTTTCATGTCATCTTTATAATCCAGAAATTATGAATAATCTCGAAGCATATGATGCGGAATATGATGAAATGGAAAGAGAAAAGGAACGCCTTGCTCAAGAAGCCTTAGAAAAGAAAAATAAAAAAGGAAAAAAACATGAGCAAGAAAAGTAAAAAAAATACTTATGTTGATGACGGACATACCATATACAATATGGATGTAGATGGAATGCCCCATCGCAGGGTAAAACCAAAAAATGATGGTTTAGATTTAACCAAAAAAGAAAGAAAAGCCATAATTAAAGCAGCTTTAGCTCATTATTTACCTATATTACTTGGAGTAATAGGTAGTTTCTTTCTTACAATGATCTTAATATATTTGTGGTTAAAGTAGAGAAGGGAGTGTAAAAGAAAAGTGAAAAACAAAATATTGATTGTTTTAACATTTGTTTTTGTCCTTTTTACAGGTATATCATGTCAAAAGAACAATTCATTAGGAACAGAAAATAATCCTAATAATAATCCACAACAATTGCAAATTTTAAAAACTGACTTAAAACTAACGCAAGAACAAGTGTTATCACAAATCAAAGCAGATCATATTAAAGAAAATGGTGGATACTTAGATTCAGATGAAATAGTTGCTATCATAACACTACCAGATGAATCATTAATAGAAACGTATAACAAAGAAAATAGTTCATTAGTTGATACTGTATCTAGCTTTGTTTTATCAGAAATGGGAACAAAACAAACGCAACAACTAATGAAACAACAAGAAAAATTAATTAGAGAATTATATGCTAATCAATTAATTGATAGCGTAGAATACCAATATACAACAATTATGAATGCAATCGCAGTTAAGACAACATATGGTAAATTTAATCGACTTAGTGCTTTTGATGGAGTCGAATCCACAATTATTTCTGATACTTATAATTTACCACAAGCTTCTTCAACTGACGCTTCTGTTATTTATAATAATGTTGAAGTATACGAAACTGGTATCTTCGATTCAAGTAGCGTAGAATACACGGGTGAAGGCACAGCAGTTGCTGTTCTAGACTCTGGATTTGATTGCAGTCATACTGTATTTCAAAATCAACCTGAAAATCCAATGATTAGTATGAATGATATTACCAAAGTATTATCTCAAACTAATGCATCTAGATTTACACAAAACTTAGAAATAACAGATGTATATTATAGTAAAAAAATACCTTACGCATATGATTATGCAGATAAAGATTATGATGTATTCCCATATGATTCAGAACACGGAACTCATGTTGCGGGAATCATTGGCGGAAAAGATGATGTAATCACTGGTGTTGCAGTTAATACTCAATTAGTATTACTTAAAGTTTTCCCTGATCTTGATGAAGGTGGTAAAACAGAAGATATTCTAGCAGCACTAGAAGATGCCATCATCCTTGGTGTAGATGCAATTAATATGTCACTTGGTTCTTCTTGTGGATTTGCAAGAGAAGAAGATGGAAGTAAGATTAATGAAGTATATGATCGTATTAACGAAAGCGGAATTAGTTTAATTACTGCCGCAAGCAATAGTTATAGCTCTGCTTTTGGCGGTGAACAAGGAAATACTAATCTTGCTACAAATCCAGATTCTAGCACAGTTGGTTCTCCATCTACATATGCTGCTGCTTTATCAGTTGCATCAATAAGTGGTGTTAAGAGTAAATATTTGGTTGGAAATGACTCTCAAGTTGTATTCTTTACAGAATCAAATGATATAACTGGTGAACCAAACGATTTCTTTAAAGAACTTGGTGTTACAGAAAACGTAAGTAATACATATGAATATGTTACTATTCCTGGTGTAGGTAAATCTGTAAACTATAGTGGACTAGATGTAAAAGGAAAAATAGCCTTAGTAAGAAGAGGCGATAATACATTTGAAGAGAAAGCTCTAAATGCTAAAAATGCTGGTGCCATAGCTTGTATTATTTACAATAACATTGAAGGTACAATTTCAATGTCAATGGGTAAAACCGAACATATTCCAACAATTTCAATTTCAAAAGAAGATGGAACAAAACTTGCGGAAAAAGCAAATGGCGTAATTACTATTGCATATGCAAATCAAGCCGGTCCATTTATGTCAGATTTCTCAAGCTGGGGGCCTACACCATCACTAGGATTAAAACCTGAGATTACTGCTCATGGTGGTAATATTAAATCAGCAATTCCAGGTGGTGGATACGATGAATTAAGTGGTACATCAATGGCTACACCTAATTTATGTGGTATTGTTATTTTAATAAGACAATATCTAAAAGAGTTATATCCTGACTATACATGGAAAGAAATATCTGTAATGACTAATCAATTATTAATGTCAACGGCATCAATTGTTCTTAACGAACAAGGTAATCCATACTCTCCTCGTAAACAAGGAGCGGGACTAGCTAGTTTATATAACGCCGTAAATACCAAAGCATATATCACAGTTGATGGAATCGATCGAACAAAACTTGAGTTACTTGATGATCCTAAGCGCACAGGCGTATATACAATGGAATTTAATGTAGTAAATTTAGCGGATTTTGAACTTTCATATGATTTATCAGTTGTAGCAATGACAGAATCTGTTTCTACTTCTGATAAAAAATATGTTGCTGAAAAATCACAAATTTTATCTGGTGTTCCAACATACGAAATAATCGAAGGTGGAATTCTTGAAGGAAGTACTTTAACAATTAAAGGCGGTAAAACTGCCAAAGTAAAAGTTATATATACATTAAGTGAAAACGACAAAAACATCATAGATTCGTTATTCCAATATGGTATGTATGTGGAAGGATTTGTAAAATTACAAGCTCATGAATCACAAAATGATACTAATGAATATATTTCAATTGATTTAAATATTCCTTTCCTTGCCTTTTATGGAGATTGGACGGAAGCCCCATTATTTGATAAAACATATTATGAAGTTGAATCAGAAGCGCATAATGCCGCAATAGATGACGAAGATAAACTAAAAGCTGACTATTATGCAACAACACCTTATGGTTCATATTATTATAATTATATTATTCCTCTAGGAACTTACCTTTATGATATAGATACAACAAAATACGATATGATTCCAGCCTCAACTGATCATATTGCCATATCTGATTTTTTAGGTACAATAGATGGTATTTCAGCAGTCTATGCAGGTATGCTTAGAAATGCGAAAACCGTTGATTTCTCAATTACTGATAAAATTACAGGAGAAGTAGTATGGAGTCATGTAGACTATAATGCTGTAAAAGCTTATGGACATAATGGATCACCTATTCCATATTATGAATTCTTAAAATTAAAATCTGCAGCCTTAGGTCTTGTAAACAATCGCCAATATTCATTTGTAATGAAAGCTAAACTTGATTATGGTGATGGTGGAGAAGCTAAGAATATTAGAAATACTTTTGAATTTGACTTTGTTCTAGATAATGAAGCTCCAGTATTAAAAGATGTTTCTTACGAAAAAATCTATGATTCAACACTTAAAAAAGATCGTTATTATATCACAATGATTGTTTATGATAACCAATATGTTCAATCAATATCACCAATAATCTTCACATCTAACAAAACATATAATTTCTTATCTGATAATCCTATTCCTGTATATAGTGAAAAGGGTCAAGACAATAAAGTTAGATTTGAAATTACTGATTATTTAGAAGACTTATATAATGATGCAATCTGTACAAGTGCTTTAGGATTCTCAATAGATGACTACGCACTAAATTCAAACATATATTTATGTCCACTTCCTGGTACAAATGGTGAGTTCCATTTCACTAAAAATGGTTCAGTAGATGGACAAGAAATGATGATTCTTTCTGTAGATGAAGGAAGCATTGTGGACTTAACACAATATTTAGTTTCAACTGACAAAAAGTTAGACGATGATAAGGCATACTTAAATCACTTGAATTGGACATCATCCAATCCAGAAATTGCTGAAATTAAAGAAGGAATTTTAGTAGCAAAAACATCAGGAAGAACAATTATTACAGTTGAAGATCCTCTATATGGTAATAAAGCTACATTAATTGTAAATATAAAGGCAGCACAAAAAGATGCAAAACGTTTAGCATCAAATATTAATGCTACTGATGCAAAAGTAGAATCAATTAGATTCTCATACTTTGATACTTTATTTGCTTATTCAAGAGCAGCTCAAACAAGTGAAATCGGTGAAACAGGTTCACGTACATTTATCTCAAGTTTATCATCAATAAGCTTTTATCCAGGTGAAAAAATACAATTATTTTATGACATCAATCCATGGTATGTAGATGATAAATACGAAAAAACATATGAATCGACTAATCCGAGTGTTGCGATTGTCGATGAATTTGGTGTTGTAACGGGTCTTAAAAAAGGAAGTACAACCATAACGTTAAAACTAAAAGATTCAAACGTAATGGCTAAAGTAAGAATAACAATTAAGAGCGAGTTTGTTATTGAAAACAGAATGCTTATAGCCTATAAAGGTTTAGGTGGCGATGTTGTAATTCCTGATGATGAAGGTATTCTATATATATCATCATATGCTTTCTGTCTATATGATACCGATCGTTCGATTGAATTAACCGAAGAAGATTATGATGCCAATAAAATACCGAACGCTAACACAACTATTAAATCTGTGGTAATTCCTGATGGTGTTATCGAAATACAAAAATATGCATTTTACAATTGCTCAGGACTTGAAAGGGTAGTAATTCCAGAATCAGTTAATATTATTCGTGAATATGCTTTCGCCAAAGATGTATCATTAACTACGATTAATCTTGAAAATGTTAGAGTGATTGGTAAAGAATGCTTCAAAAATTGTGAAAAATTAAATAATATAGATATATCTAAAGTTTATACTATCGGAGTAAGTGCATTTGAAGGATGTACGTCACTTCAAAAAGCAGACCTTAGACAATTGAGAAACACTGGTAAACAAGCATTTAAAGATTGTACATCTTTAAACGAAGTCTTATTATCAGAAGATACAAAGTTATCATATGCTATGTTTGTAAACACTGGTATAACAAACATCGATATATATGAAAAGAATCAAATTCCTACTTTCTGCTTTGCTCAATGCCATAACTTAACTACAGTTACTTTACATAATGATTTACTATCAATTGGTAAAGGAGCATTTACAGAATGTGAAAAATTAACTTCATTCTCAATCAATGGAAGTGTTGATATTATTGGTGAGCAAGCATTCTATGCCTGTGTAAAATTAGTGGAATTTGCTCTTCCAAATAATGAACTTACATTAGAAAACTATGTCTTCAAAGATTGTGAAAGTTTAACTTCAATTGCCTTCTTAGAAAATACTAAACTAAATGAAGTTAAAGGATCAATATTTGAAGGAACATCACTAAATAAATTTATTGTTGATTCAAATAATAAGTATTATTCAACTAATAAAGATTTAAACACTTTATATAACAAAGAAGGAAATACAATAATTTTTACTAGTCCTTGCATTGAATATGAAGAATACATTGTCGATAGTAATATTACAATTATTGCTAGCGGTGCATTTGCGGGGGCACAAATTAAAAAACTAGTTATTAATAATCCATTAATAATTGAAGATTATGCATTTGCAAATTGCGAAATCCTTGAAGAAATCGTCTTCCCAAATCAATCAGGAACAACGATTGGTCAAAATGCATTTGCATATACACTTGCATTAACAAGTGTTTATAATTTAGATAAAATCATTAATGTTGGTGATTATGCATTCAGAAGTACAGGTTTAAAACAAGCTAAACTTGCAAGCAACGCTTCATACGGAGAAGGTGCTTTCTTTGATTCAAAGATAGAAGAAGTAACGATTGGTGAAAACTCTAATTTTGGCTTAGGCGCATTCCAAAAATGTGCATACTTGACAACAGTAAATATGCCTGAAAATGGTAACGTACATTTTGGTAGTGCATGTTTTGCTAATAGTGCATTATTATCAAAAATTGATTTAAGTAAAGTTGACGAAGAAATTGAAAGTGAAACATTCTATGGATGTAGTTCACTTAAAACTGCAAACTTAACAAATGTAAAAACAGTAGGTGATTATGCGTTCGCTGATTGTTCTGCTCTAAACTATCTAAATATTCCGGTTGTAGAATCGATTGGTGAAGGTTCTTTTGCACGATATAGCGAACAAGGCGGAGCTCCTATTATATCAAGTGTTATTTTTCCACAAACACTTACCTCTCTTGGGGATGGTGCTTTCTTAGGATGTGAAGGATTAACACAAATAACACTACCAAGTTCATTAACAGAACTAGGGAATTATCTATTCTCATTTTGTGTAAACCTAACTACAGTTTTGTTACCTAATAATATTAAATCACTCGGTCAATACAACTTCGCTGGATGTGAAATGCTAACTTCTATTAATCTAGAAGATGTAGAAGTAATAGACGATTATGCTTTTATTTCTTGTGTTAGTTTAACCAACGTACAATTAAATTCTATAAAATCTATTGGTGTTGGTTCCTTTGCTGATTGTGGTAACTTAACATCTATTGGTAATACATTAAATCTTGAATCAGTTGGACAATGTGCTTTCCAAGGTGCGAAACTTAGTGAAGTCAATGCTCCTAAGTTAAGAGTGATTGACGACTATGCTTTCCAAAATAATGATAAATTAACAAAATTTGTCTTCAGCAATGACTTAGAATTTATTGGCCAAGGCGTATTTTCAGGTGCTAGTTCAATTGAAAAATATTATCTTCAAACAAACGATTCTCTTTCTGATACTGCTACTATCAATTCTTACGCCAAACTAATTGATGGTGTATTATATACAGTATTACCAAATGGTGGTCTAGAACTAAATAGTATTCCAGCTAATTATAAAGCAACTACATTAGTAGTAGAAGAAGGAACTTATCGCATTGAAACATATGCGGGAAATGAAAATAAAAACATTACTAAGATTGTCTTACCAGACACTTTAAAAATTATTGGAAATTATGCTTTCTATAAATATGATAATCTTCAAACTGTAGAATTTAAATCATTTACAGCTCCACTATTAGAAAATTCATATGACGAAGAGGCAAAGTTAAAAGAAACTGATCCTGGATACGATGTACTTCATAACCAATTTGACTTATTTGGATTAGAATTATGTTACTATACATTTATTGATTTAGTTGGTAAGAATAAACCAATAAAGATGATTCTTCCATGTAATTCAGATATTGAAGGTTATGATTCAATCGTATATCAAGTTTATTTTGGTAATGTCGCAGACGCTACAAGAAGTGACTATGAAGCAATGCATAGTAGTATGATTAAATTTATTGAGTATGCAGAGAAAGTTGCATCACTTAATTTAGTAAATCTTACTCATGAAGCATTAGTTAACAATGCAATTTCATCATTAAATATGGTTAAGCAAGACCCTACAACTTATGGAATATCACAAGAAAGATGGGACTTCCTTGTAAATGTTGTAAATGAAGCTAAACAAACTATTAGAAAGTTAAAACTTGCACAAGCGTCACAAAAAATTCAAGCTCTTGATGCAAGAATAAGTAATCTTCCATTGGAATTTAGTCTTGATAGACTAGAAGAATTCCAAGCAATAACTAATGAATTATCAGAATTAACTAAGTCTGAACGTTCATTAATTGATTTAACAAATTATAATAAATTACTTGAATCATACGAGTCATATCTTGCCTCTGTTGATAAAGACGCCGCTAAGGCAATCAATAGTATAGATATTGCCTTTATGTGTATTGGTATTGTAACTTCTACTTTAATGCTTACTAGTGCAATGTATGTTGCTAGTAAACGTCAGAGTTTTTAGGAGGTAATAGCAATGAAAAAATTCAGAAATTATTTAATAATCTTTACTATTTGCTTTTTATTCTTATTTACAAGCTGTAAGTCAACAAAAATAACAATTGATAATTTATCAAGTAAAGTTGATGCATCACTTGTTGATGCTAAAAAAGTGTCATTACATATGGAAATGACTGATTCTGAAAACTTAGTTTATGATTATAAAAAGATAGTAGAATTAAATCAAAATACTGCCGTTGTAAAAACGGAAACAACGAAATTAAATGCAAAATTTGAACTTCAGACTACAACAACAGAAGAGCAAATTTCAAACTATTCAAAAGATGATTTTTTCAATTTAAAATTAGGAAAATCATTAGTAACAAATATTCAATCAAGTAAAAACAAGATTTCTTTTGATGTAACTAGTGAGAATATCCAAACTGTACTTAATAGTGCACAAGTAAGTATTCAAGGTATTGCATCATTTGAATTTGTATTTGAAAAAGGTAAAATAATTAATTATACATGTAAATATACAACTGATACTACAAGACAAGTTGTCATAACATGTGTATATGAATACTAGGGGTAAGAAAATGAAAAAATTAAGTATAATTATATGTTCATTTTTATGCATTCTAGGTATTGTATCTTGCAAAGAAAAAACAAAAGACCCCATCAAGCATAACATTGAGTATGTGCTTGATGGTGGTATAAATAATCCGAATAATCCAACAGAATATGAAGAAGGAAAAGAAGTTGTTCTTCTTGATCCAACCAAAGATAACTATAACTTTGTAGGTTGGTTTATTGATGATAATAAAATTGAAGTAATAAGTAAAGATCAAAAAACTGATTTAGTATTAACAGCTAAATGGCAACTTAAGATAACTCCACCTGTATATGATACTAAAATTACCATTAGTGGACCTACTGAAGTAAGAAGTGGTAATACGATCAAACTGGTAGCAACGGTAACCGATGCACCAGATACATCGGTAATTTGGGAAATCACCTCAGGACAAGAATATGCCACAATTGCAAGTGATGGTACTTTGACTGCTAAAGAAGTGACCGGAGATAAAGTGATTGAAGTAACTGCTAAGTCAAGTTACAATCCACAAATAACAAATAAAGTAAGCATTTTAATAACTGCTAAAGCAGTGCTAACAAGTGAAATGCTTGATACATTAAAAATTGATAAGATAGGCTATATTGGATATGTAAATGTTAAATTATATTCAGTTGGCTTATTTGAAAAACTTGAATCAACTTATACTTATAATACTAAAACTGCTATGGACGGAGTTAATTGGTATACAGAGTATGAAGATGGTAATACAGGTTTAACTCTTGGATTATATTACAAAAATCATAATAATCTTGCATGTCAAGTTGGTGTTAATTTTATGAATGAAGAAGAATATGAACCAATGATTGACGATGATGGTAATACTGTATCTTGGGAAGAATCTGGATTATATAATAATTTTAAAAATTTACAAGTAAGTGATTTTACGTATAATGAAGTAACTAATCGCTATGATTATAGTGGAAATGATGATAAAATGGCAGAAAAAATGATTTCTTCTGCAAATCCATATACATTTATTGCCAATGGGTTCTCTTTAATAATAGAAGATGGAGAAATTATTGGAATATATGCAAAGAGTGGTGCTGATTATACCATTTCCAGTGGTTATAAAGCAATACAAGAATTAATTGTAACAATTAATTACGGAGATACTGTTGAAGTACCTACAATTAGTAAGTATCAACATATTGAAGAACACGATATCTTACAAACTGCAATTGATAATATGAGAAATTTATCAAATTACACATTGCATTTTAGAGAAATAACAGCGACTTATTTAACAAGTGGATATAAAGAAAGTGGTTTCCATGAAATTATTACGGATAGCAACTGTTATTTTGATCCATACACAGTTAGTTACCAACAAGATGGAACCGATATTGAAAATTATTCTAGTAATGATTCCTATGGATATAAAAAAATAACAAATGAACTATACAATTCTTATTATCAAAATGAAGATGGAAGTTATACTGCATCAAGAGCGTATAACTCAGAATTCCAAAATGCAAAACCTTCATTTGGATTTGTTGCGGAAATATTCACTTCTTATTATCTAGATCCAACAGATGGATCATACACATTCTATGCCGATGAAGTAATGTCATCTGTTGCATCAACATTCTACTGTGGGGTTGGTAATGATATAAGCTTATATGGTATTTTTGCTACTCGTGGCCATACTTCCTCAACAAGTTCTTTTACACCATATGTTGTAGTTAAAGATGGTTATATTACGGAAGCATGCTTCTATTTCTATTTAGGTTCAATCTATGGTGTAGTTGAAATAACATATAGCGACTATAATAATTCAGTAGTACCTGAAGATGCAAATGTTGATTTTGTAACTAGAAATGTTCCTACATCATGGAGTGAGTTAACATTTATCGTAAATGATATCTCAGGTAGTGGTACAGAAAGTGAAGTAAATGCTCTAGAATATTTAAAAACACTATATGATGATGAGAACATTGAAGAAGTAATGCCATTTTTCGGTGTTCCTCTTGGAGATACATTCGGATTTGGTATGACCACAATTCATATTCCAACTGGATCAGATACATCTAAGTCTGCAGTCCTCCTTTACTATGATGTTCCTTTAGATATTGATTATACAATTGAGTCATCACTTGCGAAAATAGAAGAATATTTAGTTGGACTAGGTTTTACAAAGAATAAAAATGGTGAATTTAATAAAGGTGACATATGGGTTGCACCAATGGATGTATCACTAGATTTACAAATATATATTTGGAGAGCTTAAAGGAGGTAATTAAATGAAAAAAACGCGAAGCTTTTTGACAAAAATATCTACTATTGCAATTGTTTTAATGTTTGTATTTACATTAGCTAGTTGCAAAAAGAAAATAAGTGTTTCAATTATTACAGATAAAGATAATATTGTATATGGTGAAAAAATTAAATTAAATACAATTGTTAATGGAACAGATAATACTGCCATAATATGGAGTATTTCTAATCCAGATATTGTAACAATTAGTTATGATAACTATTTATCAGTAACACAAAAACTTACAAGCAACGAAAAAGTAACAATTACCGCAACTTCTGTAGCTGACAGCAAAGTAACTGCATCAAAAGAATTTACGGTTATTGCACCAAAAATTGAAGTAAGTTTTGATAAGAGTTCACTTAAAGTGAATGAAAGCACAAATATTACAGTAAACGTAACAGGTCTTTTAAATAAAGATTATGTATTACAATTATCAGATGATTCAGTTGTAAAATTAGAAGGAAATGTTTTAACTGTAACATCAGATGTTAACTTCCCTAAGACAATTGTTGTAACAGCTGTATCAACTGCAGATAATACAATAAGTGGTGTTGCTACAATTGATGTAGTACCAAAAGAAGACGCAATTGTAAAAATGAGTATTTCTACATCACAAGATACAATTGCTAAAGGTGAAACTGTTCAACTTTCAGTTGAAGTAACAGGAAGTAGCGATACAGGTTACACATGGAGTGTATCTGACCCTGATCTTGTTAAAATCGAAAACAATACTTTAACTTTAATTGCTGATGTAACATTAGATAAATTGGTTAGGGTTACAGCAACATCAACCGCTAATCCATCTGTATCTGTTTCAAAATCAATTATTGTTAAAGCTCCTTATATTGAAGGTCAAGTTGGAGAATTAACTTCCGCAATGTTAAAAGAAATTAGTAATAGTAGCATTACTGTTTCAGGTGTTTTAACAGATGTTTATCAAGATTTTAATCAATCTAATAATAACGTAGAAAACAACTATGATATCGAAGTAAAAATGTCAGAAGGTGCTTGGAATGGCACATGGCAAATAAGTGGAAAACCATCATCTAAGATTGTTGATTGTTATCGTAAAGGCGAAACAGATGGTATTAAGAACCAAAATGGCGACGTTGGTCATGCCTTAGAAAAAGTATATATTGGTAAAAATAACACAGTAGAAAAAGTTACTGTTAAAGATTATCGAAGCATTCCTGCAGTATGGGAAGCACAACATTTATGGAATCATTTAGATAATTTAAATATAACTAAATTTGAATATGATGCTGAAAACGAAGTATATGAATATATTGCTGATGTTGATGAATTTGGTCAAAAAACAACTGAAGAATTATACTTCTTAACATACTTATCTATCTCACTTACTCCAATGCTTGAAGATACTATCGATAAATTATATTTTGTTGTAAATGATGGTAAGATTACTCAATTACTTGCGCAAACAGAAGTTATGTATTATGGTGGCGAAAGCGATGAAAGTCCTGATGCGATGAGTTATACAACAATAAGATTATCATTCTCTAATATAGGAACAACTGTAGTTGAAGACCCAACTCCATATGAAGCTCCTCAATATGCAGAAAAACTTGAAGCTGCTCTTGAAACTATGAGAAATGCTAAGAATTACACATTCCAAGCAGTGGATACAACTACATATGCCCCATCAACTGATAGTGGTGATTATGAAATCGAATCGACAAATAGTTCAAGTTCTAAAGCTCGTTCTAATCCATTCGTTAAACCAATAGTAAGTAATAAAGTTGCAAACTATGTATCATCAGTTGGAACAGTTGGCTTATTTGGTCAAATAACAGAAGATGCAGTTTTATATGCAACAACAGGTAAATATTCATATTCAATGGATGGTAAGAATTACCATACAGAATATACTGGATTAAAACAAAACAGTGATGGAACATACGATGAATTTGGTTATAGCACAGCCAATAAAGCTTTAACCGGAACTAAGAAAGTAACAGGAAATATCTTTGATGTGCTTCCTTCATTTGATTTCTCCGCAAATGTTTTCAAATTTGTTGGATCAGCATTTACTAATGGTATTACAACATATACATTTGCTCTTAGAGAGACATCAATTACAAGAGATATTGCTTTAGAAGTAAGTGCCTACAGAAACGCATTTGATGCTGAAGCAAGCGTAGAAACAAGCTTACAAATCGTTGTTGATGAAAATGGTAATTTAGTTTCAACCGTATATCCTTATAATATTACATACGGAACATATACAGGTTATATAACTACTACATATTCTCAATTTGGAACAACTTCTCTTCCTGAGGATACATTTGAAGGTTATGTACCAAGAACGATTAAAACTAATTGGAATGAATATACTTGTAAGTATTATTCACCAAACTTCTCATCTCAAACTACAAGAGAAGAAAATGCAGAAGTTGTATTACAATCAATATTTGGTGATAATTGGGTAGATGTTCCTACTCCAGCTCTATTCATCGATGTATTTGGTGATAATGTCTATGGTCCATTCTATGATTGGAAGACAGTAAGTACTGATTCTGATGGTAACGAAATTTATCATGGATATATGTCTATTACCGCAACTTCTTCAAATTATGATGAAAATTCTAAAATTCTTGATTTTGATGAATTAATTGAAGCTTTAGGCAACGCCCTAATTGCGGAAGGATTTACTCTATCTGTTGGTAACACTGATTTATCAGGTGGTAAAACAGGATATGGAGACTATTATGTATGTTATATCAAAGATGACGTTCAAATCGTTATTAATAACAATCACACAAGATATTTCTGGATTGATTTCTATATCACAGGTGACTGGATTTTAAAAAGAGACTAGTAAAGAGGTCATCATATGAAAAAAAGATATTTTGCTTTTATTTTCATATTGGTATTGACATTATTAGTATTTACGGGATGTAATAAAAATTGTAAAAAAGACAATGAAGGGGGAGGAGATAACCATCCTGCCCTCGTCAATGTCTATAGTTTGGAATTATCTCAAACTGAAATTACTTTAAAATTATCGGAAGTTTCAACTTATGATTTTAAATCACTATTCACATTAAAATTAAATGGTACACAAATTGAAATATCTAATGAGTTAATAACATCAAATGTTTCTTCAAATATTGGAGAGTATACATTTAATGTTTCAATAGAAGATCAGTCAAAAACGCTTAAAGTAATTGTTGTATCCGATCCAGTTGAAGTGACGGTTACAGCACTTAAGCAAAATATATCTTTAAAAGATACCGAAGTAAAAACCTATGATTTCAAATCATTATTCTCTATTTTAGTCAATAATGAAAGCATAGAAGTTTTAGATTCATATTTAAATTTAACAAATACTGAATTTATAATTGGTTCTAATACACTAATCTGTTCATATAATGGTAGTTCTGCTCAAGTAAATGTAGAAGTCATTGAAACAGTTTATGAAATAGAACTAAGTGTTAGCGAGATAACAATAAATCAATCTCTTGCAAAAAGCTATGATTATAAGTCATTATTCATTTTAAAAATTGATGGTATTATATCCCCAATTACTCCTGATATGATTGAAAATAATGTAGAGGAAACGGTGGGAACATATACCTATATTGTAAAAATAAATAATAATCAAAAAGTACTAACCGTAAATATCACAGATGATCATGCAATTGAAATTGTTAAATCATATCAAGAAGTTGAAATACCTATTGATGAAATAAATGAGTTTGATTTTACAAGTTTATTTTCTCTTTATGTTGATGGTAAAGCATACCAAGTAACCCCTGATATGATAGATACATCAAGTTTAAATAACGCAACCATTAATAATACATATGATGTAGTACTTACATATCAAGATGAAAAAACAATAAAAACAGAAACCGTAAAAATTGTGTTGGTCGAAGCTGATCAAATAATAATAAACGCAAAAAGTATTGTAATGTATCCAAATAGTGAACACATAGATTTAACTACTTTATTTACAATTACTAAAGGCAATATGTCAATTGATGTCACTCCTGATATGGTTACAGGATCAATTGACTATGAAAATGATGGAATAAATTACATAACCATTGATTATCAAAACATATCAAAAGTGGCTACAGTAGAAATACGTAAAGGAGTTATTATAGAAACTCCACATTCAGATGTAATCACAATAACTAAAGGAACAAATCAAAGCAACTATAGTTTTGTAAGTGACTTTAAAGTAATCATTAATGGCATTCATTTTGATAGTATTCCTAATACATATATATCAGAAAACAATGCTGACTTTACAACTCCTGGTGAATATACAGTGACTCTAAAAATTCCATATAATGATAAAAAACTTGGATTATCAGGGGTAAAATTCGCTTATTATGAAAAAACAATAACTTATAAAGTTGTGGAAAATAAATACACAATTACCTTAAATGATGATATAGTTACGCTCCCTATGGGAACGGAATCCTACAATGTTTATAAAAATCTTAATGTAACTATAAATAATCGTAAACAATCTCTAACCGAAAATAAGGATTACGTTGATATAATTACATGTTATGTAAAACTAATTTCTAATCCTATTGATTTTACTAATATTGGATTACAAGAAGTTGTTATCGAAGTTTATGTAAATGGACCTAGCAACCAACCAGAAGTAGTATCATATAATTTGGTTATTGAGTCAGATGTCGAAATAATTTCTAGTGATATTATCGCCTTTACGGGTGACACAATTTTCGCAAGAGATTTATTTATGATTAAAAATGATTTAGAAGATATTGAAGTATCAAACGATATGATTACTGGTAAGATTGATACTTTTACTCCAGGTGTATATTATGTTACAATTAACTATTTAGGTATAGTAGCAGAATCAAGGGTTGTCGTTTATGATAATGCTATTAAAGGAACATACTATACTGACATGTCGACTATCCCAGAAGAAGAAACCGATGAAGACTATACTGATGGATCATTTGGTGACCCTGATTATGGTTATTATTCCGTAAAAAGAGCAAGCAATCAAACAAAATATAAAGAATTGATTATTGATGATAGCGGAGAAATTGTCTTTAATGGATATAAAGTTACAATTATAAAAGGAATTGATGAATCAACAATGCGTATCAAATACTATAGTAACGAATACACGTTACATATAGAAAATGGTATTATTACGCTAGATCCAGACAATTCAGTTAAGTTAGCATTTAATGATTACAAACGTCCATTTGTTTATTTTAATGAAAACATATGGCAAATAGATAATAAGGTAGTCATTAATTATTCATCAACTCATGTCCTTGAAAACACAATATACACATATTCAATTGATGTCTTTAATTTGACATCAAAAATTGATGGTTCAAAACTAAGTTATGGATTAAAAATTAATCTTGTTGAAAAAACAAGTGTAGATACTGTTTATGTTGTAACATTTGGTGAAGTAGAATTTGATGAAAGTTTCAAAATGGAAACAAACAATGCTTCTTCACTTACTTTTGATGATGAAGTATATAATTTTGTAATGACAACAAATACTATAGGAAAAGTTAGCCATACCGATGAAGCTAGAATATATGCCGGAATAACCTTTAAAGGAACAATTGATGGATACAGTGCCGAATTAAGAGCGGACCAATATCAAGCATTTAGTTTATATGTTAATAATCAAAGAGTATTCTCCCTTTCTATTATGGATATAAGTGGATTAAAAAATGGTGGAATTGATTATTCATCAAATACCTTATTCTTATATGGATATGAAGAAGAAATATTCTCCTATAAGTTTATTGTTGATCCAAATAATAAAACGTTTGAAGTAGTAGAAAGAGATAAATATTATGGAAAATATATCGGTAATAATATGATGATTTTCCTTGATGGATATGGAAGTGGTGTAATTAATTTTAATACAAAGAGTTATTACACAACAATATTCACGTATGAAGTGTATAATAATTATATAACAATTAATTATCATAATACTTTACCTTCATTTAGCTATGGTACATATGGAAAACTATACATTGATCCGTTATTAAATGTATTAACGGTAAAATATTTAGGTGATTCTAAATTAGAAGATTTAAAGTTTGAAAATCAAGTAATTACAGATGGTGCAATAGTAAGAATTAATTCTTTAAAAGTTGGACAAAATTCTGACAATGTTGCTAAAAACGAATTATATAATAATATTGAAATTATAACAAAAGATGGTATACTAGATAATGATGCAAAATCCGCTTGTATTACAACTAATGCTATTAAGTTTAATACACCTGGTTTTTATCAATTCACAATTACTTTAACTGTTAGCGGTAAAGAAGTTGTATCATACTATGCTATTCAAATAATTGAGGCAATTTACAAAGATAATCCAATTGTTGGCCTTTATGATAGTGGTGTTTTATTCGATTCTAATAGTCTATCAATTGATCAATATGGACAAGTTCAATTAGTAAGCAATGGAGACACTTATAAAGGAATGATTGAGATAAAAGAAGATTTAACTTTTACTGCCAAACTAGTAAATGATAGTGGAAGTAGTGTAACGTTAACAGGACAATCATTATGTAGTGGCATTATTATTGTTCAATGTAGTGGTATGGTTTCCTTTAAGGATTATTTCACAAAAGGAACATCATATGTTAGTGGAACTCAAGGAGTAGTACTACACTTAATAGTAGTTGGAACGGAGTCAACATATATATTATCTAATACTTCAAGTACAATTGGCGAGATAGTAGAAGTAACGCTTCTCAATGAAATAACACCACCAACTGCTGGATCAATTATAAAAATAATTGATAAAAACATAGTTGTCAAAATAAACAAATGGGATGATGCAACTAAAGGATTAGAGATTGCTGATAACTACCGTGGTACTTACACGAAAGAAGGTAGTCAATCAATTGTTCTCGATGGCTTTGGTAATGCAGTTATTGGTTCAACCAGTGGAACATACGTTTTAAATAAAAATGTTGTAACAATATCTACAATATCAACAACTAAAGTATTTACATTAGATAACGCTAATTACACATATGAAGAAGCTAATATTCAATTAGATGAATCATTAGTAAAAGGCAAGGTATATACCGCAACATACAATTTCGTTTGCTCATATTATGTTTATTCTGCAGATACATCATTTAGTTTTGGTGATAACGGAAAGGTAACCATTAAGTCGGTTTCACCATCTCATGATGATGGCGAAGATGCCTGCGAAGAAGATTTATATAGTCCAAGTTTTGCTTCAAAAAATGGAGTAACAGGGACATATACAGTTAGCGGTAACAAAATAACCATAAGCGTAAACGGAATTACATTTGTTTTCACTATGTATGATGTATTAGAACAAGATACAATTACTTGTACTAGCACAACTTTAGATAGTGAATCACATGGATATTTTGCAGTAAACACAGAGTTTACCGTAAAATAATACAATTGGTTATTCCATAGATAATCTATGTAATGACATATATATTTAATTTGGAAAAAAAGGAGAAGAAAAAAATGAAAAAAAGTAAAGTATTTTTAACTATAATTGCTGCATTTTTCATGTTTGCTCTTACTGCCTGCGTTGTCGTTGAAGAAGGAGAAACTCATTACCATACATATGGTGAGTGGACAATGACTGTAGCTCCTACAGAAACTCAAGTCGGTGTGAAAGAAAGACAATGTTTAACATGTGACGTCTTTGAACGCGGAGAAGTTCCTGTATTAACTGATCCTGAAACGTGGACTATTGTTGAGGAAACTCCTTCAACATGTAAAGTTGAAGGTAGTAGAAAATATAGTAGTGAAGATTTTGGTGAAGTAACAGTAGCCCTTCCTCTTGCTGAACATGTACATGATGTTTGGGCATTTGTTGTTTATCCAACTGAAGAATCTGCTGGTTCAGCAAAAGGCGCATGTAGCGTTTGTGGAGATGAAACTGAAGTAGAAGTTCCTGCTTTAGTTGATGAATCAGTATGGGCATTAGTAGACGCTGTTGAAGCAGACTACAATCATGCAGGATATCACACATATGAAAGTGTTTATGGAAGTGTAACTGTAAACTTTGAAAAATTTGTTGCTCCATATGATGGAAAAACATATTCATCATTTGCATTTGATGCAGAAGCAGATGATGGAACATGGAAATATGGTGTAGTCTCAACTGAAACAGCATGGTCAAACGCAACATTAGTTACTGATGAAAATGGTACTGGTGAAGGAACAGCTTTCCCATTCAGAGGATTAAACGTATTTACAATGATTGATCCTACAACAGGAAAAATTGAAGTCAAGAATACTCCAGTCGATTATTCTGACCCTGAAAATCCTGTTCTTAGAGAAGACCAAGAATCAACATGCACTGCATATGTTGATATGGCTACTGGATTAGTTGTTAAACCATTTAGAAGTTCATTCAATTATGTTCATGTACTTACTCCATTTGAAGTTGGTACATCTCATACTTCTGCGTGTGCATCAGTATGGGAAGGTGCAATGGCAATTCAATATACATTCAATGAAACAACATACTCTATCTTTATTTTAGAAGATCAAGTATTCTTTGGTGTTGAATTCAAAAATGAATTAGGTGAAGCAGTATCTGCTGCTGACTGCTATAATGCTCCTTATGTATATATAACAAGTTCAAAAGGTGAATTAATTGCATCTTACGGATTTAATGGTGAAACTGAAGTTGAATTAGATGGCTTTGAAGGTGCATATGCTGGTGAAAAAGCTCTTCAAGTTTCTGGATTTGGAACACTTACATTAGATGGTGTAGCTGGTGTTTATGTTGTTGAAGAAGGCTATCTTGGTGCATATGTTGATAATCAATATTTTGAAGTTACATTAAATCAAGAAGAAAAATCTTATACATTAGTTAAACCAGAAGTAGAAATAACATTTGTAGCAGGTGAATACGCATCTGTTGATCCAAGGGTTGTTAATAAGAACATTGCAGTTGAACTTCCAACTTTAGTTCATGAACAACAAACATTCAAAGGTTGGTTCTTTGACGAAGCATGCACAAGTCCTGTTCCTGCATCATATGTTCCAACAGAAAATGTTACTGTTTATGCATTATGGAAAGCAAAAGTTGTTATTAACCTTGTTGGTGTACATGGAACTGATTCATCTGTATTATACTTAGGTGAAGGTGATGTTATTGGTAATTTCTTACCTAAATATAGTGTTGATTTAGAAACTCGTGAAGTATTTAAAGGTTGGTATATCGATGAAGCATTCGAAGAAACATTAACTGAAGATGCAGAAGTTACACCTGAAGATACAGATTTTACTGTTTATGCAAAATGGGAAAAACTTCCTGCATATTATGGTGAAAGAAAAGGTACTGAAATTTGGTCACAACATTCTGGCAACTCTTCTAAAATGACAATTAAGATTGATGAATTTGGAAATATTTCTGGTAAATATACTGGTAAGGTTGTTGAATACAACCCTGAAACTCAAGTCATTACATGGCAAGATACTAAGAATAAAACATGTAAGTTCTGGTTCGATGAAACAACTGACTTATTAATTGCTGACTATTATGGCGGTTTAGAAATGGGCTACGATCTAAATGTATTTAGTTCTTATCAAACTAATTATTCATTGAAAGAATTCTATGGCTTACAATGCACAAAAGAAGGAAGCTCATCTTTAAGCTATTACGCACATTTAATTGATGTTGAAACAGAAAATGGTGTAGTTCAAGTATTACGTTATGCAAGTAGAATCTACTCTAATATCACAGTTACTTCAACTACAGGAGAAGTATTAACAACTGCTAATGTTCAAAATTCTAAGACAGTTGTTATTAGAAATAGTGAAACAAATGAATTTATCCTTGGTCTTGCATCAGTTGGTGATTCATTTAAAGCTAACTCAAAGACAGTTGCTTTAGACCCATATTATGGTACATATACAAATGGAGAAGAAACAGTTGTTCTTGATGGTGTTGGTAATATTGTTTATGGTGAAAAGACTGGTACATATGCTAAATCTACTTCAGAAGCATATGGATTTGATGTATATCTTGAAGGAAAAACAGAATATTATCAATTAACATTAGAAGGAACATCATTTGTAGTAGTTAAACCTATGGTTACTGTTACATTTGTTACTGGTGAAGGCCATGTAGAAGTTCCTGCTAAAGAATATAATGTTAATATCGCAGTAAGCTTTGCTGATGCAGTAGATGAAGGTTATGTATTTAATGGATGGTTCTTTGATGAAGCATTTACAAGAGCTGTTCCTGCATCATACGTTCCAACAGAAAATGTTACTATTTATGCTAAATATTCAACTCCTGCTGTATTAACAATTGTATATAATAACGGTTCTGAAAATGAAACAGTTGTTTATTCCGTTGGTGACATTGCAACTGTAGAGGTACCTGTTTATGCAAAACATGCCTTTGTTGGTTGGTATACAACAGAAGATTTCCAAGAAGATTCAGTTTGGAAATCAGGTGTTGCAATTAATGAAGATGTAACAATCTATGCTAAATGGGAAGTAGCTCCAGTATATAATAATACTTATATTGGAACAGAAATCGAAACAAAAGAATCCTTAACAAATACAGCATCACTTTATACTTGGTCAACTGCAAAACTTGCTATCGACCCTTATGGAAATGCTCCTAAGACAGGTTATCCATTTAACTCAGGTGATGTAACAGTATCTGATTACAATGAAGAAACTGGTAGATTATTAATTAACTGTGGTTCAAACGTATATGAAGCTTACATTGAACCTGTATCAGGTATTATGATTATGAATACAGTAAGTGGTGAAGGTAAAGATTTCGTAGATATCATGATTCTATCTCCATTTGAAACTGGAAACTATACATCAAAAGTATCTGCATCTTATTGGAACAATGGTAAAACTTATGCTATTCAATATACAACTGGTGATAATACATACTCTATCTTTGTACACAATAATAATGTTTACTTTAATGTTCAATTTATTGGTGAAGCTGGAGCTGCCGTTGAAGGTAAAAATTGTTATCAATCTTCAGTATTATATGTTTACGCAAGTGAAAGTGAAATAGTTGCTAAATTTGGCCATGATGGTACTTCATTACAAGTTCTTGATGGTTATGAAGGAACATATACAAATGGCGAAGATCAATTAGTAATTGATGGTGTTAAGGTTGCAACATTAAATGGTGTTGCTGGAAGATATGTAAAATCTAGTGATTCTTCATACACACTTGATGTATATGTTGGTGGTGAATTCTTCGAAGTAACACTTAATAGTGAAACAAATACTTATACAATTAATAAACCATTTGTTGTCATTACTTTTGATGCTGGTGATAAAGCAACAGTTGAAGCTCAAACAGTAAATAAGAATATTCAAATTACACTTCCAACTCCAACAAATGAATCATTCATTTTCCGTGGTTGGTGCAGTGATGAAGAATGTACTACTTTTGTAAGCAACGATTATGTACCAACAACAACAACTACTCTTTACGCAAAATGGGATCAACTAATTGTAGTAACAGTAGTATATGGCAATGGTCTTGAAAGTGTAGTTAGCAACTATGGTGCAGGTGATGCTCCAACACTTGTTGAACCAACCTTTACAGCTGGTAAAGTATTTAATGGATGGTATCTTGATGAAGAGTTAACAGTTGCATATGTAGCTGGAACTGCTGTAACAGAAGATACTACAATCTATTGTGCTTGGATGGAATCAAATGCTCTTTATGGTGAATATAAAGGATTCAACACTTATGGTACTGGTGCTAATCCAAGTTATGGTTCTAGTGGTTCTGCACTTTCTATTGATGCATATGGTAATGTATCAGGTAAAGTAAATGGAAAAGTTGAAAATGTTAATATTGAAAATGGAACATTTACTCTTGTTGTAGGTTCAGCTTCAAAATATGGATTCTTTGACCTTGAAGCAGGTCTAGTTGCATTCCCTTATGGCTCAAGTACAACTACTTTAGGAACTGACTTCTACATCTTCATTAAAGGCACAAGCGTAACTAGTGATAGAAAACTTGGCTCAACATGGCTAGGTGGAAAAGCGCGTTTACTTGAAGTTACTGTTGATGGTACAGCACAATACATTTTTGTAAATGACAATGTTGTTTACACAAATGTATCATATACATCAACTGATGGTGAAGTTGCAGTTGGCGCAATTGCATCTTGCAATCAAATTACAATTTATGACCGTGATGGTAATGCTATCATCAGTTATGTAAAAGTTTCATCAAGTCTTGAAGTAGCTGAATAAGCAAATAAAAAAAAGATTGGCTCTAGTCATTAGAGTCAATCTTTATTTCATATGTGACAGGCTTAAAGTTTTTATAAATAATAATATAATAATTATTCAAATAATTAATAATAACACTATATTCATATAAATCAGATAAAGTAAGTGTAGGTATTTTATCTACAATAATAGGATAAAGAATCTTACGAGTTTCCTTAGTTAATTTTTCATTCCACCATCTTTTTGGCTTAGTCTTATTATTGTTTAGGTAGTCAATAATTAGATTATATTTCAAAACTTCATAAATACCCCTAAAATGGGCTTTAAAATAAGAATTAATATGAATGAATAAACCATATAAATCTTTCGTAAATAGATTATAAGAAAGACTTTTGAAAAAATCATAAGGATTATCAATGTAATTATGATCTAATAAATAGGCAAAAGTCCTATTAAAACGCCCACTATTATAATAATAATTTAAAGACTTTTCAACTAACTTAATCTCACTTAAATCCTCTTCAGATAATGTACTATTAGAAATAATCTCATATGGAGGTTCACTACTATATTTACATTCAAATTTGTCAACACTATCTAGTAATTTTGTTCCTCTTAAAAATTTTAAGAAACCAAGTTGTAATTCTTTACATCGCAATAAGAAGGTTTCATTAAATGAATTAATAAAACTATCTAGTGATTCACCAGGAAGTCCAGCAATCAAATCCACGTGAATATCTATATTATTAGTTTCGTTTAATTTCTTAATATTCTCTTTTAGTTTTATCATATTTTGTTTACGAAAAACATTCTTGTTTACTTCATCATTGGTTGTTTGTATTCCTACTTCAAAGCGCAAATATTTTTTATCTAACCTACTGATAAAATTAATTACTTCATCATCTAACATATCTACAACGATTTCAAATTGAAAGGTTGTACATATGTTATTGTTATTAATAAAACTTAGAATATTCATCATGTATTTCTTGTTTGCATTAAAAGTGCGATCTAAAAATTTAACTGTAGTTGCTTTATTTTCCATTAAGTATTTCAAAATACTTAAAACATCATCAAGTGGGAAAAAACGAACACGGTTGTCCAAAGATGCCGTGCAATACGCACAATGAAAAGGACAACCACGGCTTGATTCAAGATAGACAACTTGATTTTTTAAATCTTTAACCATTAAAGTTGCTAACTTAATTTTAGATAAGTCACACATCTTAAGGGGATTTTCTGTGTATAAACCATCCTTTAAATATGATATATTACAAACATTTTCTATTGTCCTTTCCCCTTTTATATACTCGATTAATTCATTAAAAGAATCTTCCCCTTCACCACGCATAATAAAATCTATGAAACCATAATTTTCTAAAAAATACTTAGCATCATACGAGACTTCAGGTCCTCCTAAGGCAATCTTTAGCGGAAATAACCGCTTAATAAAAGAACTAATATTAAGTATTTTTTTTATATTCCATAGATAACAAGAGAACCCAATCAGACCATACTGACTTGAGTTAAGGCGGTCAGTAATTTTAGAAATAATAGTATCATCAGAATCCTTAATAGTGAATTCCATTATTTCGCAGTCATACATGCAATTATACTTTATTTGATATAAAGCCATTGCAGGATGAATATATTTTGTATTAATTCCAATTAATAAAGTTTTCATAATCTTTACCTCATTATTGTATTATAGCAAAAAAATATGAATAATTTATAAAATATGTTAAAAAAATTGGTATATTTCTTTAAAAACAAAAAATAATGTGATATAATAAGTGAGTATAAAATTTTACATAATAATTAATTAGGAGGAAATTATTTATGTCACAAAAAGTTTTCCAATCAATGGATGGAAACCAAGCCGCTGCACATTGCGCGTATGCTTTTACTGAAGTAGCGGGAATTTACCCAATCACTCCATCATCTCCAATGGCTGAGTATGCTGAAGAATGGGCATCAAAAGGAAAGAAAAATCTTTTTGGTATGCCAGTTAAAATTGTTGAAATGCAATCTGAAGCAGGTGCTGCAGGTTCAGTACATGGCTCACTTCAAGCAGGTGCATTAACAACAACATTTACTGCTAGCCAAGGTTTATTATTAAAAATACCTAATATGTATAAAATTGCAGGTGAACTATTACCAGGTGTAATCCATGTTTCAGCTCGTAGTTTAGCTGCTCAAGCATTATCAATTTTTGGTGATCATCAAGACGTTATGGCATGCCGTCAAACTGGTTTTGCAATGCTTGCTACATCAAGCGTTCAAGAAGTAATGGATTTAGCTGGTGTTGCTCATCTTGCTGCAATCAAGACAAGTGTTCCATTTATGCATTTCTTTGATGGTTTCAGAACTAGTCATGAAATTCAAAAAATTGAAGTAATGGATTATGAAGTATTCAGAAACTTACTAGATATGGATGCAGTTCAAGCATTCCGTAATCGTGCTTTAAATTTTGAACATCCTGTAACAAGAGGTACTGCTCAAAATGATGATGTTTACTTCCAAACTCGTGAAGCAAGTAATAAATTCTACAATGAAGTTCCAGCTGTAGTTGCAGAATATATGAAGAAAATTAGTGAAGTAACAGGACGTGAATATGCTCCATTTGTATATTATGGCGCACCTGATGCAGAAGAAATTATTATTGCAATGGGTTCTGTAACTGAAACTACAAAACAAGTTGTAGATTATTTAAATAAACAAGGTCGTAAAGTTGGATGTGTAACTGTTCACTTATACCGTCCTTTCGCAAAAGAATATTTATTTAACGTAATACCTTGTACTGTTAAGAAAATTGCTGTTTTAGATAGAACTAAAGAACCAGGTGCAATTGGTGAACCTCTATATCTAGATATTAAAGCTGCTTTCTATGGTGTGGAAAATGCTCCAAAGATTATTGGTGGTAGATATGGTCTATCAAGCAAAGATACTACTCCTGCTCAAATCATTGCTGTATTTGATCATCTTGCTAAAGATGGCTTTGATGGCTTTACAGTTGGTATTGAAGACGATGTAACTCATCTAAGTATCCCTGTTGGTAAAGAAGTAAAACTACTTGAAGGAACATCTGAACTTGTATTCTTCGGTCTTGGTAGTGATGGTACAGTAGGTGCTAATAAAAACACAATTAAGATTATTGGTGATAACACTGATTTATATGCTCAAGCATACTTTGCATATGACTCAAAGAAGAGTGGTGGTGTAACTCGTTCTCATTTACGTTTTGGTCCAAAACCAATTACTGCTCCATATCTAGTTAGCGTTGCTGACTTCGTTAGTTGCAGTCTAGAAGCATATGTAGAAAAATATGATATGGTTTCATGTTTAAAAGATGGCGGAACATTCTTACTAAATACAGTTGTTCCTGCTGAAGAAATTGAAGCTCATTTACCAAATGAATTCAAACGTGCTCTTGCAGAAAAACATGCTAAATTCTATATTATCGATGCAGTTCATCTAGCTCGTCAAATCGGATTAGGCGGAAGAACTAATACAATTTTACAATCTGCTTTCTTCAAATTAAATGAACAAATTATGCCTTATGAACGTGCTCAAGAATTAATGAAGAAATATGCAGCAAAGACTTATGCTAAGAAAGGTGAAGCTGTTGTTCAATTAAACTATCAAGCAATCGATAAAGGTGCTGAAGGATTAGTTGAAGTAACTGTAAAACCTGAATGGGCAAATCTTCCTGTTGAAGAAAAAGCTGTATCTGCTGATAGACCTCATTTCGTAAAAACTATTGCTGATGAAGTAAATTCAATTAATGGTTATAGTTTACCAGTTTCTGCATTTAATGGTTATGAAGATGGTACTATCCCTTGTGGTACTGCTGCTTATGAAAAACGTGGTTCCGCAAACTTCGTTCCTGAATGGATTCCAGAAAATTGTATTCAATGTAACCGTTGTGCCTTTGTTTGTCCACATGCTGTAATTAGACCATTCCTTGCTACAGAAGAAGAAATGGCTAATGCTCCAGAAGGCGTTAAGGTTATTAATCCAGTTGGTAAAGATTTTGCTGGTCTTAAATATTCAATTCAAATTTCTACTCTAGATTGTACTGGATGTGAAGTTTGTGTTAACACTTGCCCTGGCAAAAAAGGCGAAAAAGCTCTTAAGATGGTTCCAATCGCAACTGCAATTGAAGATGGACAACCAAAACTTTCTGATTATTTCTTCAATGAAGTAACATATAAAGATTATTTAGTAGACAAGATGTCTAACCCTAAAAACTCTCAATTTGCTCAACCTTTATTTGAATTCTCAGGTGCATGTGGTGGTTGTGGAGAAACTCCTTATGTAAAACTTACTACTCAATTATTTGGTGATCATATGGTAATTGCTAATGCAACTGGATGTTCATCAATTTATGGAGGTAGCTTCCCAGCTTCACCTTATACAAAGAATCGTGAAGGAAATGGACCTGCATGGGCTAACTCATTATTCGAAGATAATGCAGAATTTGGTTTTGGTATGATGGCTGCATCTAATGCACTTCGTGACCAAATTGCCACAATTATGCAAGAAGCCCTAGAAGAAGGCTGCTGTAACGAACAAGTTGCAGAATTATTCAAGAAATGGCTTGCAAATCGTGAAGATTATAAAGTAACAAAAGAAGTTAAGAATGAATTAATTCCACTTCTAGAACAATGCAACGGAGAAAGAGCTAAGAAGATTCTTGCCCTTAAAGATCATTTGGTTAAACGTTCTCAATGGATCTTTGGTGGTGATGGATGGGCATATGATATTGGTTACGGAGGCTTAGACCATGTAATCGCTAACCAAGAAGATGTTAATATCCTAGTTCTTGATACAGAAGTATATTCTAATACAGGCGGTCAATCATCTAAATCAAGCCCTACTGCTTCAATTGCTAAGTTTACTGCTGCTGGTAAACATGGAAAGAAGAAAGACCTTGCCGCAATCGCAATGAGTTACGGACATGTATATGTTGCTTACGTTTCTCATGGAGCAGATCAAGCTCAATTATTAAAAGCAATGCGTGAAGCTGAATCTTATCATGGACCATCAATTATTATCGCTTATTCTCCATGTATCAATCATGGTGTAAAAGCTGGTATGGGTAAATCACAAGAACAAGCTAAACTTGCTGTTGAATGTGGTTATTGGACATTATTAAGATTTGATCCAAGACTTGCCTTAGAAGGAAAGAATCCACTTACAATTGATTCTAAAGAACCAAATTGGGATTTATATGATGCATACTTAATGAGTGAAACTCGTTATGCACAATTAAAGAATACAAATCCTGCTGAAGCAGAACACTTACTTGCTTTAAATAAAGAAGAAGCACAACGTAGATATAAGATGTATCAAAGATATTGTGCAATGGATTATTCACTATAAAAATATTAAAAGAGGATTAAAACTGATATGATGTCTCTAAAGTAGACAGTGAATAAAAATAAAATTATTCACTATTTA
>JBJEEE010000046.1:0-13194 GCA_051872775.1 Bacilli bacterium
TTTCCCTATTTAATTTAGGAACATCGACACCAAGTGGAATACGATCTCCAAATTGATCAAAAATTACACTTAAGGGACGTTGAATACCATCATATATACTTTCAATTAGACCAGGACCTAACTCAACTGATAATGGTTGATTAGTAAAATATACTGGTTCACCAGGACCAAGTCCAGCCGTTTCTTCATAAACTTGAATAGAAGCAACGTCATCTCTTAATTCGATTATTTCTCCAATTAAGCGTTTATCACTTACACGTACAACATCGTACATTTGAACGTCTTTCATGCCTTTTGCGACAATTAAGGGTCCTGCGACTTTGGATATAACGCCTACTTGTTTTTCTTCTGATTGAATCATACTTTGAACCCCTTTCTAAAATATATCAATACCAATTGCTTTTTCTACATTAGCTTTAATTTTTTTCATGCCAATTCCGCTATTGATATTGTCTAGAGGAAGTGGTAAAATAATCGGATATGTCATTTGACTATATTTTTCTAAAGTTTCAGTTATATTTTCATATACTTTATCAGTTACAAAAATCACTTTACATCCATCTTTGTAAAACTTAAATATCATTTTATCAATTTCTTTATAGTCATTTGAAAAATAGGTCTTAAAGCCGACTGAGTTATAAATTTCAATTGATTCATCAGTTCCGATTGCGGCAACACTAATTTGATTTTGACCTGACATTTTTTACCTCCTTTCTAGATTAAATCTTTAATTTCAACATTTTTTAATGAATATAATATGCGAATATTTTGTGCTTCTGCTTGTTTTAATAAATAGTAATAAATCATTGGACCAATACTAAAAGGATCATTTTTATGCTCACTCATGATTTCGATTAATAAACGATCAAAGTCTAGTTGATATTCATTCATAGTTGAAGTTTTGGCTAGAACTTTACTTATTAATTCATTATAATAATTTGATAGAAATCTGATCTGTTCTTCTTTACTTTGATCATAAATACTAGCAAGTTCATCTTTCTTTATTAATCCACCTTGTACAAACATTGCAAGGTAATCATTAACATTCCAATTTAAATTGTGAGCTCGCAACAATGAAATTACATTAGATAGATCGATTTTAGCTTGTATATATTTTTTCAATATTAAATCATTAGTAGCACTTAATGCATATTGATATATTTCATTATCAATAATTGAACTTAAATTTTTGGGGCTAGTTGTATCATCTATTTGATTGTTAATATGAATAATTAAGTTTTTAATCTCTTTAGATATACCTTCATAATTATTATCTATGATGGCTTGTTTGAGTAAGTCACAAGGAATTGCCCCAGTATTAGTCATTAAGTTTTCTTTATTAATTTTAAATAATTTATTTTTATATAAAACCTTTAGATTTAACGCATCATTTAATAGATAGAATAAATCAGTATTTTTTTTACATGGAGTAATCGAATCAATCACTTCTTTTACTCTTTTATTCTCAAGTTGAATTAATTCTTCTAAAGAACTTCCACTTCCTCCATAATTCATTGAAAGAAGTACCTTTACAAATTCATCTTTTTCATATTTATTTAATACATATAATTTATTTCGATCGAGTACTTTCGTTTCTAAAGCACTGATAACACCATTTGCGAAAGAATAATCCATAATTATTCCTCGCTTTTAAAAAGCATTGATGAAACCTCAGTAATAAGTTGTTCTTCTAGATTATCTAAGATTGATTCAAAAGAGTAATCTACATCGTAGTATTTACCAATTACAATGAAGCCACCAGCAATACAAGCAGAATCATTGCTTAGTGTAATAGCAATATTTTCTTTATCTATTAGATGAGCTAGTAAATCTAAATTTGAATTATGTTGCGATGAAAATAAGTTTTGATATTTTGCAAAGTCATGTTCATTAACTTTTATCGTTATACTTTCTTCAACATCTACTTTTTTTAAGTAATTTACTACGATTGATTTTAAGTCATCATCATTTAATGATAATAATCTATCTAATGCAACTTTAAATGTTGATTTAATTATTTCTTTTTGCTTTGCTAATACTTGTTGTTTTAATGCTTGTTCAAGTTCAGCTGTTTTCGTTTTAATTAAATCTTTATTCTTTGCTTCCGCATTTTTCAATAATTCATTAATTTTCGTTTTAGTTTCCTCAATTACTTGTTCAGTAATCTGTTTAATTTTCTTATTTCCATTTTCTTTGATTACTAAAGCTTCGGCTTCAGCTTTTTCTATAATTTTGTTATACACGGATAATTTTTCAACTTGTGAATTAGAAGAAACTGAAGTATCATTATCATCAGTTATTTCTAATTCATCAGCTCCTTTACTTAAATTTTTCGTTTGATCACTTATATTTATTGTCTTAGGCTTTATAAAGTATTTGATTAATTTACCAAACCCAACCACAAAGATAATGATTAAAGCAAGTGTGGCGGGAATTAATGTAAACAACAATGTTTGAATTAACATTAGTAAGCCACCTTTCTTAAGTAACTAGTCTTCATTATCTTATAGTGAGAAAATAAGCATAATACTAACGATTAAGGAAAGAATGGCATATGTTTCAACTAAAACGGCCATAGTGATACCTTTACCTGATGCGTCAGGTTGTTTAGATGTCATCATAATACCAGCAGTTGCCACACGTCCTTGGAAAATGGCTGAAATTAATCCATTAATTGCGATTGGTGTAAATACTGCAAAATATGCCCAACCTTGTTCCATTGTTAATTGGAATGCTTCAGCATTACCAGCTAAAACACCAGTTTGAATCATAAATAAAAATGTAGTTAAGAAACCATATAATCCTTGCGTACCAGGTAAAATTTGAAGTACCAATAACTTACCAAATAATTCTGGTTTTTCTGATGTAACGCCAGCAGCGGCTTTACCACAAGTTTGAACACCTAGGATTGAACCAATACCAGGTAAAATTGTGCACATTGATGCACCAAATAGAGCAATAACTGTTCCTAATGTCATATTTTAAATTCTCCTTTTTTTTATTTAATTTCTTTAATATATTTTGTTTTTACTGATAGAGGTTTAAAGTCGATACCTCCACCTTCATAGAATTTGCCAAAAAATTCAATATACTGTAGCCTACTATCATGAACATATGCAGATAATAGACCTAAAACTAAGTTAAATAAATGTCCTACAATAAAAATTATTGCGGCAAAGAACATTCCGATGATACTTCCACCTACCATTTGTGCAAGAGTATTCATTACTACCGCAACCGCTGCACTAGACATTGCAAGGGCTAAAACACGTGAGTAAGAAAGTAAATCACCTAAATAAGATGTTGCATCATAAAGTCCTAAAAGGCCAAATGCAACCTTTCCAAAAATTGATTTTTTGCTGGCTCCAGCTAAACATACAATGAGTAAAACGCCAATTATCAATAAGATGAGTCCAATAAACTTAATTACCACATTATTGATAGCCATTGCTCCAACAATGAAGATTCCTCCTCCGATAATTATAAAAATCCAACTTAAATTTTTAGAAAGCATTTCAATATATGCTTTTTCACGTATACAAATGTAACATTTGATTACAAGTCCAGATACTAAGTGTAACGCTCCGACTGCAACCGAGACAATTAACATTGTGATAGGGTCATTCATTGGATTAAACCAATACCACATAAAGTCCCATCCAAAATCAATTTTAGGGTTAAAACCAAAATAACTTCCAAATAGAATTCCCCAAATAATCGTTGGAACTCCTGAGTACATAATTACATTGGCCAATTTTAAAGTATTGCCTTTAGGTTTGGCAATCTTTTTAAACAAAAGACAAGCAATAATCATCAATAAGCCGTAACCTGCATCTCCCATCATCATACCAAACAATATCCAATACCATACCGACATAACAGGGTTGGGATCAACATCTTTTTGACTTGGTTTGGAAAACATATCCGTTATGGTTTCAAATTGTGAAACAGTATGAGGATTTTTAGTATATGTTGGTGCAACTTCTCCTTCGACAGGATCGTTTAATTCAACTTCATAAAACTCGGTAACATCTTTTATAGCTTGATGAAGATCATCAATCATATCAGAACGAACCCAACCTTCAATAATCTTTGTTTGTAAGGTTATGTCACAAGAAATATTATCTAATTCTTGTTGCGTCAATATTTGATCGCTTAATACTCTTAATTCATCTAATCGTTTTGATAATTCACTAATTTGAGATTCAACGGAAGCAAGTTGCTCATTGATTTTTTCACCATCATGAACTAAACTATCTATATAATCATTTATCATTATATCAATTTGTGGTAAAGCATAATCATTATACTCAAATTGTTTAAGTTGCTCTTTTAATGTTTCTTCATCTTCAAAAAAGCATGTAACCATTATGGCTGTTTCTTGATTAATTGAATCTAATATTTGATATAAATAGTTTTCTTCCTTCATCTTTTCTTCAAATTTAGTAAGAAAGCGAGTTAAGATATACCCAACAAAAGTTCTCGTATATTTGGTATGCTTTAATTCATTAGGTATTTCTTCTAGTTTTTGCCATGGCTTTAATGATTTAATCAAATCATGTATATTTTTTTGTTCTTGCGTTAGATTATCTTTTTGTCTTAGTAATTCTTCAATTTGTTCAAGTAACTGTAATGATTCAGGTGAAACATGTTCAAAACTCTCATGGTCGATTGTTTGATAATTTTGAAACATAGGTTTTTTAGGTTCATACTTCTTCGTTGCCACAAGTGATTTGTTAACTCTTTGTTGTAATGCCTCATTTAATTCTGAGGAAATGGTTGAATCTCCATTTTCTTTATTAATTATCATTATTACTTCTTTTTTTTGAAGTGATTTTATAACCCTAGCATATTCTTCTTTTAATACAACAATTTGCGCTTTTTTCATTGGCACAATCATGAAGCAATCACCTTCTTTATGATAAATTCTACTGTTTCTTCTAGGTGATTATTTGCGGAAGTTACTGACTGATTGCATATTTCTTCACATTTAATTTGTGATTTATTTTCAAGATTCTTAATTATTTCTAGCGTTTCTTGATTTTGTTTTCTTATTTGATCATTTGTCTGTGCTAACATCTGATTAACTAATTCTTCATTTTCTTGATTAGCTTTTGCAATCATTTCCTCTACTTCTTTTTCTGCACAAATTTTGATTTCTTCGGCTTTTTGTTCAGTTTCTTTGATTCTTTCTACTAATGACACTAATCATCACCCCTTTGATGCCATTTTAAATAATTATACTATTATTTCCATTTTTTTGCAAGTGAATAAGTTATATTAATTTGGATAAAAAAAGAAAATAATCTCTCTTGTAAGAAACTATTTTCTATTCATTATTTTTTTAATTATATTTAAGTCAGCTTTAACCCAATCTAGTTGATCTAACTTATCTAAGGGCATCCATTTATATTCAAGATGTGCATTTAATGTGATATTATTTGAACATAATTTACATTTATATAAATACATTACGAGAATAAAGGTTTGGTATTCATAATTAATTCTACCAAGATACTCATCTATTTGAATATCACAATTGAGTTCTTCTAATATTTCTCTTTTTAGGGCTACTTCTAATGTTTCGCCTGGTTCTACTTTACCTCCAGGAAACTCCCATTTACCTCCGCATTCACCAATATTTTGACGTCTACCACAAAAGATTAAACCATCAAGTTCAATAACTGCGGCTACAACTGTTTTTACTATTTTACTCATCTTTCATTATTTCCTTTTTTACTAAGTTTGATTGTTTTAAAACATAAATAACCAAATAAAATGAAATCAAAACAAGTTGCAACTATTAACCATCCTATTGAATTACTATTAATAATAAATACTGTTGCAACTATAATAAAAGCGATTAACGATATTAGAATAATAGTCCTTTCATATATTTTTAATGAAGCATATAATCCTTTTTGTTTAATAATATCACCTAATACCTTTGATTTTTCTTTATATGTCTTACGAGATATAGAATGATAGATATTACTACTTAAAGCATAGGCAAAAAGAGGAAAACCACATGAAGTAATCACCATTCCCCATGATGATTTTATTTTTAAACCTATAAAGATTAAAAGAAATGACAAAGCATAAAAGATAAAAGAAATCAATTGATTTTTTAAATATTTATTAAGAAAAGTTAATTTTTCATCATTATCAAAATAATTTATTGATTTATGAAACCTATTTTTACAAATTATTACATTGATAATACCTATAATTAAAAATACCAAGGCAAGGAGGGAAAAAATAGTGGCAAAAGTAAAACATAAATCATCTCCACCATAGTTTGGCGTTATTTCAATAATTCCATATAAAGGACCTGTCAAAATAGCAAAAGGCCAAATCATAATAAAACAAAAGACAGCTAAGCATAAAAATAGTGCTTTGCGATGATTAACATTGATAAATTCTTGTTTTTTTTGAATAAATAACTGTTCTTTGTTCATTCCTTTTCTCCTTTAATAAGTTAATAATATTATAGCACATTTAATAAAAAAAGATATCTTTTTTGCAAAAAAGACTCTTCCGTAATAAAGAGTCTTCGTTATAATTAAAATAGAGTATCGATATAATCAATTACAATATCCCTTAATGTGCAACCTGAATCAGTATATGTTGTACCTTTAAATTCTGTATAGTATTCACCAGTATAGACATAATCAATAACTGCAAGTGTATACGTCTTACTATCTATTATACTTGATGCATTATAATTGTTTGAAATATAAAGGTAACTTGCATTATTTTCATATAGTGATTTAATAGCTTTACCTGATAATTCTGTAATATAAACTCTATTGTTGAATGGGAAAGCTTCAAATACTTCCGCAACAGTGATTTCTCCACTACTAATAGTGGCACGTACTCCACCAGTATTCATAATCGCAAAATCAGTTTGATACTCTTCTTTCATGGCTTGAACGGCATGTCCTCCTAGAGTATCACGAGATAGATAACTAGATGTTGAACCAAGAACCCTATTTCCTTCACTTATGGTACTTTGATATTTGTTTATTACTCTAGACATTTCATCGTCTTTAGCGTAATTTTGAGGATAATATCGTTCAAAAGTCCAAGATGTTAAGGATGAATCATTAATTTGTAGCACAAGACTAGTGGCAGTTTTATTCTTATCTTGATTTTGAACTACCGGGATACTTACATAATCTGATCTTGTGATTGTCTCATAAACATTTTGATGCGTATGAGCACATAGAATGGCATCTATTTTAGAATCACCTGATAAGGCAGCAATATCTCTATTTAAGGATGTATCATAATCATGAATAGAAACAATAACACTATCACAGTTTTTATCATTTCTTAATTCACTTGCATAATCTTTAATGATGTCAAGAGGATATACAAAATCATAATCTTTGACATTAGCAGTTAAAATAGATGATTCTAAACTATAACCAATTATTCCAATAATACCCACTCTTTGGCCATTGTTTTCCACAATAGTATATGGTTCTAACCAATCAACGCGTTGGTTTGTTGATTTATCATTAATATTAGCACAAACAAATGGAAAATCAGCTTCACCATTGCTATAATCACCATCTTTATATTGATGAATTTGTTCAAGTCCCCAGTCAAATTCATGATTACCAATGATGAAAGCATCAAAACTCATAGCATTTAAGGCATCAATCATTGGAAGACCATATAAAATACTTACCGCATATGATCCTTGGAAAAAGTCACCATTAGCAATTTTAATATAATCTCCATTCGTTTGTTCTAACTCCTTAATTAAGGTACTTACTCTTTCTACCCCAGGAGTATCTCCATCAACGAATGAACCATGAGTATCATTTATCATAAAAATATTAACATTTTCATTTTGAACATCTTTTAAATATACTACTTTATTACTTTGGTTACTACTAGAATAATGATTTGACTCATCTACAGCTTGGACAGTGATTTCATGACGTCCTGTAGTAATGTATGATAAATCATAGTAGCATTCTGAGGTATATTCATAAAATACACCATCTACATAAACATTATAAAGTGTTGCATAAGGAATTTGTTCCCAATAAATCCGATCACCAATCAATTCTATATTTGGTGAAGTAAGTTTTTGTTCGTTTAATTTCACTTCATTAGGAAGACCTATACACTGAATAGTCCATATGTTTTCCGCAAGATAATAGCGATACATAATTCCTGTAAGAGTTACTTCGCTTCCATCTAAATTCAAAAAGACATTAACACTTGAATCGGTTATGTTATTTTGAAAATTTGATGAGTAATGATGGATTGAAACTAAATGATTTCCATTTTCATCATTTAAATAGAAAGAATATCTAGTACTGCCTACTTCTACTACTCCTGTTATGGTTACGACATTTCCCATAAACGGAGCATTTACATAGTTATTAGAAGCACTATTGTATTTATTGATATCATCTTTTGTTAAATTTATAGTTTCCTTTAATTCTTCAATGGTACCATCATATTGTTCAACAACTAAGTTGCTTTCTTTTATTTGTCTTGTATATTCAGGGTAGTTTCCATTACCAGTATATACAAAGCCATAACCGGTAATTTTAACGATATTTCCCAAGTATAAAAGAGGATTCTTAGCACGAACATAGATAGAACCAGTATTGTCGGCTACATGAGCATAGCCAAAAGAATCAAAACCGATAACTTGACCAACAAAGTGAACTTTAGCTTCTTGGGTTCCACTTATATCAATGCTATTTTTTACTTCCTCAATGGTTTGAATAACTTCAACTCTGTTATATTCGACTGCATTAGAAGGGTTACTTTCTTTATATTTACCTGATTCATCGCAGGCAATAACATAAATTCGATATGTCCCTTCTTTTGTCATTGTAAGAGTGTAGTTTAAATTGCTAGTCTCCGCATATACATATTCATTAACATATACTTTGTATTTATTAGCATTAGGTACACTTTCCCAACTAACGATATTATTTTCAATAGTCAAAACTGGACTTGAAAGTACTCCTTCATATGAAGTAGACACGGTATAAGTAAGTATATTACTATAATCACTATCTTCATAAATATCATTACTAATGGCTTTGACTTTTATGGAGTATGTCCCTTGACTAAGGGTTGATAAATCATATTTAATCTGTTGAATGGTAGTTTCTTCATCATTAATATTGATTATATATGAATCAGCTTGATCAATTTTACTCCAACGTACATATCCTTCAGATATAAAAATAGTTGGTGCATCTAATTTGTTAGATGAAATTGTGTTACAACCAACTAAAGTAAAGATTAAAAATGCTACTATTGTTAAGACGATTATTTTATATTTTTTCATTTTTCCTTTTTCCTTCTATTAATATAAATGAATTATATCATATTAAGCAATTATTAGCAAAAAAAAAGCAAGTATTGTCTATTTTTCATAATAAACAATACTTGATAGTCTTTATTCGAATATTACCGCTTTGAACAAGGCATCTGAATTAGATTTATTAATTAATGTATGGGTATCCCCTTTAGGACAATAATGAACATCACCTGAAGTTAACTGTTCTTCCTCATTATTGATTACAGCAACTAGGTTACCTTCAATGACAAAGATTACTTCCGCATTATTCTCATGGGTATGAAGACCGATTGAGGCACCGGGTACTAATACTCCTTCCATAATACGTAATTTACCATCAAAGTACATTTTCGCAAGCAAGGCTTTTTCACCATTTTTGAATTGAGGATATGATTCATATTTTTCTTGACTAAATGATAGTTTCATGTTTTACCTCTACTTTATTTTTTTACCTTCTTGGAAAGCTTGACCAACAATTTCACCTAATGCGATATAGTTATGATTAGCCGGATCATAGGTTATCGGATTTAGTTTTTTTACATCAAGTTTATCGCCATTAGTTAAAATACTTTCATCTACTGATATATTAACGATTTCTCCAATTAAGATTCCCGTTTCTTCATTTAGCGATACTAGATTACATTCTAGTGTCATCGGTAATTCTAGGAAAAGGGGAGCATTTACAAAAGTACTTTTTTCCACATGCCATCCCACTTTCTCTATCTTATTGGCAACATCATTCCCTGAAACAATCCCGACATAATCTGCTTGAGCTGTATTAGCTACATTTGCAATACTTACCGTAAAAGCCTTATGTTGTAAAATGTTCTTTACCGTCTTATGACTTAAATCAAGAGCAATCGAGATTTGTTTATAGTCTGATATACCTCCCCATGCGGCATTCATTGCATTTGGATTCATTTGTTCATCATATGTTCCAATAATTAAAACCGGCATTGGATATAAATATGTTTTTGGACCTAAATTTACTCGCATTATTCTTTTTTCTCCTTTCGACCTAAATAAATATCTAATTCTTCTTTCATATTATCAGGCATAGTGGCATCAACTGGAAAATATGCAGCATTGATTAATCTAGATGCAAACTTTTCAATAAAACTACATGTATAGTAATAGTTTGTTTCTGATAAATGATCTAAAACATCATTTCGCGAATGTATTACGGCACCACCACTTGGAGATAATCTTGCGAAAGAAATGGCGGGAATGCCCTTATCCGCAAAACTAGTTGAATCTGATGAATACACACCTTGACGAACATTGAGACCAAAGCCTTCTTCTAAACTTACATATTTAAGATAACTAACAAGTGAGGAATGTCCAGTGACACAGGCATGATCATACCCAATGGTGACACCTATCATATCAATATTGATACATAATTTATAATTAGAAAGTTCACTTTCATGCATAAGTACATAGTTTTTTGAACCAACTAATCCCATTTCCTCAGAACCACACCAAATAAACTTAAGCGTACGTTTAGGACGATTATTAACAAAGTAAGATAAAAACTCTAATAGGGCAGTTGATCCTGTAGCATTGTCATACGCTCCCTTAGAGTAACTGACCGAATCATAATGCGCTGTAAAGGCAATAACTTCTCCTGGTAAATCCGTACCTTCAATAGTAGCAATAACATTATGAGATGCCTTTTTCATTTCTTTTTGTTTTAATATAATAGTAGCCTTTTGAGGTAAACTATTGATTAATTTCTCCGCATCTTTCATTCTAATACAAACAGCTGGAATTTTACCATTTTCATAATGTCTTGGTCGATACATATAAGGATCCAAATCAACTTGGTTATTTTCTTTATACACATCACCAGTACAAAGAATTAATCCTAATGCATGTTGTTCAATAAGATATTTATATAATTTATAGTTTACAAGTTTAGCATGAATAAGACATATCTTATCTTTTACTTGCAATACCTTTGCATCATCTAAACTATTTACATAGATTACTTCTCCCGTTATGCCATCATCAGTTGTACTAGATGAAAGTCCAACTCCGGCACATTCTATTTGTAAAGATGGATCACTAAATGTAAGGCTAGCTTGTTCTATTTCATATCCATCTACTTCAAATGATTCTAAAGTTGTCAAGACATTTCTTTTATCACATTCTGCTTGGATTATTTTGGCAGCTTCTAATTCTTCATTTGAACCACCTGTTCTTACAAAATATAATTTATTTAATACTTCAAAACTATTGTACATATTTCCTCCTTACCAACATTTGCTCTTTTTCTTCTCAAAACATTTTGATGAATTATTTCCTAAACATTTATAGCATACTTCATTTTTTAAAGAATTTCCAGTAAAATAATCATTAATATTGTCTAAAGTAGTAATAGCAATTTGTTCTAATGCTTCTTGGGTGAAATATCCTTGATGAGATGTAATAATTACATTAGGAAGGGATATTAGAAGTGATAAAATATCATCTTGGATTATTTCATTACTATTATCTTCAAAAAATAAGTCAGCTTCTTCTTCATATACATCGAGACATGCCCCACCTAACTTTTTAGTTTGAAGACCATTTAACAATGCTTTAGAATCAATCAATCCGCCACGTGAAGTGTTAATGATAATACATCCGTTTTTCATCATCTCAATTCTTTGTTGATTAATCAAGTGTCTTGTATCATTAGTTAGGGGTAAATGTAACGAGATGATATCAGATGTTTTAATTAATTGATCTAATTCAACATATGTGGTGGCAAGATTAGGATTACAAAACATATCATAGGCCAAAGTTTTCATACCAAAACCATTACAAATATTAATTAATGCTTGACCAATTTTGCCGGTTCCAATTATTCCTATTGTTTTACCATATAAGTCAAAACCAAGTAGACCTTGCAAACTAAAGTTAAAGTCTCTTGTACGTATATAAGCCTTGTGAATCTTACGATTTAAAGAAAGAAGTAAAGCCATCGCGTGTTCCGCAATCGCATAGGGAGAATAAGCCGGAACTCTTAATACATGAATATGATTATATGCTGCTTTAATATCAACATTATTATATCCCGCACATCTTAGAGCTAAAACTTCAATTCCATAACTATCAAGGATATTAATCACATCTTCATCGATGATGTCGTTAACAAATGCGCATACCGCATCACAACCTTTCGCAAGTACAGCCGTTTCTTTACTTAACTTTACTTCATAATACTTGATTTGATAATTGGGGTAGCGATTCATAATCTTGGAAAAAGAGTCAATATCATATTTTTTACTATCAAACATTGCAATTACTTTCATTGTTTTCCTCCTTTTTTATTACTTTGACATTTAAATCTATGTTTATTATACCACATTTAATTTCTTTTATGAAAATGAATTACTTTAATCATTTTATTAAATAATTGCGTTTTAGATAATGTTGTTGACAAAATATGATACAATAATATTTGGTGATATTATGAAAGATGAATTAAAAAAAGAAGATTATGAAGAACCAAGATGCTTATTAAATATGGATATCGATAGTGATGAGTCTACCCATGTTGATGTAAGACGCATCATTGAACGTCTTGATGATTATTATTGGAAAAATGATCTTAAAGGGGCCCTTGAGTTTCTTGATTATTGGTATAATGAAAGTAAGAAATTACATAATGATGAACTATTACTTTCTATTCTTAATGAACGTATGGGCTATTTTAGAAAACAAGGATATATCAAAGAAGGCCTTAATAGTATTGAAGAGTCACAAATTGTATTGAAAAGACTGCATGGAGTTGATGAAATCTATGTAGGAACTACTTACGTGAATATTGCAACAGTATATAAAACCTTTAATATGTCTGAACAAGC
>JBJEEE010000047.1:0-3062 GCA_051872775.1 Bacilli bacterium
AATAATGACGATAAAATAGCCAAAGATATTGAATGGATGGAATGGCAAGCGAGACAACTTGCACCTAAAATATTAATGCCTAAAAAGATGGCCTTAAAAAAATATCAAGAATTATGGAGTGAAATTAATAATTCATCAAATAATTCATTAACGCGAGCAGAAAAAGGAGAATTTGTATTAGCTAAATTCTCTGATTATTTTGGAACATCAAAATTGTCATCAAAAATACGATTAAAAGAATTGGGAATAAATGAAGTAGAAGGTTTATGTAATTATATTGATGGTAAATATATATTACCTTTTTTTTGTAAAGAGAATATCCTTAAGTCCAATCAAACTTTTATCATAAGTGTTAATGAATTTACAATGTTAATTAAGAATAATGAATCATTAAGAAAGGCCTTTAATAATGAAACATTATTATTTTTTAATAATATGATTGTAGTAAATTTATCTAAATATTTTGATTACGATAATTTCAAGATGACTGAATATGGTTTAAATCATGTTGATGAATGTTGTTTAATTTTTGAAATATCAAAAGAATATTTAAAGGAACGCAATAAAATTCTATATTCTAATTTGTTTTTTTATATGCAACCAAAGAATAGTCAAGATATTGAAGTTAATTCTGAACAATTAAGTTTAATTATGAAAAATACCATAGAAAACGTAAATCATTTCAATAATAAAAAAGAGGAATTACCTCTTTCTTTTAAAGATACTTTAAATTATCATATAAATAAAGCATTTGCAAAAAAAATAATATTTTCATTTAATGATCTTGCAATTGAAACGGATATTAGTGTTAAAACGCTTAAATCGTATCGTGAAGGAAAAACGATACCAAAGCGAGTGAACGTATTAAAATTTGGGTTTGGTTTATGTTTATCTGCACCCTACATTATTGATTTATTGAAGAAAGCAGATTGTGAGTTAAATCTTAATAATGAAGATAACTGCATATTTTATACAATGATTTATGCTTTTTCAAGAGTAGGATTAGAACAATTATATTTGTACCTTAAACAAGTAGGGAAAGAAGGTTTATTAAAGTTATCTAATACATATTTAAAATCTCATAATCTTCAATAATCTTTATTTAGATTAAATTATTTTATTTTTTTGCTTGGTGTGCTTTCAATATTTAGTTTATAAAAAGATAAACACTCCATTTGCTAAAATGGTTTTTTTTTGATATAATACCATTAGGTGATGATATGGCAAATATAAAAATTATGGCTCTTGGTGGTCTTGGTGAAAACGGAAAGAATATGTATATTGTCGAAACTGATGATTTTATCTTTATTCTTGATGCTGGTCTAAAGTATCCAGATATTGATATGTATGGAGTTGATGCGGTTGTTCCTGATTTATCATATCTTATTGAAAATAAAGATAAAATCGCTGGAATTTTTGTTTCACATGGCCATGAAGATAATATTGGTGCAATTCCTTATTTATTAAGAAATCTTTCAATTAATGTGTATGGTACACATTTTACGATAAGTTTGATTGAAAATTCACTTGTTCAGAATAAGATGGATATTAAAAAGTATCGTTTATATCGCATTAATGAAAATAAGACTTTGACTTTTAAAAATATTAAAGTACAATTTTTTAATACTTCTCATAGTATTCCTGAGTCAGTGGGTATAGTTATTTATACAACTGATGGCGCGATTGTGTATGCAACGGATTTTAATTTTATGCCAACGACGGAAGCTAAATATTCGACAAGTTTTAGTCGCTTAACTGATCTTGAAAAAGAGAATGTCCTCGCATTGCTTACCGAAAGTGTTGGAACAAGTGCAATTGGTCGTATAAGTAATGATACTTTACTAGAACATAACTTTAATAATATATTGACACATGCAAATAGTAGAATTATTGTTGCAGCTTATTCATCAGATTTAAGTCGTATTCAAAAAATAATAGACTTATCTATTGCTTTTAATAAGAAGATTGCTTTTGTTGGCCATCGAGGAGAACAAGTAGTCGCTACAGCAATAGCTAATAACTATTTAAGATTTCCAACAACTTCATATATTAAGATAGATCCTTTATCAGATGTAAATAATAATGAAATTGATGATGCGGTAATCTTTGTTCATGGACAAAGAGAAGAAGTATATTCAATGCTTGTTAAAATGGTTATGGGGGATGACAAATATTTACATTTACATAGTAATGATTGTGTTGTTTTGATATGCCCACCTGTCTCGGGAACGGAGCGTATCTTTAATGATGTTATCAATACTTTATATCGTTATGACTTGGATTTAACCTTCTTTGATCGTGATATTTTACGTTCATCTCATGCTAGTCGAGATGACTTAAAATTAATTTATAATTTAGTTAAGCCTAAATACATAATTCCAATTAAAGGCGAATATCGTCATATGTATGAACAAATGCTTATTGCTACTTCAGCTGGCTATAAACGTGAAAACATCGTGCTACTTGATAATGGTGAGGTTGCTAATTTTGTTGATGGTAACTTAGAAGCTAGCACCCAGATTAAAGTTGGAGATGTCTTCGTTGATGGCTCGTTAATCGGTGATGTAAATGAAGAAGTAATTAAAGATCGTGAAGCTTTGTCAAATGAAGGAGCAGTAATAATAACTATATATTATGATGTACGACAACGTAAGGTTGTAAAAGAACCAATGATTGTAACTAAGGGATTTGCAACTGACTTACAACAAATTGGATCACTAGAAAAATTAACTGTACTTGCTAAAAGTATTTTTGAGAATTCATTATGGCGTAAGGATTACTCACTTGCGCAAACTGAACAAACCATTAGTGAAGAAATTACAAGACAAATATTTAGATTAACAAAACATCGTCCATTAACAATGGTTGTATCAATTGAAACGAGTAATACAATCACTAAAAAAGAAAATGAAACGCAAAATAAAAAAGTATCCCCAAAGAACTATAAGAAAAGAAGTACAAAAAAATAGATTAGTGATTTATTAGTAAAATATAAACCTATAGTTATAGACTAGATAGAATCTGTTGGGGTTTATAAAAATCCTATAGATTTAGTTGGGGTC
>JBJEEE010000048.1:0-12978 GCA_051872775.1 Bacilli bacterium
AACCAGGTAAAAACCTGGTTTTTATTTTTGTTGCATTTGATATTACAATTCACCAATTCATAAACATAATCATTTTTTTATGCAAATAATAAATTTATTTATTGTTAAAATGATATAATAATATTTCGAGAAACTAATATATATACCATTATGATTTTATATGAGTATAAACATAATTTATTAAAACTTTAGTAATAAGAAAGAAGTGAAAAAATGAGAAAATTATTATTAAAACTATTTGTAAAAGATTATAAGAATGTCAAAGATGCAGAAGTAAGAGCTAAATATGGTTCCCTTTCTGGTATTGTAGGAATTGTATGTAACTTATTTCTATGTATTTTTAAGATTATTGCAGGATTTTTAAGCGGTAGTGTTTCCATTATGGCTGATGGTATCAATAACTTATCTGATGCTGGTTCTTCAATCATTACCCTAATTGGATTTAAACTCTCGACTAAACCTGCTGATGAAGATCATCCATTTGGGCATGAACGTATTGAATATATTACAGGTGTCATAGTTTCTTTTATTATTTTATTGATTGGAGCTTTACTTTGCTATGAATCGGTTCAAAAAATAGTACAGTCAATTAAAGACCCTTCTTCGGTAGAAGTAACTGTTTCTACAGTAATATATATAATATTGGGTGTATCAATATTAGTAAAATGTTGGTTATCTTTATTTAATCGTAAAAATGGTAAAGACATTGATTCTTCAACTTTAATAGCAACGGCTCAAGATAGTTTAAATGATTGTATTTCAACTAGTGCCGTAATCATTGGTATGATTGTTTATCATATATGGTCAATCCCTATTGATGGATATATCGGTGTTTTTGTTTCTATTTTCATTATTATATCAGGAATAAAGACCTTTAAAGAGACAACAAATCCTCTAATTGGGGAAGATATCTCAAAAGAAACACAAAAAGAAATAGCTGACAAAGTTCTTTCTTATGAAGGCATCCTTGGAGTTCATGATTTAGTAGTTCATTCATATGGTCCAAATAAGATTTTCGCAACCATACATGCGGAAGTATCAGCTAAAACTGATATACTTGAAAGTCATGATATAATCGATAATATTGAAAGAGACTTTAGAGAACAATTAAATATTGATTTAGTTATTCATATGGATCCAATTGATATTACCGATCAAAAAACAATGGAAATAAAGAAAGTTGTTATGGATATAGTGACAGAATATGATTCTGTTCTTACAATTCATGACTTCAGAGTAGTCCATGGTCAAACGCATACTAATGTTTTATTTGATGTCAATGTTCCTATAAAATTCAAAGCAACCAAAGCAGAAATTCGGGAATATTTAACACAAAAGATTAAAGAATACGATGAAAAATTAAATCCAGTTATTCAGATTGACCAACTATATGATCGCAAATAAAAAAGCTTGATTTTTAATCAAGTTTTTTTTCATTAATATCATCATAATCATCTAAAAAATTATACGTAAATTTATCATTATGATAGCCAATTAAAGTATTTAGATTAACATCGTGAACACTTCTAAAAATATTTATATCAATATTAGGATATACTTTACGAAGATTATTAATCAATTCCTTGACTTCACTTCGCTTAGAATTATGTTTAATCTCGATGTTTTCTGTAAAACGACAGGCACATCTTAAAAAATGTAGATCATTTGATTTAGCCCAATTAATGATGCTTTTTTCTTTAACTAAATATAAGGGACGAATTAATTCCATATTAGGAAAATTGGTACTATGTAGTTTTGGCATCATAGTTTGTATTTGTGCTCCATAGAGCATTCCCATAAGAATAGTTTCGATAACATCATCAAAGTGATGACCAAGAGCAATCTTATTGCATCCTAAGCGTTGCGCCTCTGCATAAAGGTATCCTCTTCTCATTCTTGCGCATAAGTAACAAGGAGAATCAGATGTATTATTAACAACATTAAAAATGTTTGTATTAAAAAAATGAAGAGGAATTCCAAGCATTTTAGCATTAGATTCTAATAATTCACGATTTACTTGACTATACCCAGGGTCCATTGCAATAAATACAACTTCAAAATTAATATCATAATGTCGTTTTAATTCTTGCACACATTTTGCAAGTAACATTGAATCTTTTCCACCAGATATACATACAGCTATCTTATCATTATCCTTAATCATTTGATACTCTTCGATACCTCTTAAGAATAATCGCCAAATAGTAGGTCTAAATTTTGTAATTATACTGCGTTCAACTTCTAAGCATTTATCCATCATAATCACCAAAAGTATTTTAGCATATTATTCATAAAAAATCAATTTTTTAATTCATTTATTAATTTAGGATTGTTAATATAAAAAGCAATTATATTTTTTCTAATATTAATATATGATATAATTAAAGTATGTTATCTTAAAACTTTGTTTTTAACTATTGTACATTGATATAGTTTATAAAAAGGAGTACTAAAATGAAAAAATCTATTATAATATTTTTACTTATGTTATGTTTACCATTTTTGTTTGGCTGTCGAACTGCTAGTTGCTATACTAAAAATGAACATATCAAACGGGTTAGTAAATTAATCGAAGAAAGATATTTTAAAGATGATTTAGGATATGAAGATTATGAGTTATATCCAGTATATGACGAAAGTGATAAACTTCAATATTTTGTCGTCGATTTTAAACCAACGGGATATTTATATATCCTTATTAGAGAAGCCGACTTAAACTGTGCTTATGGTACAAGCATGTATATTCGTTATGATGGGAAAAGATGGAATAAATATGAATTAGTCTATGATGATAAAAGTGGTAAAATGGTGAAACAATATGAGGTTAATGAAATTGGTATACCATGTGAATATAGCACTAGCCATTATGCTTCAGCTGGCATTACAAAGAATGAAAAAAGATATCTCTTATATGTTAAACAAGAAAGTACTTCTAGTTATATTCCGGCAGTCAAAAGAGGAGATAAATACTTAAATCTAATTTCAATGAAAGAGTTCACTTATGAACGCATCGTTGATCAAGAACAATTCGAAGTATCTGATGTTCATTTTATTCCAAATAATTATTTTGATTTGTAAATGAAAGGTAGAAATGTATGTTGACAAAAAAATATAAAAACTTTAGTAAAATTTTATTTCTTTTAACATTGTTTATTTCTTTATATTGCATATTAGTTAATAGCACAAATAATATTTATGCGCATTCAGAACAAACAATTATAAAAAATAACAATTCTCAGGTTCAATTACTAAATAGTATAAACAAAACAGAAAATGTTGTCGATATAGACACTGAAGGAATCAGTAACTTTACAGATGTCAAATATATTGATAATTCTAATTATTTTTTGGTTAATCCAAAACATGCTGTAAATAATACATCAGATAATTATGCAGGAACATGTACTACAGTAGCTGTGCAATTACTACTAGGTTATCATAATTATTATTCAGACAGAAGATTGATTCCTGAAACAGGTGATGATAATATTTCATTTTTGTGTGAAAATTTTGGGAACTTACAAGAGCACCCAGACGTGGATACAACTTTTTCTTCTGGACAAGGTAGAAGTAGCATAGGAACTGACGATGGTGTATATAATGAACTTTTAGATTTAACAGTTCTTTCTGGGTTTCCATTAATTGGTCAAGCTATAGGTCTTGTTACTTCTGCTGCTAATCGTTTTATAGATAAATACGCCACAAGTATCAAAGATAATGTAAGTATTACATCTGGATTTTTTTCAAAATCAATAGCACAAGCGGACATTGATGCAGGCAAGCCGATTGTGTTAGGATATGAACCAGTATTTTCAGATGCTGTTTCGTATCATGTTGTTGTGGCTTATGGTTATGCAAAATTAGATGGAGTAGATGGTTTTATTGTACATTATGGATGGGGAGAAATCAATACTCATGTATGGGTTCCAGCAGCATGGTTTGGTTTCCAAATTAGAATGAATGTAGTACACAATCATAATTTATGTGATTCTGGTATTAATATAATTAGAACATATAGAAAATTGAATTGTCAAGAATGTGGGTATTCAACAATTGATGACTTATATGAAGTTGATAGTAGCGGAACTCAAATAATTGGTCACAATTATGAACTAAGTGGGAATATTGTTTTACCAAATACTATCAATAATAAGATAATTAATTCAATAGCAAGCAATTCCTTTAATAATTTAAACAGTATGTCGAGCATAACTATCCCTAATTCAGTCACAAGTATTGGGAACAATGCTTTTGAAAATTGCTATGGATTAGAAAGTGTAATTTTACCAAATAACTTAACAACTATTAGCGATTCTTTATTTAAAGGTTGTTCTAGTTTATCGACTATAATTATTCCAAACTCGGTTAATAATATTGGTATAAGTGCATTTGAAGGTTGTTCATATTTACAATCTATAAGTTTATTCTCAAATATAACAACAATAGGTTCATTAGCTTTTAAAGGTTGTTCTAGTTTATTAAGCATTTCAATACCGAACTCAGTTACTAGTATTAGTATAAGTGCATTTGAAGGTTGCTCTTTTTTACAAAATATTACTTTATCAGATAATCTTATTACAATAGGTTCATCGGCTTTTAAAGGATGCTCAAGTTTAACAAATATTACACTTCCAAATAGCGTAATAAGTATTGGGGATTCAGCATTTGAAAATTGCTCAGTATTATCTTCTATTATAGTAGAAAGAGAAGTTAGTGAAATTACAAGCATTGGCAATAATGTTTTTAATGGTATTTCATCTACAATGCAAATAACAGTACCTATTAATAGAATTGCAGAATATATGAATAAAGAACATTGGGTATCTTACAAAAACCAAATTGTTCCGAATAATAACAATTTTGATGAAATTAATCTACATTGCTTAGTTGATGTTAGCGTATCTACTGAATTAACTGCTGGTTATAATAAAATATATAAATTAAATATTGAGTGTGGGAAGACATATAGAATCATATCGCCTATTTCAATTATTATGAATATTTATGACTCAAGTATGTCATTGTTATGTAGTGGCGAAGAGACAATAAATCAGTATATGAGTCAAGGAGTGTATTATGTCGATTTAAGATATTGTTCAAACAGTCTTTCTGGTTGTTTTTCTACTAATTATAAATTAAGATGGGAAAATAATGGAAATGAACTTTCATTTGGATTTTATAATGATATTATGAATCATTTACATAAAATAGATGATAGCACTTATAAAAATAAATCATTCTATGCTAACAATCAAGGAGCAGGATTATATAAGTTTAGTTTAGAAACATCTGGGAACAGTGCCTTTCCTTATGGTTCAATTGTAATATATACAAATAGCGCTAGAACAAGTATTTTAAATAGGTACTCTATGACAAATGATTATGTTCCAGCTATAGCAAATGCTAATGAGAGTCAAATGTTTGTATATTTACCAAACAATAGTAATTATTATATAGATGTCGTGCTTCCAAATAACAATTATTCTACATTAACATTACTTATTGAGAAGGTTGAAATTAATAATATTAATTATATAAATAATCTAGCATCTATAAATGTAAATATATTATTTGATAATCAAAATACACAAAGCTACTTTGAAGAAGTAACAATTAGTCATAAATCTAAAATAGAATTGGATATAATGACTAATGGGGTAATTCAAAACACTATTCCTGTATATATATTTGAAAAAATAATAGATTCTAGTTTTGACCAAGTAGAAGATAATTATTATGTAACGATAAAAGAAAGTTATAATATAATTCCTACTAATAGTTGTCCTGTATTCACGGTAGTATTAGAACCAGGAACATATTATTTTGGGTATTATAATAATTTAAATAATATAAGTATTAATTTTGCACTTAGAAGGATGGTGAATCTAGCTTTAGACATTGATGGAACACTTGTGACAGATCCAGCATATAATGAAGGATTCGTTTTAGGAACAGAAGTAACATTAAACAATGGAGACATTCTTGGCAACACTATTACAGAAGGATTTACACGAAATATGTATTTAATGGTTGAAAATTTGTTATTACAACCTATTTCAAGATTAGATTATGATTGGTATTCAAGTAATAATAATGTCGCAATTGTTACTGATTATGGTACTGTTCTTGCAAAGAACGTAGATCAAGACACACAAGTCACAATATATGCGGTATTAAAAACCGATCCAAGTGTTGTATATCGTAAAACAATAATAATAACTAAAGATACTTCCACAGAACAACTTGAAATTGATAGTACTATGACGTTTTCATTTAGCTCAGAAAATGGGGAGTATAAATTAGAACTTAATAGCACAAATTGTCCTTTTCCGATGATTAAATACTATAGTTGGCAAATTACTGTACCATCAGAAAATAATGTAGTTACAATGAATAATTGGGGATTTATTACATCTAATAGTGTATGTACTGCAACAATTATAGGAACATATATTATTAATCCACGAGTTATTGTGACAATTACTTTAATTATAACGGAGTAGAAATGTATAGTCTAAGTAATTTGTTTATAGAGATTATTTGGTTCATCTTTATCATATAATTATATAGCAACTTATAATATTGATTACTATAATTTTTATATTGTGATTATTATTCTTTTCAATTATTTATATATTTTGTTATCATATATTATCGATAAGTTAGATGATTTGTGTAAATAAAAGGTAGTATTTTCATAATATAAATACTTGCAAAAAGTATAATCAATATGATATAATAAAAATGCCTGGGGAGTACGCATTTTCACAAAAATGGCGACCCGAACACAAACACATAGGGGGCAATGATTATATGGTGTTGAAAGCCTGCTACGAGTAGGAATCCTAAAATATAGTTTTATGCCTACCACTTTAGATAACATGCGGTGGCGCATGGTGATAACGGCTCATCTGGGTTTCATTTTTATTAATAATTAATTAGGTAAACTATTACCTAATTTTTTTTCGTATTTTACTTGCATTTTTTAATCATAAAGTGTATTATAGTATTGTATAAATAGGATTGTAATAGTATGATGCACAAGTCTATACTTAACAATTCTAAGTTTATAAAAGGAGAAAGAAATGAAAAAAATTAGAAATGTTATCTTTTTAATGGCTTTTTTATTTATCGCTTTGTTTTCATACAGTTGTACGACAATCGATAATATAGATCCAACTAAGCCTGAATACACTGTAACATTTGTAGACCAAAGTGGTGAAATACTTACTCAAGTTACAAATTTTACAGGAGTTGAATTTAGAAAATACCAAATTCCAGAAGTACCTACTTTGTATGGTTTTGAAGGAAAATGGGTTGATGAAAATGGTGAAGAGGCTGATTTCACTGGCATTAATGTAGATTGTAAGTTTTACGCTTATTATGAATTATGTAAGTATTTAGTTACTTTCTATGATGCAGAAGGAAACGTAATACCTGATAGTGATACTTTCACTAATAATCAAATGGTATCACATGGACAAAGTGCAGTGGCACCAGAAATTGAAATAGAAGGTTATAATTTATCTTGGGATACAGACTTTGCACATGTTACAGCACCACTAGAAGTTAGATTGGTTAAGAAATTAAAATTATATAATGTAACATTTGTTGATTGGGATGGAACGTTGTTAAAAGAAGAATCTGTTTTCTATGGTTATAATGCAACTGAACCAGTTCATCCTACTAAAGCTGCTGATGTACAATATACTTATACATTTGCAGGATGGGATAAAGATGGCGATGGTGTTGTGGAAGAAGCACCATATGTAGTAAGTGGTGATACCGAGTTTAAAGCTGTTTATACTGAAACGCTAAATAAGTATCGTATCATTTTTGTTGATGAAGCTGGTAACGAAATTCAAAATCGTCTATTTGAATATGGTAGAGTTCCAGTAATTCCAGAAGCTCCAGCTAAAGCTGCTGATGTACAATATACATATACATTCGCAGGATGGGATAAAGATGGAGATGGTAATCCTGATGAAGTAGCACCTGTAGATGGAAGTGCAACATATAAAGCTGTATATAGTAAGACAGTTAATGAATATTTAGTTAAGTTTGTAGATTTTGATGACACATTAATTAGTGAACAAAATGTACCATATGGTAGTAGTGCTATAGCTCCTGAAAATCCTACTCGAATTGGTTATACATTCACAAGTTGGGATAAAGTATATAACAATATTACTGGTGAATTAACAGTAAAAGCAACATATACTATTAATCAATACACCTATAAGTTTGTTGATGAAGATGGTATAACTGTATTAAAAGAAGAAACGGTTGATTATCAAGCGCCAATCACTGCTCCATCTGATCCAACAAAAGCATCTACTGTAGCTAATTACTACACATTTGCAGGATGGGATACTCTATTCGATTTAATGCCTGCTAATGATGTTGTTATTACCGCAACTTATGATGAACATATTAGAAAGTATGTTGTTACTTACAAGAATGGTGATACAGTTGTTGCTTCTTATGAAGAAGATTATGGTACAACTGCTACTCTACCAACTGAACCTACTAAAGAAGGCTATACATTTGTTGGTTGGTTAGTTAATGGCGCAACAACTCCTGTAGATAGTTTCACAATTACTGGTGAAATGGAAGCAATCGCCAAATTTGCTATTAATACTTATACTGTATATGCACGTATTCCATTCAATCTTGGTAATGGTAATATTTCATATATTGAAAAGGAAATTATATCTGGTGAATATAATCAATCTGGTCTTGACATAGAAGAAGCAATTAGAAGTATTTCTTGGGAAAGAGAAGGCTATGATCTTGTATGTTGGAAATTAGAAGATGGTACAGAAATTTCTTTAAGTGAATTAAATAACTTTACTGTTCCTGCTCAAGATACATATTTATATCCTCAATATGCAATTAAGAAATTTAATGTAAAATTCTATAATGACGATACCCTAATTAGTGAACAAGTTGTTGAATGGGGTAATAGTGCCATTGCTCCTGAAAATCCAGTTAAGGAACAAACAGCTGAGTATACATACACTTTCCTAACATGGGATAATGACTATACTAGTGTTAAGTCAAATCTAACTATTAATGCGGTATATTTAAGTGTTAAACGTCAATACACTGTTACCTTCTTAGATGATTTAGGAGAAGTAATTGGAACATCTACTGTTGATTATGGTACGGCTGCTGAAGAACCTGCAAATATGAAAACCACATATGTTGGTCTATCATGGACATGGGATGCAGATTTCAGTAATGTAACTGAAAACATCACAGTTAATGCTACATTTGTAAGAAAAGTATATCATATTACAGTATACATTGGAGATATGTACTATACTTACACAAGATATTATGGTGAATCATTCAGCCCACTTGAAGAAATTCAATTAAGTGGTAATATTGAACTTACTGGTAATTTAATTGTTAAATCATCTTCTGGTGAACTTTCTCAAACTTATTATGAAGGTACATATACTGTAGAAGATGTAGACTATGTATCATTTGATGCTGAATACATCATTAGATAACATTATTTTTACAAAAAAAGATAGCATAAAAAATAAATCAAATCTCCAAAGATTTGAGTGAATGACTAAGTCATCTCTCACTTTGGAGATTTTTTTATTAATAATAAAAATAGTATCAAAAAATAAATAATGATAATAATAAAAATGGAGGTATAAAATGGTTAATCAAAAAAAGTTAAATTTAATTCTATATTTATTATTGTCAGTCATTAGTCTTGTTACAGCAGTTCTTTTACTTATTCCTTATACAAGAAACTTATTGATAAACATTTTGTTTACAATAGTAGGATTAGTATATCTAATATTTTATTTATTTAAGGGTGTAATAAAAGAAAAGAAAACCCCTGTAATTATTATAAATGTTGTGGAAATTGTTTTAGTTTCAGTCATTCTTTTTTCATTATTCATACCATATAATGTATACAAAACGGATCTCAAACAAGTTATTGGTATAGTATTATGGTTAAGGGGGACATCAAGTATATTATCTAAGTACTTCTCATGTGAATCTAAAAATTATCGTATATTTACTACCGCATTAGATATTATATTAATCACAGTAGGCGTAGCGTTACTCGCACCTACATTATATTTTAAAACAGATTTGCTATCATATATTTTATCCACCATAATGATTTGTAGTATGATATATGGAATCACAATGGTAATAAAAACAACAAATAAACAAAAAAATTATAAATAAACTAAAATCTCTCATAATATAAATGATTTAATTTATAGGAGGGATTTTTTTGTTTCGTCTAAAAAAAATAATATTGTTGCTTGTGGCATTAATATATATATACGTGGTTATTTCATCAATTATTATTCCACAACCTAATGAACTAATAAATAATAATAATATTCAAAAATCTGGAAAAGTAACAAGTACATATAAAAGTTACAATAGTTTACAAGAAGCCTTAAATGATAATGCTAATGAAATAAGTATAAATACCTATTTATGCGAAAACATCACTGTTAAGGATAAAAATATTGTTATTGAAGGAAATAACAACACTTTGAAAGGACAATCAAATAAAGAAAACGTAGCGATTATGGATTTTGAAAACTGTAATGTAACAATTAAAAATCTTGTTATAGATGGAGATAGTATATTAGATGAAGAAACGTTAAGAATTGGAGTTTTTTTGAAAAGCTCATCTTTGTATTTAGAAAATGTACAATTAATAAATATTAATCATACAATAGAAAGATTAAATGAATACCCTAAAGGATATGCAATATATTTTGTTAATGATGATAAACAACAAGTAATAGATATAAATAAATGTAAATTCACTAATTTTCATGAAAGTGCTATATATATAAATAATCGTAGTAATGCTTGTGTAGATGTAAGTATAACTAATAATTATATTGAAGGTATATCAAGTGAATTAAAACAATATGCCATTATTTTAAAAGGAGAATCGGTAGCTAATATCGAAGGTAATAAATTCATTAATCTAACATCAAATGAAAAGTCATGTGGAATCTTTAGCTATAGTAAGGTAATTATTAATCAAACAAATAATATGTTTAGTAATGTTGATGTAGAAATATTAAATAGTGATGAATAAAGCAATTGAATAGTTATAATTAAATATATATGATAAAATATATATCAGGAGGTAATAATATGAATTGGAACTTAAATTATTTTTACAATACAAAAGAAGAATTTGAACAAGCCTTACAAGAAGTGCAAGCATTAAGTGGTGAACTTATCAAATATAAAGGTAAACTATCAAATTTTGACGATTTTAAAGCTTATTTTTTATTACAAAAAGAATTACAAGAAAAAGGATATAAAGCCTATCAATATGCGTCACTTAAGAGTGATTTAAATAAAAAAGATGTTGCTAGCGCATCGCAAATTGCAAAATGTCAAATGATGCTATACGCAATTAGTGAACTCACTTCATTTGAACTTCCTGAGATTATTTCAATTGGAAAAGACACGATAATGTCTTTTATTGATCGAGATCAAGAACTTGAAGAATATCGCTTTATTTTTGAAAAAATATTCAGAAATGCAAGCCATATTCTAGATGAAAATAGTGAAAAACTACTTACGTTATTTTCTCCTCTTGAAAACAGTGGTAGCGAACTATATAGTGCTCTTGCGGTAGGAGATGGAAAACCTGTTAAAGTAACTTTATCCGATAAAACTAAAGTCCTAGTTACACAAGGTAATTATCGTGCTTTAATTGCAGACGCAAAATGCGCAAATGATCGTAAAAAGATATTTGAAGCGATTTTTAATAATTATGATCTACATAAAACAACCTTTGCTTCAATTTATAATTCAGTTTTACTTGCAGATAAAGCAGAAGCTAAGGCAAGAGGTTATAAGAATAGTCTTGAAGCTCATCTTTATGGAAACAATATACCACTAGAAGTATATTACAACTTAGTTGAAGTAGCAAGTCAACATAATAAGTCTCTTAAAAAATATCTCAAATTACGTAAAGAGTACTTACATTTATCATCAATTCATACATATGATCGTTTTATTGAACTTGCTTCATCCAACAAAAAATATACTTTTGAAGAAGCAAAAGAATTATTTTTCAGTTCAATAAGTAAATTCCCTGAAGACTTCCAAGCTAAAGCTCATGAAGTTTTAAGAGATGGATTTGTAGATGTATACGAAAAAGATGGTAAAAGAACGGGCGCATATTCATCAAGTATTCCAAATGGTCATCCGTTTATTCTATTAAATTATGATGGTACACTAGACAGTGTGTTTACTGTAGCCCATGAGTCAGGCCATTCAATGCATTCAATGTATGCAGCTGAAACTCAACCAACTTTATTGCAAGACTATACAATATTTGTTGCTGAAATTGCATCAACATTTAATGAACATGTATTACTTGATTATTTCTTGAATTTACCTGAAGTATCAAAAGATGAAAAAATAATGGTAATTCAAAAAGCAATAGATAATATTGTTGGTACTTTTTATCGTCAAACTTTGTTTGCTGAATATGAACTAAAAGCACATGAATTAATCGAAAATGATCAACCAATCAATCATGAAGTATTATCAAATATAATGATTGATTTATACAAGAAGTATTATGGTATTGATATAAAGAAAGAGAAAGTAAAACAATATGTATGGGCGTACATTCCTCATTTATTTTATACTCCTTTCTACGTATATCAATATGCTACAAGTTTTGCCGCAAGCTTTAAATTATATAAAAATGTTTGTAGTGAAGGTCAACAAGCAATGGATAAGTACATCAACTTACTTAGATCAGGCGGTTCAAAATATCCGGTAGACCAAGCTAAAGAAGCAGGAGTTGATTTCCTACAAAAAGAAACGTTTATGGCTGTTGTGGAAAGAATGGATGAATTAGTTGAAAAACTAGAAGAACTACTAAAATAAAAAGACTAGATAGAATTAGTTGGGGTTTTGAAAAAAGCTCTAGAATTAGTTGGGGTC
>JBJEEE010000049.1:0-3014 GCA_051872775.1 Bacilli bacterium
AATAAGATAGACTATGGTTATTCTCCAGAGTTAGTGGAAATAATTGAAAAAGAATTACTTGTATTATTAGACCGAATTGATAATGAAGTATTTCCTTTTGATGCTAAAACGGTTTTAAATGATTATGCTATATATTGTAAATTAAAACAACAAGCAAAGAATAAAATCAAGAAAACATCCAGTATGTGATATTAGTTCATTTTACTGGTTTTTTTTGTAATAAATAACTAATTTTACTCATACATTTAGATAGAAGGAGTAAAGCTATGAGTGAAAATATAATTAAAGAAGTTGTAACCCGTACAAACGGAGAAATGTATTTAGGGGTTGTTGGCCCGGTAAGAAGTGGAAAGAGTACTTTTATACGTCGTTTTATGGAATTGAAGGTTCTACCATATATTAAGGATGAACACGTATATCATAAAGTAGTCGATGAACTACCTCAAAGTGGTGAAGGTAAAACGATAATGACGGTTGAACCAAAGTTTGTACCAACCAATAATATGTCGATAACCGTAGATGGCGATTTGAATATTAATATTCGTTTAGTTGATTGTGTCGGATACATTATTGAAAACGCAAAAGGGTATCTAAATGAAGATGGAACAAATCGTCTTGTACATACCCCTTGGTTTAGTGAGCCAATTCCTTTTGGAGATGCGGCGGGTATAGGGACACGTAAAGTCATTGAGTCACATTCTAATATTGGGGTTTTAGTAACGAGTGATGGTAGTTTTGGTGAATTTAGTCGCCAAGATTATGAGTTAATTGAAGAAAAGATGATTGCTGAACTAAAGGAACTTGACAAACCTTTCGTTGTAATTATGAATACGACTCATCCAAGTGATGGTGAAACAAAACATCTATGTCAAGATTTAACTGATAAATATGGTACATCAGTTATTCCAGTTGATATTCAAAAAATGAACGATGATGATGTAGATATGATTTTAAAATTAGCTTTAAATGAATTTGATATTTCAGAACTAAATATTGATATACCTTCTTGGGTTCAAGAGTTAGATAGTAATATTTCATTTAAAAAAGATTTTACCAATTTATTAGCTGATGTTACCGGAAATTATCGTAAAATGAAAGATGTCTTTTCAATCCAATCAGCCCTAAAGGAATGTCCATTTTTAACTAAAGTTGAAATTACTAATATTGAAGCTGGAACAGGACTAGTAAACTTTGATATTGGTATTGATGAAAACATATATAAAGATATCATTGAAGAAATATTAGGGGAAAAAATCGATGATAAAAGTAAGTTTTTAAAATCACTTCAATCATTAAGACAAGCAAAAGGGGTCTATGATCATGTTGGGAACTTAGAGAAAGTTTATCAAGTAGGATATGATATTATCGTGCCACCTGTTAATGAAATGAAACTACATGAACCAACCATAATTAAACAAAGTGGTAGATATGGTATCAGTATCAAGGCAACAGCAGAAACACTCCTTGTATGTAAGGTTGATGTTGATTCAGTATTTGAACCAATCATTGGAAGTGAAGAACAATCACAAGTCCTTGTCGATAATATGCTTGAAGACTACAAAAATGATCCAGAAAAATTATGGCAAAGCGAAATCTTTGGCCGTAAATTATGTGATGTAATAAATGATGGAATAAAGGTAAAAGTTAATCAAGTACCAGATTTAATACTTTCAAAATACCGTGATGGTATTATAAAAGTAGTTAATAAAAGTAAAGGTGGCGTAATCGCAATCGTTTTATAAAATTGTCAAAATGTCTTGGTAAAATAAGCAAAATATTTGAATTTTTATCGTAAAAATAGTAGAATATCATAGGTGATAAAAAATGACGAAAAGCGATATTATCAAGAACATTCACAGAGATAATAACTTGAATTATGCTGATGTAGAATCAATTGTAAATCAGACTTTTGAGCAAATTGCTGAGGCAATAGTTTCTGAAGATAAAGTTGTTATTAGTGGCTTTGGCACTTTTGAAAAGTATTATCAAGAAGGATATAATGGGGTTAATCCAGCCACAGGTGACAAAATCTATATAGATGGTAATTATAAAATTAGATTCAATACAAGTAAAAAACTTAAATCACGCTTAAAATAAAAAAGGAATTTCATGTGAAATTCCTTTATTTTTATATCATCAGTAAGGTTAAAATAACACTTAGTAAATTCCAGGTAGCATGAGCTAAAATTACTGGTACGATACTTTTGGATTGATAGTATCCAAATCCTAAGGCAAGACCAGACATAAAGTAACTTATTAAGTATAATAACTCTTGTATAATAGCATAAGTATCACCAGTAGATAACGCAATATTTAAAATGCTTTCAACTACATGAATTGCACCAAAAGCAAGGGCACTAATAAATACAATTGATATTTTCTTTTTGGAAGATAAGCCAAAGAATGATTTTCTAAATACTAATTCTTCAATAATAGGTGCACCAATTACCGTCATTAGGACAGTAATTACAAGAGAAACAGGATTAGAAGTAAGCATTAAATTGATTACTTCTTGGTTTCCGGAATCACCAATTGGATAATCAGATGGTAAAATTAATAAACTTAGTACGCTAATTATGATATTTGCTATCATGTTTGCTGCAAACATAAAGGCAATTGTTAATGCATAATTAGAAAATAGTTTTTTCTTATTGTATTTTAAATCAATAAAATCTTGCTTTAAATCTCTAAATTTAACCACAAATACAGTTGCAAATAAAAGTAGATAAGTAACTAAATTAATAATAGCGACAACTAAAACATATGTGTCATTAACTTCAAGATTACCGTCAACATTTATTAATTTATCTTTAAATATTAAAGTAATTATAGAAGAAATAATCGGTGATACAAGATAGAAAATTGCAAAATATAAAACTATTCCAAGGATAGAATTCTTTTTGCTATCATTAAACTCTAGTGATACACTTAGGGATGAATAATTTTTATTTATATTTCCATTATTAGTGCTATTATTATTATTATTATACTCAACATAATTGTTATTGGAATGG
>JBJEEE010000050.1:0-12768 GCA_051872775.1 Bacilli bacterium
CAATTGGTAAATTATTATTCATGGTTTTGTTTCCTTTCTTTTTTATACTATTATTATATCACACTATTTATAAAAATAAATGTGTAATGAAAAGACTTCTCAAAATTTATGAGAAGTCTAGATGTTTTTATTTTCTAACAAATGCAGGTCTAACCCCTACTCCTTCATAATAACAATCAGAATAACGATATATATTACCATCATAATTTATGCATGATACACAGTAACTATAGAATGGACTTGGAGTACGTAACCATGAAACGGCATAACCATTAAAATCAGGATCAATCTTTTCATCATTATGAGGAACAACCCCTCTAGCTATGGCATAATCGGTAGGAAGGGCACTTCTATTTTGAAGATATTCTGCCTCTAAACACGATAAAGCAAATAGATAATCTTCGGTGTTACTACATACATAAGGATTGGACTGATCATTTGTAGATGCAAGGCTGTTATCTACCGATGTCTTTAAAATTGTTTTAATTTCCTCATTAGTAAATGCGGTAGAAATAAAATATGAGTTTAACCATTCTCTTAAATCTGAATAATAATAGTTGTTTGCATGGGTTTTTTCTGGAACACCAGGTTTTTTCAAATATGAATATAGGTTAGGTTCAAAGTATTCATCGCTCATATATACTTGACGGTCAAGTATTTTCTCTGTAATATAATATGTTTTATTTTTCACATTAAATGATATCCACGTAATTGGTTCTACTAAATAGTAGTTTTCTTTATATTTTAAGTACTCTTTTTGATTATACTCAATATATCCAAATTCATTAGTTTTTGTAATTTTTGCTAAATTTTTGATTACACTATCATCTGTGACTAACGTTTGAGGATATTTACCAAAACCATCTTCTAAGGATTTAGTAGATTCATTATTATTTTTATTTGTGCAACTAGTTAATAACAAACAAATAGTTATTGTTAAAATTATTGATATATATTTTTTCATTTTCCTCACCTCTATTTAAATGGATCAAACTCTGTATTAGGATCAAAATGCATTATAAAGTCAACTAGTAAATTAATTATGTCTTCTACATCTTTCATTGAACAGACCTCAACAGAAGAATGCATATATCTTAGAGGAATACTAATTAAATAGGTTGGAATACCATCATTTTTATCATATACGTCATCCGCATCTGTAAAACTACGTGATGTTGCGATATCCATTTGTACATTCATTTCTAAACGTTTAGCACTATCCAATAATAATTGATGTATAATAGGATTCATGATTGAACCTTTAGTTAAGATAGGGCCTTTACTTAAAGATGTATCTCCTGATAAACTACTTAAATAATTAATATCAGTTGCATATGATACATCTATCGCAATGGCAATAGTAGGATTTACTATTTTTGATGCCATTTTTGCGCCTCTTCCTGTTGTTTCTTCACCTACTGTTGTAGATGCATATACTCCAAGAGGGGTGTTAAGTTCTTTTACTTTTCGTAATACTTCTAAAACTATATATGCTCCTAATTTATCATCTAAAGCTCTTCCTGCTAAGAAATCATTTTGAAGATTAGTATAATCTGTTACATGAACAACTGGATCTCCTACTTCAACAAGTTTCATCGTTTCTTCTTTTGATGATGTACCTAAATCAAGCAATAAATCTTTTACTTCAAGTTTTTCCATATTTGGAGTATAACCAAATACTCCATATATTTCTTCCCCTTTTTGATTGATAACTCTGACATGTTGTCCTGCATACATATGAGGTCGTACTCCACCAGCTCTTGCTACTCTACAAGTTCCATTAGTTTCTATTTTTTCAATATAAAGACCTATCTCATCAATATGACCACAAAGTAAAATCTTGGTTTTGCTTTCAGGATTAATTACATTAATCACATTATAATTATGATGAGTGATCACCTTATCAGAAACATCTTTCATTTCCTCAATAACTAATTTTTGAATTTTTAATTCTGATCCTGATGGTGATGGAGTCTTTAACATTTTATATAATAATTCACGCATAATATTCCCTCCTAATAATATATATATTTCCAATTATTTGATTCATTAATAGAAAAAATTTCTGTATAATTTTGTTTAAAGAATACTTGTATTTGGTCTTTAAATCCATATGCATATTCTAATTCCCCAAGTTTATCAACATCAACAAAGAATACTTCACCTTCGCTTGTCTTTTTAATCATTGTTCCTTTATAATTGCAACAAACAAATAAAAAGGAAACAGTTCGTTCATTTGTACTAGGATCATACCAATCTCTAATTCCAACTAGTTTAGGATTGCTTATATCTAATCCCGTTTCTTCTTTAATTTCACGTATTACTGATGGAACGATGGCTTCACCTTGCTCAACATGACCACCAGGGAAGGCGATTCCTTTCCAGTTCTTTTTACGATTTTGTACAAGTACCTTTTGATTCTCTTGATCATAGATCATACACATATTCGTTAATGTTATTTTTTCCATTATATCACCTATTATATTCTACCATATTTTTATTTTTTCGCAAAATAAAATCACCTAAATATTATCTTTCTAGTATCAATTGAGTTAGCTTGATTCAATATCAATTATGTTAGAATTATAAATTTAGTATAAAAAACACTCCTTTCTTGTATAACTTTTTATAAATACAAGATATAGAGTGTTTTTAAATTACTTAGATATTTTTTGGTGTTCTTTATTTATTATTATTTTCGATAAAACCTCTACAAAAGCAACAATTAATACTATGAGTATTCCCCATGCAATTAAGTTGCTTAAATCAAAAGCTGATTTCAAAATTGATAATTCTTTCCCGATACTATTTTTCGTATAGCAGATAAACTCACCCATTATCATGACTTTTAATCCAAGACCAAATGTTTGGATAAAAACCATCAATAGATATTGTTTAATTAAGGGTATATATACATAAAGCAAAGATTTAAGTACATTAGTGTTTATTAATTTCAAATCATCAATTATGTTTTGATCTATACCATCAATAGAAGTAAGTATTCCTTCTGTTGCAAGAGGTAAAACAACAAGAATAGTAATCACTATGGGAGCGGTTTTTTCATTAAGCAAGATAAAGAGAAATACAGAAATAATGGCAAGAGGAATAGCACGCATTGAAGAAATAATAGGTTTAAAGAACCAGTATGTTTCTTTTTTCCAAATGTATAAGAAACCAATTATCAATGCTATAATAAATGATATTAAAACACTTATTAATATGCGAAGTAAAGTTGATAAAATTAAGTTTAGATTTTTTACATTGAATAATTCAATAAATGATTTAAAAATATAACTTAACGGAGGAAATACTAATGGTTCATTTTTAGTAACAGCCACTATTTCCCATATAATTAAGATAATACTTATTGTTATTAAGGGATAAAATATCTTTTTTAGATTAACTTTATTATGCGTAGAAATCTTCATCTGGAAGACTATCTCCAATTGTTTTACCTAAACCAAGTTCTATCAATTTATTGAAGTAGAATTCTACTTCTTGCTTATTATATTTAGTACTGATGAAATTACATCTTGGAGCAGCTAATGTTAAGGTATCAACCCCTACTTTATTAAGCGTTTCATCAACAACAGTTGCACTATTTGCAAGTTTTGATGGATTAGAATTAGCAAGGGCAAGTGATGAATTTAATTCGGCTAACACTTTCTTAACACTAGCATTTGTTAATTTTTCTTTTTTAACAAATACACCTGCTTGTGGGATATTAAAATCTTCTGAGGAGATCTTTTTCCATTCTTCTTGAAGACTTAAAGTATGGAATTTTCCACTAGCATTAAATTTAGAAATGGAAGGTTCTGCGGAAACAATCGTAGTTGCCTTACCACTAACTAATGATGCATTTGCTTCGATTACATCATTAACATAATTGATAGTTACATCAATATTATAATAATTAATTAAACTTCTTGTAATTACATCAGGAGTAGAGTTGGCTCCAAATACGGTAATTTCTTGTTTATCAAGATCTGTAAATGATGCTATTTCTTGCGTAGAAACGATATAGAAGCAGCCACCAACAATTGTTTGGTAATAAACATATTCAAAATTATTTAAACTTTGATAAAACTTTGCGCCTAGATTTACTGGAGCAATAACGATATCATAAGTTGCATTTGTAAAAGCAGCTTGTAGAGCATCTGCTCCTGCTACAATATTATAATCTATTTGTTCTTGATTATTATTTAATGCTTCCGCAATACCAAAAGTTGGAGCTCCACTTGGAACGATTAGTGATACTTGTTCATTATCATATTCATAACATGATGTAAACATAAATAAACTTATTACTAAAGTAAGAATTGTGATTATTTTTTTCATATATATTTCCTTTCATTTTTATTGTATTTAATTTGTAATTAATTATACCATATGATATTATAATAGTATGTAACAAATGTTACACTTGGAGGAATTATGAATAATTTTGTTCAATTAATTATTGATAAATACTATGATATATGTCAAGAAAATACCTTTGAAAAAGGACAAGTAATTTTTAATGAAGGAAATCCATGTAATGAACTAACTATCGTTTTAAATGGTGAAATATTAATTAGTACTATTACCTATAATGAAAAAGAAGAAACTATTAATGTTATTAAGGATTGTGATATATTTGGAGATATTTTATGTAATGCAACTAACAATATATATCTAGGTGATGTAATTTGTCAAAAAAAGACAAAAGTATTAATTCTTTCAAAAGAAAAATTAATGAAACTTCTTTTATCTGATTCTGATTTGCTAGATTCTTATCTTACTCTAATTAGCGATAAAACCTTAGATATTAAACTTCAAGCCAAACTCTTTTCCCATAAACGAATTGATGATCGAATTATGTATTATTTATCCTTAAAAGCTATTAATAATTTAGTTTTTATTGATTCAGTAACCGAGCTTGCGAAAGCACTATCACTTCCTAGGCCATCTGTTTCAAGAACTTTATCTGATTTAGAGAGTAGTGGATTAATTACCAGAGATAACAAATTTATATATATTAAAAAGACTATTGATCAGTAAATCAATAGTCTTATTTTATTATTTCTTAGAATATACACCTTTTGGTGAATAATGAGTATGAAGGATGTGATGAGCTAATTCACTATTAGGTTGTCCTAGATAATCATTATATAAAGCGATAACTTCAGGATTTTCATGAGATTTATGAAGTGGTAATGCTTCATCAATGTTATATAGTACTTTTGCACGTTCAATTCTGACATCAACTTTTTCTTGAACAGATGCAGGTACTACAGGTTGTCCACCACCATTGATACATCCACCAGTACATGCCATAACTTCAATGAAATGATATTGCTTTTTACCTTCTTTAACTCTTCTAAACATCTCTGGAAGATTTACAGTTCCATGAACAATGGCAATATTAACTTCATGACCGGCAATAGTTAATGTTGTTTCTTTAATGCCACTATCAACACCACGAACTGGTGAGAAATCAAATGAATCTTCATGTTCAGGATCAAGAACATGAGCAACTGTTCTTAATGCTGCTTCCATTACACCACCGGTTGCACCAAAGATAACACCTGCGCCTGTGTATTTTGCAAGAGGACTAGTTGGAACATAGTCTTCAAGGGCATTGAAATCAATTCCTTCACGTTTTATCATTTGTGCAAGTTCTCTTGTTGTTAATACATTATCAATATCTCTTAAACCATCTGATTCCATTTCAGGTCTTCTTGCTTCATATTTTTTCGCAATACATGGCATAATTGATACAATATGAATCTTAGCAGGATCAACGCCAATCTTTTTCGCATAATAATGTTTAGTTACAGCACCTTGAATTTGTTGAGGTGATTTTGTTGTTGAAAGATTAGGTAAAAATTCTGGATAATAACGTTCAATATAACGAATCCAACCAGGTGAACAAGATGTAAGCATTGGGAATTTTACATCTTCTCCTTTTAAGAATTGTTGGAAACGACCAATAAATTCAGTTCCTTCTTCCATAATGGTAACATCTGCACCATAGTTAACATCAGTGATATCATCAAAGCCGAGTTCTTTTAGAGCAGCATAAAGTTTTCCTTCAGCATTTGTTCCAATCTTATTTCCGAATTCTTCTGCTATTGCGGCACGTACAGCTGGAGCTATTTGTGCAACTACATATTTTTCTTTACTATCTAATACTTCTTTTACTTCTTCAACTTCTGTCTTTTCATGGATAGCACCAGTAGGACATACACCGATACATTTACCACAATAGATACAGCCTGAATCTTCGATTTCATGATTATTAGCAGAACCTACAAAAGTGATAAATCCTCTTTCATTGTAGTTAAGTACATTTGTTCCAGCTAATTTTTCACAAGCACCGATACATCTTCCACAAAGAACGCATTTTGAACTATCAAATACGATTGATACTGACTCATTTATTCTTTGAGGTTTCTTAGCGAATACGCCTGATTCAGCCATTTCATTTTTAATTCCATAACGACGAAGTAAAGCAAGTAATTCACAATTATGTTCTCTTGGGCAAGTCCAACATTCAAAACGATGGCTTGCAGCAATAAGTTTTAATGTTTGTTTTACTGAATTTTTTACACGTTGTGAATTAGTAACAACTTCCATTCCTTCTGTAACTTTAACTGTACAAGAGTTTTTAAGTGTTCTTAATCCTTTGATTTCAACTACACAAAGACGGCATGATGAATTTTCATTAATTCCTTTTAAGAAGCAAAGACGAGGAATAAAGATTCCCATTGATTCTGCTGCTTCAAGAATTGTAGAACCTGCAGGAACAGAAGCTTGTTTTCCATTAATGATTACATTTACATTATTCATTTTGATTTTCCTCCTATTCAACTACAATTGCATTCTTAGGACATGCTTTACGACAAGTACCACACTTAATACATTTATTTGTATCGATAACATGTACTTCTTTAATGTTACCAGTTATACATTCAGCAGGACAGTTACGTTTACATTTGCCACATCCAATACATGCATCAGTAATTTTGAATGTAAGTAGTTTTTTACATACACCAGCAGGACACTTATGGTCAACTACATGGGCGATATATTCTTCTCTAAAGTTAGCAAGTGTTGAAAGAACTGGGTTTGGAGCACTTTGGCCAAGACCACATAATGAAGAGTCTTTAATTGATTTTGCTAAAGCTTCAAGTTCATCGACATCCTCTAGAGTTCCTTCTCCATCGGTAATTTTCTTAAGTATTTCAAGCATTCTCTTAGTTCCTTCACGACATGGAGTACACTTACCACATGATTCATCAACAGTAAAATCTAAGAAGAATCTTGCTACGTCAACCATACAGTTGTCTTCATCCATTACAATCATACCACCTGATCCCATCATTGAGCCAAGCGCAATTAGATTATCATAGTCAATTGGTGTATCTAGATGTTTTTCTGTTAAACATCCACCTGATGGTCCACCAGTTTGAACGGCTTTAAATTTCTTACCATTAGGAATACCACCACCGATTTCATAGATTACTTCTCTTAAGGTTGTACCCATAGGAATTTCAACAAGACCAGTATTTTTAATCTTTCCACCAAGTGCGAATACTTTAGTACCTTTTGATTTTTCTGTACCAATAGAACTAAACCATTCTGGACCATTTAAAATAATTAGTGGAACGTTTGCGTAAGTTTCAACATTATTGATGATTGAAGGTTTACCCCAAAGACCAGCTTCAGCAGGGAATGGTGGCTTGTTACGAGGCATACCACGTTCTCCTTCAATTGAAGCTATTAAGGCTGTTTCTTCACCACATACAAAGGCACCTGCTCCAAGACGAATTTCAACATCAAATGAGAATTCAGTACCAAAAATATTGTTTCCAAGTAATCCATATTCACGAGCTTGATTAATCGCAAATTGAAGTCTTTCAACTGCAACAGGATATTCAGCACGAATGTAGACATAACCTTGATTTGCACCAATTGCATATCCAGCAATAGCCATTGCTTCAATAACACTATGAGGGTCTCCTTCTAGAACTGAACGGTCCATGAATGCACCTGGGTCACCTTCATCGGCATTACATAATACATATTTTTGAGGACCAGCGTTTTTAGCACATAGTTCCCACTTTAATCCTGTAGGGAAACCACCGCCTCCACGACCACGAAGACCAGATTTTTTCATTACATCAATTACTTCTTGAGGAGTCATTTCTGTAAGTACTTTACCTAATGCTTCATAACCATTACGACCGATATATTCATTAATATCAAATGGGTTAATCATACCACAATTATGTAGAGCTATACGTAATTGACGATTGTAGAATCTAACTTGGTTGAATGATGCAATTTTTGCAAGTTCATCTTCAGTTGCTTCCTTATATGCTTTAGGTTCATAAATACGTCCCTTTAATAAATGTTCAGAACAAATTTTAGGAACATCATCAACAGTAACATGTGAGTAGAAAGTTTGATCAGGGTAAACAATTACAACTGGTCCTTTTTCACAAAGGCCAAAGCAACCTGTTTGGATAACTTGAACTTCATTATCAAGACCAAGTTCTTTTAAATTTTCTACAAAAGCTTCTTTAATTTCTTTTGAATGTGAAGATAAACATCCAGTTCCTCCACATACTAATACTTGTGCACGTAATAACATAATTTTTACCTCTACTTATTTGATTTTAAATATTCAAGGGTTTTAGTTTCAATAACTCTACCACCAAGAATATGTTCTTCAATAATCTTGTTAACATCTTCTACTGATACAAGTCCATAAACTGTATGGTTTCCTTCTTTATCAATCACTTCAACAATTGGTTCTAAAGCACATTCACCAATACAACCAACTTGAGTAACTGTTACATTGTCTAATTTACGATTTGCTACTTCTTCTACAAATTTTGTAAGTACAGGACGAGCTCCTGCCGCAATACCACAAGTTGCCATACCAACAACAACTCGATATCCATCTTTGTGTTTTCTTAGTTCAAGACCAGCTTGAGCAGCTTCTCTTAATTTTTTTAATTCCTCTAAACTTTTCATATATTCCTCCTGGCTATTTACTATTTTGGCTATTGATTCCTTCATCAATATAAGCTTTAATCCACTCCATTACACTTTTTTCAGTTAATGGAACATCCCCTAAAATCTCTCTTAATTCTTTTGAATTAACATAAAAATCATTATATTTGAATCCAACTTCTACTTGATCGTTGGTAATAAAAAGTAAATACACTGTTTCTACAAGATTACCTAAAGGAATGGCATCAATATGATTCTTATACATTCTTCCTGTAATTGTTGTTCCACAGCCTAAAACAGAATTAATTGTTACAAATCCACCGGTTTGTTCACATGTTTGGATAAACAAAGGTATGCCGAGTCCAACTTTTCTTACCGTTCTTGAAGTGGTAAAAGGACTTGATACTTTGTTTTTGGTTTCTTCACTCATCCCGCATCCGTTATCGATTATCGCTATTTCGTAATACTCATTAGTTGAAGCTATTTCTACCTTAACGATTGTAGCTTTTGCGGTAAAACAGTTTTCACATAAATCTTGAATATGTAGTGATAAATCAACCATTTTAATTCTCCATATATTTAAAAAATGCTTCTACTGATAGTTCATCTAGCTCAATTGAGGAAACACACTCTAAAATATCAGTTATTTGGTGTGCATCAGAACTTACGATTACTTTCTTCTTTTGATTGTAGATGCAATTTTCATCTTTTTTGTTTTTTTCAATTCCATCAAATAGATTTATAAACTCTTCTGTTGTATCTTGATTATTATATTTATGTGGGTGTGCAAGAATTAATACACCCTTTAGTTTTTTGACTATTTTATGTAACATTTGAGCATTTAATGATGTGCTAACAACTAAATAATAATCTAAATCATTCACTATTTCGTCATTTACATCCAAAACTTGCTCATATCCATATTTTTCTTTATCGTATTCTTTCTTCTCAATAAAGTTTTCTAGAATAGTTTGAAATTCTTTGGCTTTTTCTAAATTTCTAAATAAACATACTATATGATATTTTTCAATTGTTTCAACTTCAACACCAGGAATAACAAGGATATCATAACTTTGTGCAAGTTCCATTATACTTGGAAGTTGCAAAGTAGAATTATGATCTGTTATTGCAATAATATTTAACCCTTTTAGATATGCCATATTTAAAATATTATTAGGTGTCATCAAAACATCACCACATGGAGACAAGCATGTGTGGATATGTAAATCATAATAGTATTTCATATCGTATATATCTTTCTAATTACTTCAGCTGCATTTATTGGGGTTTCAATCAAGGCAATTTCTAATTCATTAGCTTTATTAATCATTTCTTGTGTTGCTTGTTTTCCTTCACAAAAAACAATAATTGGAATATCTCTTAGACTTGCAACTGCAATTGTGTTTATATTACACATAATGGTAACAAATAAGTTGTCTTCTTTGATGTTGGCCATTACATTACTTAGTAAATCTCCAACATATACGCCTTCAAATGAATTATCTTTTGTTGCTTCATTCGTTATTAATTTACCATTTATTGTCTCAACTAACTGCAATACTTTCATTATTTTCTCCTAACTCAAGATAAATGACAATATCTAGATTCGTTCCTTGTGGTGAAGAATCAAGTTTAAACTCATCACTTGCTTTACGAATGTTTGATAAGCCCATCCCTGCACCAAAGCCATAGTTTATCGCTTCCATTGATGCGGTTGAATAACCTTCTTTCATAGCTTGGTTAATATCAGTGATTCCTGGACCTCGGTCAATAAAAACAACATGAATTCGATTGTGATGAAGCGAACATCTACACTCACCACCATATGAATGAATTACTACATTTATTTCGGCTTCATATGTTGCAATTGCTACTCGTTTAATTATTTGTTTTGATACGTTATGTTCTTTTAGCATTTTTTTGATATGACTTGATACATAACCAGCATTTTCAAGGTCGTTTGCTTCAATTACAAAACGTTCATGTTGAATAATCATTCTTCTTTAAATCCTCTTATTCCATTCTCGTGAAGTAAACCACATGTAGTAAAAGACAAATAATTTGTTCCAATTACAACAATTCCTGATTCATATGCTTGTTGAAGAACTTGTTCAGTTGGGACTTTACCTCTTGTAATAAGTATACCTGCAAAATCAAGCATTTCAGCTGTTCTAACACTTTGCATTGTAATATTACCCGTTATCAATAATCCCGTTTCACAAAATTCTTCATCTGCTTCTCTTAATACCATTAAAGCATCACTCATTAAGTCACCACTAAATGCGTGTTTAAACTCAAATGATTCATCCTTAATGGGAGGAGTTAGTTCCTTGCCTTTGATTACTTTTACGATTTCTTTTACTGTCATTAAGCGATATCATCCAAAGCTTCATGAGCTTTCTTTGGTGTTGCATTACCATAAACAACGCCATCTACTGTAAATACAGGGGCAAGACCGCAAGCACCAATGCAACGTGTCTCCATTAATGTGTAGTTGCCATCTTCTGAAGTTTGATTAGAATTAATGTGTAATTGCTTTTTAAATTCATCAATTATAGCTTGTGAACCACGTACATAACAAGCAGTACCTAAACATACCGCAATAACATGTTTTCCTTTTGGCTCTAATGTAAAATGAGAATAGAACGTAACAACACCGTTAATTTTTGCAATGCTTTCGTTTAATTCTTTGGCAATGATTTCTTGAATCTCAAGAGGAATACAGCCAAAAATATCTTGAGCATCATGAAGTGTAGGCATAAGTGGACCTGGCTTTTTTAAATGCTCTTGCATTTTTGATTTTAATAAATTAACTTGTTCTTCTGTGTATACTAATTTAACTGACATATTTCCTCCTAAAGCTAAATAGTTTTCATAATAGTTTAGGCTTTAATCTTTTACATTTGAAGCCTTTAACTTTACATATTATAACATAAAACCAATTTTTTGACAATTACTAAACAATTGAAAATTTTGGATTTTACTTTTTCATTTGTTTTTTTTATCTTATCGTTATTTCTAACTTAACAATTTTTTCCTATTTTTATTTTATTATTGACTAGTATATACAACTATGTTAAAATATTTTATATTATTTTAATAGTAGATTTTTTTATTCATTTGTTATATAATATTATTGTTAAAAAAGAAAGAAAGGAACAGAACAATGAGTAAGAATAAATTTTTTAAACACATTAAAAAATACTTTATCTTTATTATGATTGGTTTGATTGGTTGTGTTTTTTTATCAAGTTGTAAGTTCAAAAAACCAGTCGAACAAGGTCCAATAGAAACTCCTCCTAGCGTTACGATTGCTACTGATGTTTCGTTAGTTACAGTGGATATGCTTGATTATGTTTCTATTGAAGCTACCCTAGAGAACAATAATGACGGTGTAGTCATATGGGAAAGCTTAGATGAAAGTATTGCAACGATTGATCAAAATGGAGTTATTACCCCTATCAGTGTTGGTATTACCTATTTAAAAGCAAGCTATAGTGTTGATAAATCAATCAATACTTCCGTTAAAGTCTATGTAACTGATAATTCATCTCGTATTTATCCTATTGAGTTTGACCTAAATGGTGGTAGTTATGATGGAGTACTTCCTGAGACGTATTCTACATTTGATGGTATTGCAAATCTTCCAACTCCATCTAAAGAAAATTCTGCTTTCGTTGGTTGGTTTAATGAATCAGGCGAACAAGTAACAAAGGTTACCAATAAAGATCGTGGCGTTATTATTTTAACTGCTAAATATAATCA
>JBJEEE010000051.1:0-2920 GCA_051872775.1 Bacilli bacterium
AGGTCATCTAGAAAATAATCGCAAAGGCATCGTTTTAACTGCCAGTTATGAGGCAAGAAAATATGGAATACATGCTGCTATGCCGCTCATAGAAGCAATGCAACGTTGTCGTGATTTAATTATTGTTGAACCTGATATGCATCTTTATGCTGATTTATCTAAAAAGTTTTTTAATTATTTTTATTCGATTACTCCTTTAGTTGAACCAGCAAGTATTGATGAAGGTTACTTAGATGTAACGGATGTTTGTGCTCCGTCTTTAATAGTTGATTTAGCAAAAGATATTCAAAATGATCTTTTAGAAATGTTCAATTTACCATGTAGTATTGGAATTGCACCTAATAAGTTTTTAGCAAAGATGGCCTCAGATATGAAGAAACCTCAAGGTATTACGATTTTACGTAAAAGAGATATTGATAAATTAATGTGGCCTCTACCAATCAGTGATATGTTTGGAATTGGAAAACGAAGTTTAGATAACTTTAAAGCTTTAGGAATTAAGACCATTGGTGATTTAGCTAATTATCAAGATAAAAAACTTCTAGAAGATGTCTTAGGTAAAGCTAGTGCCGAAAGTTTATATCTTCATGCGAACGGATATGGAAGTAATGTCATTGATGTCAATCGTTATAATGAAGTTAGCTCCATAAGTAATTCACAGACTTTAGATCATGATGAGTATGATACATCTAAGCTATTAATGTATATTAAAATATTGACAAATTCCATTGCGAATCGACTTGAAAAAAACAATTTAAAAGCATATACTTTTACCCTACAAATCAAATATGCTAATTTTAAGCAATATTCAAAGTCAATAACGCTTCAAGAGCCTCTTAATGATAATTATGCAATCTACCATATTATGCATAATTTATTTGAAGATTTGTATGATAATGAAAATGCAGTTCGTTTACTAGGAGTAGGTGCTGCTAAGTTAATTGAATCCCAAGCGATTACTAAACAATATACTTTATTTGATAATCTAAATGAAGTAGAAAAAGAACATGAAGTTGAAAAAATCATAAATGGAATTAATAATAGCTTAGGACAGACTATTATTGCAAGAGGAATTAATAAAATTAAAAACAATAAAGACGAATAATTTAAAAAGCAACTATAAAGAAATAAATGCATAAATAATCATAATTCTTTTGGTTGCTTTTTAAAAAAATATTTGATATAATATGACTAAATAATAAATTGTTTTTCGTTTGTAGTGACCTGACAAATCACAAGAGAAACCGTCACACCGCGTTAAGGGAGAATTAAGAGTGGAAAATCCAAACTAAGGTGGTACCGCGTGAAATTTAATTTTGCGTCCTTAGGTGTTTTTTCTATTTTTTATTTTTAGGAGGTATAATTTATGAAAGTAACAAAAATGAAAGGGACTTTAGATTATTTTGATGCTTCTGCTTTAAAATATCAATATTTAGAAGAAAAAGCGCAAATGATTTGTAAACGTTTTGGCTTTAATCCAATGATTACCCCTATTTTTGAAGCAACTGAGTTATTTGTTAGAGGTGTCGGTGAAGGAAGCGATATAGTTAATAAAGAAATGTATACATTTTTAGATAAAGGTAATCGTTCAATTACGCTTAGACCAGAAGGTACTGCTTCAGTAACAAGATGCTATGTTGAAAATAAGTTATATGCGGAACCAGGATTAAAAAAATATTATTATTTTGGTCCAATGTTTAGATATGAACGTCCTCAAGCAGGGCGATATCGTCAATTTAATCAGTTTGGTATCGAGGCACTTGGTCCTGGTAGTAGTTATTTAGATGCAGAAATCATTAATCTTGCTTCAAGTTTTTTAAAAGAAATAGGTTTAGATAAAGTAAAAGTATTAATTAACAATATTGGAAGTGGTCAATCTCGTGAAAACTATTGTAATGCTTTAAAAGACCATTTTGCGCAACATCTTGATCAGATGTGTGATGATTGTAAAGTACGTTTTGCGAAAAACCCTTTGCGAATGCTTGATTGTAAAGTTGACAAAGAAAGTGAAATAATGAAATCAGCTCCACGTATTTTTGATTATTTAACTAAAGAAGATCAACTATATTTTGAACAAATCTGTCATAATCTTGAAACACTTGGCGTAAAGTACCAAGTTGATGATCGTTTAGTTAGAGGACTTGATTATTACACAAACGTTGTTTTTGAGTTTGTCTATGATGATGATACTTCCCCTATTAATGGTTTAACCGTTCTTGCGGGTGGTAGATACAACGGTTTATCAAAAGAACTAGGTGGTCCAGATACTGAAGCTATTGGCTTTGCTTGTGGGATTGAACGTTTGATTCTTGTCTTAGATGAACTAAATAAATTTAATGATATTTCAAATAATGCCTTTTTCCAAGTTATTACAATTGGTGAAGCATGTAAGATTGAAGGAATAAAAATAGCAAATGAATTACGTAAAAATAATTTTTATGTTGAAATAGATTATGTAAATCATAATTTAAAACCACAATTTAAACTATCAGAAAGAACACATGCAAAATATTTAATTATAATTGGTGAAGAAGAAGTAGCAAATCAAATTTACAAAGTAAAAAATACTTGGAATAATACTGAGATGTCACTTACACTTCATCAAATTCTTGAACTAAAATAAGGAGATGTTAAGATGATTAGAACAATTAATAATAATGCATTAAGATTATCAAATGTAGGTGAAACCCATGTCTTAGTTGGGTGGTGCGCCAAGAAAAGAAATTTAGGTGGACTTTTATTTATCGATTTACGTGACCGTTATGGTATTACGCAACTTGTTGTAAATCCTGATAGTAGTTGCTATGAAGTTGCAAGTTCCGTTAGAAATGAATATGTATTAAAAGCAACAGGTAAGGTTGTGGAAAGAACAAGTAAAAACCCATCAATTGCAACAGGTGATGTTGAACTTGTCGTATCT
>JBJEEE010000052.1:0-12541 GCA_051872775.1 Bacilli bacterium
ATACCATCAAGTTTACCTTTTAATTCAGGTAAAACAGCGCCTACAGCAACAGCAGCACCAGTTGTTGTTGGAACAATGTTAGCAGCAGCAGCTCTAGCACGACGAGATTGAATACCTTTTTTATGAGGTGCATCAAGAACATTTTGGTCACCAGTATAAGCATGAACAGTAGTCATAAAGCCTTTAACGATACCAAAATTATCATTTAATACTTTAGCAATTGGAGCTAAGCAGTTAGTTGTACATGATGCAGCAGAAATAACTTGTTCATCACCAGTTAATTCAGTGTGGTTAACATTGAAAACAACAGTCTTATCAACACCTTTGGCAGGAGCAGAAATGATAACTTTCTTTGCACCAGCATTGATATGAGCCATTGATTTTTCTTTACTTACATAGAAACCAGTACATTCAATAACAACGTCTACATTTAATTCTTTCCATGGACATTCATTAGCATCTTTGATTGCATAAATTTGAATTTCATGACCATCAACAATAATTGAATGATCAGTATTTTCAACGGTGTGACCAACATAACGACCTTGTGCAGTATCATACTTTAATAAATAAGCAAGGTCAGCAGCACCAGTTAAATCGTTGATTGCTACGATATCAAAGTCTTCTTGTCCAAACATTTGGCGAAATGCTAAACGACCAATTCTACCAAATCCATTAATTGCAATTCTTACAGCCATTTTTTTAAATCCTCCTAAATTTCTGTTGAATTTTTTACTCAATTATTTTACCACTTTTTAGTATAATTTACAACTATTTTGATAAGTATTAGCGATTACTACGGTTATATATTATAATTAGTAATCTAAATACTTCTAAGAATAGCCAAACAACATTAATAGTAATGCCATATGCAGCATACCATTCGTATTTTTTATCAACACCTGCTTCTGCTACTTGATTAGCATAATCTAAACTGATTACAACATAAATACCAGAAATAATGACCATTATAGCACCAATTATTATGCCAATAGGTGAATCATATAACATAGTATAAATGAAATCATAAGCAAATATAGAAACAATTGATAAAATTAAAGTAGCTAAAACAGTTCCAAACAAGATTGTAAGCATAACTGCTTTAAACTTTTGATTAGGTTTAACAATACCGGTTGTATATAAAATGCTAGATGCAAAAAAGATACAAACCGTAATAATTAAAGCTAAACCACCGATTTTTACACCATAACCAGGTATGGCAAGTTCCAACAAACCAACTAAAGATCCAATTAATATTCCTTCACTAATAGCGTAAGGAATAGATAATGCTTTAGTGGTAGATGGAATAAATGCAATAATCATTTGTAAAACAAAGTTAGCAAGTGATGCAACAATATAAGCAATAAGTGCATATGTTCCTAATCTAATAACTATAAAAGTAAGATTAGAAATAATTAATAGAGACGTTATAAAAACAATACCTAAAAGAACAATTGATTTAATTCCTATTCCTTTTTTGGTTGCAATAGTCTCACTTCTTGTACCTTCTATTGCTTTTCTAAATGCATAGTTATTTCCTGAAGTCATAATATATCCCCTTTCTTTCATAAATATTATACACTGTTTTCTTAATATTAAAAATTTTTTTGCATAGTTTTATAATAAAGTATCATCATCTGGAAGTTCGTCGAGAACTCCTAATGTTTTTAAGCGAGCATATTGTTTTTTATTAACCGAAGTACGGTATTCAAAATCTGCTTTTGAAGTAAATAGACGTGTATTACGTGCTTCTTCAATTGATTTTGCTACTGTATCTCCTAATGATTCAACTGATCTAAATGGTAAATATAAAGATTTATGATCTTCAGAAACCACAAAGTCCAGTGCTTTCGAATGAACAATATTAATTTGTTTAAAACTATATCCTCTAAGTACCATTTCTAAAGCAATGTATAGAGTACCTAATAAATCAGTTTCTTTTTTAGAAAGAGCTTCTTTCTTAGCTAATCGATTTTCATATTCGGCAATTCGATTACGAATAGCATTTCTTCCTGCAGCAAAGATTTCAGGATCAAATTCTTTAGCACGTTTAGAAAAGAAAGCAGCATAATAATAAATTGGACGATGAACTTTAAACCAACCAATTCTTAAAGCCATTATTACATAGGCTGTAGCATGAGCTTTAGGAAACAAATATTTGATTTTTTTACAGCTATAAATATACCATTCAGGTACATTATGCTCACGCATTAAATCTTCATATTCTTTTTTTAGACCTTTACTTTTTCTTACATCTTCCATAATGGAGAAAGCATAATGCGATGGAATATCCATACTAATTAGATAATTCATAATATCATCACGACAACCGATAAGTTCACTAAAATCTACTTTAGGATACATTGGATTAGTACCTTTAAACAAATCTTCAGCATTATTACCCCAAACATCAGTACCATGTGATAACCCAGATACCTTGATAATATCCGCATAGCATTTTGGTTTAATTGTTTCTAACATTCCTCGAACAAACTGCGTACCGAATTCTGGCATACCGATTGTACCACTAGCATATTTGTTCATATCATCTCCGTTTATCTTTAAAGCATCTTTAGAACTAAATAAAGATAAGACATCATCATCAAGGAACGGAATATCTTTAACATCTGAGAAAGGAAAGTTTTCAGGCTCAGCATGAACAAAATCCATTAACATCTTGATTATTGTAGGATCATCATGTCCTAAAATATCAAGTTTTAATAAATTATGTTCAAAACTATGATATTCATAATGGGAAGTACGCCATCCTAATTCATCAATTTCATCTGAATCTTTAGGGGGATATTGTACAGGGAAAATATCTGTATATTCAATATAATTAGGGACAACGACGATACCACCAGGATGTTGTCCGGTTGACTTTTTAGCCCCCGCAATAAATTGAGCAATTCTTTCGATTTCAGTCTTACGAATTGGAATATTGTTTTCTTCATAGTAGTCACGCGTATAAGCGAAAGCCGTCTTATCCATAACCGCCGTAACCGTACCAGCTCTAAAAGCATTATCAAAACCAAAGGTTTCCTGACAAAAAGTATGGGCATTATTACGATATTCACCTGAGAAATTAAGATCTATATCAGGTACTTTATCTCCTTTAAAACCAAGGAAAGTCTCAAACGCAATATCAATACCATTAATATCGAGTTGAGTACCACAATGAGGACATTTCATTGGTTTTAAATCAAATCCAACACTAACTTTGTTTAATTCTTGTTCAAAGATTGGATCTAATGGCATATTATACTTTATTTGTTCATCTTTAGTTAGTTTAAATGCAGAAAAATGACAATGTGGACAAACATAATGTGGTTTTAAAGGATTAACTTCAGTGATACCCATCATCGTCGCAACAAAACTTGATCCGACCGAACCACGACTTCCAACAACATAGCCAGCATCATTTGATTTTTTAACAAGTAAATGAGAGATAAAATATACAGATGCATAACCATGACCAATGACCGCATTAAGTTCTTTTTTAAGACGCTCTTCAACATAAAGTGGTAAAACATCACCATAAATACTTCGAGCAGTCTTATACGATAGATCATGTACTTCTGCAGTCATCGAAGGAACCCCAATTTTAGCCATAAAATCATCATGGGGAACAAACAATTCGGAAGGGAAAAAATCAAAGGTCTCAATCATATCATTTATTTTATTAGTATTCGTAACAACAATTTCATATGCTAGTTCAGCTGGTAAAAAACTGAATGCGCTAATCATTTCAGATGTTGTCTTAAAGTTCATATTTAATGGTTTATGTTTTGATAAAGGATGAGGGCCTCCGCCATTAGGACGAGCAACCGACAAGTAAATACTTCGATATTTATTATCTTCACTTAGTAAATGATGTACATCCCCCGTTGCACAAACTAAAATATTTTTTTGTTTACCTGCACTAATTATTTTTTTGATTACATCATGAATAATAGCATCACGATCTTCTTCCGTTTCATTTTCAAACATCCAATAATAGCATTCAGGTGGTTGAACTTCTAAATAGTCATAATAAGAAACTTTATCTAATAATTCCGCAAACGATTTTTCATAGGCGGTTACAAAAATATCACCATTAGCACATCCACTACCGACTAAAATCTCATGGCGATATTTATCTAAAACACTACGATAAACAAGCGGATCACGGTTTAAATGCGTAGTATTTGCATCAGATATAATCTTATGAAGATTCTTTAAACCTTCACGATTTTTAACTAAAATACAAAGATGTACAGCTTTGGATGCTTTTGCTAAAATATCAATATCAATTAAGCTATTAATATCTTGATAGTCATAGATTTTCTTATTAAACAAATCAGATAACATTCTAACAAAAACATTTGTTGTTGTTTTAGCATCATGAATAGCTCTATGCTGTTGTTCAATCTCCGTTTTTAAATATTTAGCAACCGATTCAAGTTTAAAGTTTTTTGGTCCTCCCGCATAAATTATACGAGCAAGAGCTAACGTATCAATACATGGATATCTTCTTGATTCGATGTTTAATTTTTTCATTGTTTCATACAAAAAGCCGGTATCAAAATCTGCATTATGAGCTACTAAGATAGTACCTTCAATAAAATGAAGAAAATCATCAATGACTTCATTTATTTTAGGAGCTGACTCTACCATTCCGTTAGTAATATTTGTTAATTGTGTTATGAAAGAGGAAATAGGACGTTCTGGTTTAACAAAAGTTGAAAAGGTATCAATAATAAGACCATTTTTAACTTTTACAGCACCAATTTCAATAATTTCATTATAATTAACACTCAAACCAGTTGTTTCTAAGTCAAAAACAACAAAGGTAGCATTTCTTAAATCAATAGAATCACGCCACGGATGAGTAATCGATAAATCTAAATCATTGACAAAATATGACTCAATCCCCGCTATAGGCTTAATATTAGCACTTTTACATTGTTTAAAAAAATCAGGTAATGCATGGGTATTCGCATGATCAGTAAGGGCAATAGCTTTATGACCATAGCGTACTGCTTGAGCTACATATTCGTCAATATTTAAAATACTGTCTAAAACCGACATTTTAGAGTGAGCATGAAGTTCAACTCTTTTATTTTCTGAACTATCGAAACGAAAACGTGATGCATCAATACCACATACCGTTATTTTATCACACATGATAACAACATCTTTCGCAAAGTTATCCCATTGAATGCTTCCTTGAACAACTACTCTTTTTCCTTCTGTTATTTCTTTTTCAAAAATTTTTGCATCATATTCTTGATAAAAACGCTTAATAATAATTGAATCGGTATTATCATAGATAACCCCTTCAAATAAACGAAGTTCACGTCCATCACGTGACTTAAGAATACGTGTAGAATGTTTTACAATAACCCCATTTACTTCAACTTTATTAGTAAATCTTGTTTGTTTAAACTCTTCAACTTCAATACTAGTAAGAGGAACTTCCTCAAGCATTATGGTTATAGGTTTATTATATTGTGGTCGTTCATATGAATTTTGAGCCATACCCGCTTCATATGAGGCTTTTTTTTGTTGATATTCTTCAATGCTGCGAGCTTCATTTTGATCTTCTGTTCGCATTACAGCTTCATGGTGAGATTCTTTTATCGACATCTCTTCAAAATTAATATGACATTCTACTATGATTTGGTTAAAACCATAATTCTTAAAGAAAGAATTAATTAATGGTAAATGTTCTTCTACAACATTTTTATCATCATCTGATGGGACATTAATAATAAAATGATTATTCTCAAGTTGGCAAGGGAAAGCATCTAAGCATGAAATTGTTGCTTTTACCATTTTACAAGCTTCAATTCCAGCTTTAAAATAGTCATATAGATTAATAAAATCAATATCTTGATTATCATAAGTAATGGTGAACAAAACTTTTGTTATATCAAAATTACTAGTAAAATAGTCATTAATTTTTTTAAAGACTTCTTCTAATTCTTTCCAAGGAATAGTTTGCGCAAAGTGAAGGCAAATACGCCAATTTTTAGAATTTTGACGAACTTTAACCCCGGTTACTTCGCCATTTTTTATTAAATCATTCGGCGTAACTTTAGCTTTTTCAAGGATTTCTAACCATTTACTATTACTCATTGGGACCTCCTTTCATCATTATTTACTCTAATTATATTAATGAATCCCTCATCAAAGGTTGGCTCAACCAGACGTTCATGATAGGACTTAATTACTTCAACAGGTAAATATAATTCATTTGCGTTTGTATTACGTTTACTCACTCGTTCTTCACAAATAGCAAGATCGGTAGTAAAATAATAAGCAACAAGGACAAAATTCGTAGTATATTTACCGACTTCATCAATAAATCTCTTACGAACTTTTGGTGTTATATTAGTGGCATCAAAAATTATATCTTTACCATCAATAAGGTTAAGTGCGCAAAGTTTATATACTTCGGGCCAAATAAGTTCTTCTTTCCAATCAGGATGAAGCATTCTAACAACATCTGTTGATATAATTTCATAGTGATACAATTCTGCTAGTTTTTTGGCATATGTAGTTTTACCACTTCCTTGAATACCTATCATCATATGTACTGTTGCCATATTCTTCCTCCTCATAATTATATATTAAATTTTATCAAATTTTGGCATTTTATTCAACCTTATTGAAATAAAAATATTATAATAATAAATCCTCAATATTATACACTCTAGTAGCAAGTTGATTAATAAAACTAGTCTCATGAGTAACAAAAATAACGGTTCCTTGATATTTTTTCAATGCTACCAACAAATCTTCTTTGGCATTTACATCTAGATGGTTGGTTGGTTCATCAAGAATCAAGACATTAGCTTTTGTTAACATAATCTTACACAATTTTAACTTAGCAAGTTCTCCTCCACTTAAGGTTTTAATCGGTTGAAGCGCCATATTGCCACGGATACCGCAGCGAGCAAGGTAACCTCTAATTTCAGATTCACTCTTTAAGGGGTATAAATTGGATATTTCTTGCATTGGGGTAATACTAGGATCATCAAAATGATGTTCTTGTTCAAAATACGCAATTAAAGCATCATCAACGAACTTAAACGAACCTTTAATTGGTTTTAATATCCCTACTAATGTTTTTAATAACGTAGTCTTACCAATACCATTAAAACCAGTAACAGCTAGTTTTTCTCCACTTTTAACGATAAAATTCATCTTTGGTAAAAGGGAATAATCATATCCAATTTCTAAATCAGTAACTTCTAAAAATTTATGAGAAAATATTGGTTTATAATTAAACGATAAATTCAAATGAATATCATCGCTTTTGGGCTTATCAATTCTAACAATACGATCTAGCTTTTTCTGACGACTTTGAGCTTGCCTTGCGGTTGAAGTTTTGACTTTATTTTTTTCTATATAATCGGTAAGAACTTTTATTTCCCTTTTTTGTGCAAGATAAGCTTTTTCTTCATTTTCAACCATTAATGCTTTTTTTGCTAAATACGTTTGGTAGTTACCTTTAAAACGAGTAATCTTACCAAATTCAATTTCTAAAATAACATTAACAACATCATTTAAGAACTCACTATTATGTGATACAATAATAAAATTCCCCTTATATTCTTTTAAATATTTAACCAACCAATCAACATGAATCGTATCAAGGAAATTAGTTGGTTCATCTAGTATAAGTAAATCAGGTTGTTCTAGCAATAATTTTGTTAGAATTACCTTCATCTTTTGTCCACCCGATAAATTCTTTATTAAGGTCTTAAGTCCATAGTTGATTACCCCTAGACCAGTTGCAATTCTTGCAATCTTTGAATCAAGGGCATAAAACTCACGACTTTCTAGTAGTTCCATCTTTTGTGTCGTTGAACGAACCAAACGATCTTGTAAAACTAAATCATTAGTATTTTTAAGTAGATTAAGTTCTTGATGTAATTGATCATTTAAAGTATATAAATCTTTAAACGCTAGTTTTAAATATTCATCAATTGTAAGATTCTTATCAATATGCATATACTGATCAAGATATCCTACTGTAATCTTCTTGTTAAAATCAATTGTACCACTATCAGGTAGGATTTTACCACATAAGACATTAATTAGTGTGGTCTTACCAACACCATTGTTACCAACAATCCCTATTTTTTCATTTTCTAATACTCGAAATGAAGCATCACGAAAGATTGTTTTCTTATCAAAAGTTAAATTTAAATTTTCTACTTGAAGAAGCATAGTGCTACCTCCTTCTATTTACTTTATATAGTATACTTGAAAATTACTTTTTTTTCAATTATTAAGTACTTTAAAGTATAGACTACCTTAAACTATTAGAGACTTTTGAAAATAATAAGATATGCATTAAAAAATATAATTTATTTAAATAATTACTAACATATGCTTTACATAATATAAAACTATTAATAATAAAGATTAATGGCAATATATAAATTATTTGGTTGCATAATACACCTTTTCTTATTCTTTTTATATATTCACCTTTTGCTATTTTTTTAATATTTTGTTTACATAACTTCATATATAGAGTATTCTCAATTCTATATTTACTTGTTTTATCGTATCCACTCATCTCTAAATTATTTATTGTATAATACTCCAATCATTTTCTAATTTGGAGCCATATTATTATATAAAATGAACGTATAAAAAGCGATAATAGATAATCCAAAATAATGGTTTCTATTATCGCATTATAGTTATTTTATATCAAATTTTTAACCATTGATATTAATATTTATTCATTACTTTTTAAAATAATGGTTAATTCCTTAATTTTATTTTGACTACGAGAATAATACTTAAGCGTCATTTCCTCTCCCACAAATGAAGAATTAAGAATTATACTAATTTCTGATGAAGATTTAATCTTAACACCATTTATTTCTAAGATAATATCATCTATTGCAAGATCAGTATTGTAACAACTACCATTGACACTTATACCAGAAACATAAATACCATATTTTTGGTTACTACTACCATAAATATCAGGAATATCTTTTAGATTGTTAGCTTTGATAATTGCGGGAGTCAAAGATTTTACATCAATACCTGTAATACCGAGACGTGGTCTTGAGATAGTTTTACCTTCTTCTAAATATAGTTCAAGCAATTCTTTAATTTCATTGGAAGTAAGGGCAAACCCCATATTATCAACATTATCAACAACAAGTTTCATTGTATTGATACCGACAAGTTTACCATCAAGGGTAAAAAGGCCTCCTCCACTATTTCCAGGATTAATTGATGCATCATGTTGAATATATTTGGCATAGAAATCATTAATTCCATCATTATTAGTATCAGATGAAACATAACGTAATGGATATGAAACTATCCCCATTGTAACCGAACCATAATAGTCAAAACCTTCGGGATTACCAACTGCAATCACAATTGTACCTTTCTTTAGTTCGCTACTATCTCCAAATTCAACTGGTTGAATGTAGGTGGTAGACTCAAACGTTACACAAGCAACATCAACTTTAGAATCATAACCTAAAATGGTTGCGGGAATCTCAATATCCTCGTTTCCAAGATAAACATAGATTTCGGTTTTAACTGATGAATCTTCGTAAATAACAACATGACGATTAGTTACAACATAGTAAGTATAACTAACTAACTTATCATTTTCCATATTTGGAACAGCTTTATAAATAACGCCACTTCCATATCCTAGATCGTCTTCTGATGTACCAATAATACCTAAATCCGTTACCTTTTTTAAGACAATACCTACAACAGCATTTTCTACTTTTTCAGTTGCTGTTTGAATAGCCGTTTGTAAATCAAGTACATTTAGATCCTCATATGTAACAACTTTATTTGTTATTTCATTAGTTATAATATTGTTAGTTTTATTAATAAAACTACATCCATAAAAAGTTATTGTACACATTAAAACTATAATTAAAGTACATATAATATTTTTAATCTTATTATTTTTCATAAACATTCCCCCTATTTTCTTATTTTTATTTTGAACCAAAATGTACTTCCTTTTTGATAAGTAGAATCAACACCATAGGCAAAACCATGATAATCTAAAATACCTTTAATAATCGATAGTCCTAGTCCTGATCCTTGATTTGAACGAGTGTGACCTTTATCAACTCGATAATAACGATCCCAAATATATGGTAAATCTCCTTCTTTAATGCCGATACCATAGTCAATTACTTTAATCAATGCAAAGTCATTATCAATTTCTTGAACAATATCAATTTGCTTCGAATCTCCGCTATAGCTGATTGCGTTATTAATTAAGTTGTAAATCACTTGTTCAATTTTTAATTTGTCTGCAATTACATTTACTTTTTCCTTATAAGTAAAATTAATAATAAAATTTTGAACTTTTACAAGTTTTTGTTGTCTATTAACAATCGATTCAATTAATTCAGTAATTGAGAATTCAGTTAAATTCAGTGGTTCACTTCTAGCATTAATTTTGGAAAGAGTTAATAAATCAGTTACTAAATCTTTTAAATGAGAAACCTCATCAATGATTATTTGAACATTCTCACTTGTATTTTCTTCTGGAAAATCACGTAACATTTCCGCATATCCTTCGATTAAAGTAAGTGGTGTACGTAAATCATGTGATACATTAGCGATAAGTTCTTGCTTTAAAATATCCGTTTTTTTAACTTCACTTATAGCATAATTTAAAGTATCATTTAATTCAGAGATTTCTAAATAACCATTACCATTGAAACTTAAATCATAATCTCCTTTTGCAAGCTTTTTGGCTTCATTGTTAATTTGCGCAATTGGCTTTGAAATACCTTTCGCAATAAATAAAGCTATAAAGATGGAAAGAACAATAACTATTATCGTAATATATAATAATTGTGTTTTTAAAGTATCAATTGCAGGTTGAACTGGCGTAATACGAGCATAAATTACGACCATATAACTGCTACTATTGTCAGCAAGTCTAACTCTTTGACAATAGATCAAATCTTTATCTTGAATAATCTTGCTATCATCACTAATTTGTTGTTGAAAAAAAGGAAGATTATCATCGGTAAGAACTACAAAACATGGATTATTTACTTCCGTGATAGTACTATAAGTTAATGCTAGTTGATCTTTAGTAAGGACAGTATTGTAAAAAAGATCTATATCATTATTTGGATAAATACTAAGATATGTTACTTCCATTGGAGATGTACTATTACCATTATTAATTGGCTCTTTCTTTAAAATATATACATCTACTTCCGCATCTTTAATGATTTCTTTAATGTTCTGAGAAAAATCAGAATTAGGATTTTTAATATTATCCAATCGCTCATTACTTGCAACTTCTATTACTTCTTGCATAATTACTTTTGTTTGTTTAATCTTAGTAGATTTATAAACACGCTCTAGTAGTAAAATTTGGAATATACAAAACACCGATATTACAATAAGGGCAAATAACAAGATATAAAAAAAGACTTTCCACTTTAGACTAACTTTATTTAGTTTCAAAGCGATATCCCACCCTTCTAATCGTGACAATATTATCTGCGTAGTATCCTAGTTTTTTGCGAAGTGACTTAATATGAGTATCTAAAGTTCGATCATCGGCTTCAATACAATTATCCCATACACTCTTTACCATTTGTTCACGTGTAACAGCCGTATTTGCATTTTGCGTTAATAATAATAATAATTCATATTCTTTGTTAGTTAAATCTATCCGATTCTGATCAATATATACAATATGAGCTTTATAATCAATCGTTAAATTTTCATATTTATACACTTTTTCTTCATTAAATTTAGACATCCCATGATATCTACTTAATACTGCACTAATACGTAACATTAGTTCCTTGGGTGAAAAAGGTTTAGTCACATAATCATCTATCCCCAAATCAAAACCATATATTTTATCATATTCCTCAGCACGAGCTGATAACATTATTATGGGAACTTGACTGAATTTTCTAATTTCTTTTACACTTGAAAACCCATCTAAATTAGGCATCATTATATCCATAATAACTAAATCAATTACTTTTTCTTTCACGATTGTAATCGCTTCTAGGCCATCGCCAGCTTCAATTACTTCATAGTTTTCATGTAAAGCATATTTTTTAATTAATTCGCGGATTTGTTTTTCATCATCAACTATTAATAATTTCATGTCGACCTCCTATATACATATATTATATCATATTTTGTAAAATTTATGGTGAAAATTAAACAAAACATTTAAAAATAATAATAAAAAAAAGCAAATAGATAGTTGATAATAAAAATTTTTGATAGAATATAGTAAAAAGCCCCTTTAGTTCAATGGTAGAATATATCAATGGTAATGATAAGATGCTAGTTCAATTCTGGCATGGGGCACCATCTTCTTTTAAAAATAAGTTTATATAATTTGTAAATATTCAACTAAATCCTATTTATATTATATATTTTTACTTAAAACATAACTAAAAATTTTATCATTTTTGATAAATTTTTTTATTATTGCATATAACTGTCAATAACTTTGCAAAATGTCCCAAAAAAAATTAAACATAAGCGTATTCTT
>JBJEEE010000053.1:0-12386 GCA_051872775.1 Bacilli bacterium
AAATACTTTTCCATAATTTCTCCTTTCACGCTACAAGTATTTTAAGTGCTATGTCTTTATTAAGGGCTAGTCTTGTTTCTTTAACTTTAATAATAACATCACCATTTGAGTGAGATAAAACTATAACTTCCGAATTTTGCATTATACCTAAATTTTCCAAGTGATGTTTTGTCTTATCGTCTGCCAAAACTTTAACAACTTTTAAAACTTGATTGATAGGCGCAACTATAATTGGCATTAAAATCTTCCTTTCTTTAGTTAGCAATAACTAACTATAATTCTTTTTAAAAACGACTTGACAGTCGTATAGTTAGCTTTGGCTAACTATAAATAGTATACGCTCCTTTTTTACATTTGTCAATAAAAATGTCTTTTTATTTTGCTTTTTTTCATTTTTATACTATAATATATGATATAGGAAGTGATTATATGAATATTTATGAATCTGCTGAGGATTATCTTGAACGTATCTTAATAATAACTAAAGAAAAAGGCAAAGTAATTTCGTTAGATATAGCTAAGTCAATGAATTATTCTAAACCAAGCATTTCCCGTGCTATGAAAAATCTAAAAATAGATGGATATATTTTAATTGATGATTTAGGTTATATTACTTTAACGGAAAAAGGATATGAAATTGCTAGTCGTATTTATGAACGACATGTTTTACTTGCTAAATATTTTGTAAGTCTTGGGGTTTCTCCTGATATTGCGCTTACAGATGCATGTAAAGTTGAACATGACTTAAGTGATGAGACTTTTGAAGCAATCAAAAAACACGCTAATTTATATAATAACGAGCAAAAATAAAGGCACGACTTTGTATTGACCAACTACCTATCAATTTATAGGTATCAGTCAACACTAAATCGTGCTTTTTTATTATTCACCTTTTAATTTTGAAGTAAGATCTTTTTTGTAAGCAATGGCTTCAGCAAGAGCTTTTTCTATACTTTCTTTATAGTTTTCTTCAAATTCGCTTATTGCTTGATTCTTTGCTTCATTTAAATTATCTTCTAATAGTTGTAATTCATTATTTATTGTTGTTTTAATTTCAGAAGGTAATTTACTTTTTACTTCTTCCATACTTGCAATTATACTATCAATAGCATCTTTAGTTACTTCAAGGATTTGTTCAGCTGCTTCTTTAGCCGTTTCAAGTCCTTCTTCTGCAATCTTTAATGTACTTTCTTTTGCGGTTAATTCAGCTTGCTTTAATGGTTTTAAAATATTGGTATCATCCATTTGTGCAATTTCATTCTTTAAGATTAATACATCTTTTTTAGCATCAGTTAAATATTTGTATGCTTTTTGATATGAACTATTTTCAGAAATAAAATATTGAACATATAATTCATCTAATTGTTCATTTGCATCTAGTAAACGTAGATATAATTGATCGTATTCACTAATTAATGTTTGATATAAACTATCTAATCCATCAACAACATTCTTTACTTTTTCACTTTTTGCAAACTCAATTTTTTGTTCCTTAATTTTATTATATAATTCTTCTAGTTCTTCTGTCGGAATATTTATTTTTTCAAGATGACATCCAGCAATATATTTTAAAAGTTCCGCTTCTGACATAGATTCAGCTTTTTCTTTAGTTAAAGTTGGATCAACACTAAGAGCACGCTCTACAAGTTCTTCTTTTCCTTTTTCTTTTACAACTTCGATGTTAACACTTGTTGAAAGTTTTTCACATGCAGAACTAGCGGCTGATCTTACTTTAGATTCAATTTTATTAATTATATCATCAGTTTTAGCCTCAACCGTAAAAGTAATATTATTTTGGCCTGCTTCAACGTTTCCTTTAACAAGATATCCCGTGGAAGATTCTTCTGTGATTATTTTTTCAATTGCAACTTCTAAAGATAATCCCGTGTAAGTTTCTCCTGCAATAATCATCTTACCTTCATCATTTTCACCATATACAGAAACAACTTTATTATCTTCACCAACAACTAATGAAATACTTGGATTTACATCCATTTGCACAACAGCATTTGGAGCATCACTTATGGTCTTATTTTTATTAAGATTTATAAGTCCAATCGTAAGCCCTGCAATCAAACAAACACCTAAAATACATGGTAAAAATACTTTTAAAAATGGTTTTTTCATAAAATAATTCCTTTCTTGATTAATTTTATAGAGATTAGCATTATCTATGATTTGAGAATAACTATCGTTATGAGTCAAATTGTTTTCTACATATTTTTTTAACTGTTTTTTTATTTTACTCATATGCAAACTCCTTTTTTAGTTTTTTCATCGCTGAATAATACAAATTATGGACTTTATTGGTATCTAAAGTCATATATTTAGCGATTTCTTTAAAGGAAAAATCATAAACAATACGCAAAATTACAATTTGTGCAGATTGTTCATCTAAGATTCCTTTAATAGTAAGTACAATATCAATATTATTGTGCTCATCAATAACCGTTGCAAGAATCGTTTCGTCCCTAATTGTATTTTTCTCTTTATCTCGTGTTACCACATTATAACTAAGATTTCGAGCAATTTGGGTAATCCATTCTTTGAATTTTCCATGATGTTGATAATTATCAAGAGAATTAAGCATTTTAAGAAAAGTATCTTGGACTACTTCTTCCGCATTCTGCTTATTTTTAGTTATCGATAAGGCAATGTAGTAAATCAAACTTTCATATTGATCGTATACTATTTTAAATGCTTCTTCGTCTTTAGCTTGCATTCTTTTAATTAACGAATTAGTTATTTCCATAGTTTTTGCTTCCTTCATTATACATAACACAAAAAAGTATTATTTTTTTAAACTTTTTTAAAATTTTTTTAAAAAGTCAGCCTATAACTAGAACTGACTTTGATATTTGATTATTGAATCTAAAATTTTAACTTTTAATTCTTCAGTAGGAAGATTACTTGTGGCAAGTTCATAAGCCCAAAGGATTGCCCCCATAACAGGTGGTTCTTTTAAAATTATAAAATTACATTTTTTATGGGTTAAAGTTGTAACAACTTCCTCAAATTTATTTTTCATATGATTTGCGGTAGCTTTAGCCCAAACTGAACCAGCTTGGATGACATTTATTGGCTCTTTTAAATTTAATTCTTGGATAACTCCAGATATTGATCGTGCCATATTCTTTCCTGCTGTTTCTAGTATTTCTATTGCAACCATATCACCAAGATTGGCTTTACTACATAATGATTTTATTAAATAAGTTGAATCAATTGGTTTTTGAAGAAGGGCATCTGCAAGTTCATATTTAGAAGTGATACCATACATTTTAAAAACATCTTCTTCAAGTTTGGTTTTTTGACCAAATCTAAAATTAGCATCAAATACAGCTTGAATCGTACGACGAGCAAGGAAGGAACCTCCCGCTTCATCACCAGCTAAATAACCAATGCCTCCTACTTGACACCATGCTCCAGATTCATCAATTCCCACATTTACTGTTCCTGTACCATTAATTGAACATACTCCGGTTCCCGTATTAGAAGAAGCCTTAATGCCTAAAAATCCATCATTAACAACGATATATTTAGTAAAGCCTATTCTTTCCACTACTTTTTCTAAAGCTTTCTTTTGGAAAGGAACATCAACCCCTGCAAGTCCAAAGCATGCACCGACAACATCTGTAATATTACAATTGTTACGGTTTAATAGATTATCGATATTTTCCTTCATAACACGATATGCCCCTTCAAAGCCAAGGCCTTTTGCTTCATGACTACAAGTTCCACTTCTTATTCCATCAATAAAACCACCATTTAAATCATATAATAAATAATCAGTTTTAGTATTTCCCCCATCTACGCCTAAAATATACTTCATTTAGCGATCTACCTTAACTTCTTCACCAAAAAATTGAGGTAAGTATTCTTTATGGGCTTCAAGTAATTCATCAAAACATTCTTCTGCCGTTTTAATATCTCCAACAAGGGGATTCATAACTAAGGCACGTAGTGCTTCTTTTTTATCACCCGTAATAGCAGCTTTTACAGCATGTTTTTCATAGGCTTTTACTTGCTTTATATATTCTTTAATATGATCATTATCAATTGAAGCCGGAATAGGTGTTGCACCATTCTTACCAATATAAGCTCTAATTTCAATTGCATCATCATCAGCTAAGAAGTCAAGGGCACCATGATTTAAAATATTTACAACTTGAATATCATTTTTATCATTCCAAATTGAATCAACTAAAGATATTGCTACTTCACTATATCGAGCTCCACCACGTTTAGACAATTGTTCAGGTTTTGTATGTAATTCACTATTTTCATATAAATCAAGTAATTGTTCTTCTAATTCCATACATATTTCACCTCTTGTCTTAGGAGATGCTTTTAATTTAGCAAGTTTGCTATCTTTAAAATAGTAATACTCTAAATAACAAGAAGGAATAGCACCAATGGCAGCAATTTCCTCTGGGGTAAAACCACTAGCAGGAATATTTTTCATTGATTCTGAGTTGACACCTTTTTTGATTGCTTCATCTAGATAGTCAACACCATTATCAATAATCTTAGTAACATACGTAAAATGGTTTAGTCCAATATACTCAACTTCAGCATTTGGTAAGTTCATATTCTTTTTGATACCATCAATCATATTAATAGGAACATTACATAATCCCATCATTTTGACATTTGTATGATTTAATAATGCTTCCGCAATTAATCCAGATGGATTTGAGAAATTGATTAACCAAGCATCTGGACAACATTTTTCCATTAAATGTACAATCTTAATCATCGCAGGAATTGTTCTTAAAGCCTTGAACATTCCCCCAATACCACAAGTTTCTTGTCCAATCAAATTGTATTTAAGTGGAATCTTTTCATCTTTAACACGAGCAGGAAGTTTACCCACACGGATTTGAGCTAAAACGAAATCAGCATTAGTAAGTGCTTCTTCATAATCCATTGTCATCACAACTTTACATGGAAGATTAGCTGCTTTAATCATACGTTCACATAAACCACCTACTATACGAAGTTTACGCTCATCAATATCCATTAGATATAATTCAGTAACAGGAAGGCTTTCTCTTTTATTGATTAAACCTTCAATTAATTCAGGTGTATAAGTACTACCTGAGCCAATAATACAAATTTTCATTCTACTTTATCTCCTTTTTTAATTCTTCAACTTTATCTAATCTTTCCCAAGGTAAATCAATGTCCGTTCTACCAAAATGTCCATATGCGGCCGTTTTACTATAAATAGGACGTCTTAAATCTAAGCTATCGATTATTCCTTTTGGAGTTAAATCAAAATATTTACAAATAATGTTAATTAACTCAGCATCACTATATGTGCTTGTTCCAAATGTATCAACGCAAATAGAGATTGGTTCTGCCATACCAATGGCGTAAGAAACTTGAATTTGTAGTTTATCCGCAAAACCAGCCGCAACCATGTTTTTAGCAATCCATCTTAGGGCATAACTTGCACTACGGTCAACTTTTGTTGGATCTTTACCACTGAACGATCCACCACCATGAGGAGCATAACCACCATAAGTATCAACGATGATTTTACGTCCCGTTAAACCTGAATCTCCTTTGGGACCACCAATAACAAACCTTCCGGTTGGATTAACATAAATTTTGGTATTTTGGTCCATTAGTTCGCTTGGAATAATCGGTGTTATAACGTCTTTTATTATCGTATCTTTTAGCCAATCAATTGATACTTCTTCATCATGTTGTGTTGATACTAAAATAGAATCTATTCTCATTGGATTTCCATTATCATCATATTCAACAGATACCTGCGTTTTTCCATCTGGTCTTAATTCTTTAGGATATTTTTCCCTTCTAACATCAGTTAGACGTTTTGCAAGTTTATGAGCAAGTGAAATTGGAAGTGGCATATATTCAGGAGTTTCTTTGCAAGCATAACCAAACATTATACCTTGATCTCCTGCACCCATACCATCACGTACTCCCATTGCAATATCAGGTGATTGCTCATCTAAAGCAACCAATACAGCTAAGTTTTCCGCATCAAAACCAAACTTGCCACGATTGTATCCAATTCGATCAACCGTCTCTCGTACAATTTTTTGAACATCAACATATCCTTCTGTAGTTACTTCTCCCATCACAAGGACTAGACCAGTTGTTGCACATACTTCACATGCAACTTTTGAATGAGGGTCTTGCGCAAGTAAATCATCAAGAATTGCATCCGCAATCTGATCACATACTTTATCTGGATGTCCTTCTGTTACCGATTCTGAGGTAAAAATGCGGCGATTTTTATTTTGTTCCATATTATCAATTCCTTTCATACCATAATGGATAATTTGTAAATTCTAATTTTTCTTTTGTTATTGGATTATAAAAACTGAGAAAATAAGCATGGAGTTTTATCGGCTTTTGGACAACACTTCCATAGAGACTATCACCATATAAAGGATGACCAATAGCCGAAAACTGTACTCTAATTTGATGATGACGTCCAGATTCTAGTGTAATTGCAACTAAAGTATTATTGTTTATTGCTTTAATAGCTTCATAATGCAAAATCGCAGATTTACCGCCCGACATAACGATTTCTGCCTTTAGCTTATTCTCATTAAAGATAAGATTATGAACTAAAGTGTGTTTCCCTTCAAGTGTTCCTTCCACAACAGCTAAATATTTTTTTTCAAACTGATGATTTCTAATCTGTTCACTTAATCGAGATGCTGCTTTTGAGGTTTTCGCAAAAACCATTAATCCACTTGTCATACGGTCTAAACGATGAACTAAACCTAAATAAACATTATTTGGTTTATTATATTTATTTTTTAGATACATTTTAACGATGTCAAGCAAAGATTCATCGCCAGTTGCATCACCTTGTGATAAGATACCTTGAGGTTTAACTACAACAATAAGGTGATTATTTTCATATACTACTTCTAAATCTTGATATGTCATTTTTTGCCTCGTTCTTTATTATTTGTATTATACCATATCGTTATTTTTTTGTAAATCAATTTAGTTAGTTAAGTCCTACTTATATCTTTATTATTATATCATAGTTAGCCTAATTATTGTTTTGATTTGATTTTAAAAAATAAATTTGCTATATAAATTTTTCCCATTTTATCTAAATATCATCTTTATTATCAAAATAATTGAAAAATTAATATTATTTTGATATAATAAATTAAGAAGAAAGGGAGATAATATGCCGATTATTAAACCAAAAATGGTTGAAGTAGTTAATGAAGATGGTACTATTTCACTAGTAGAAGAAAAACCAAAGAAAAAATTATCAAAAATTGAACGTAAAAAACTCCGTGTTATTACCAAATTAATTGAAGGGGAAATTAATGGAACACAAGCTGCCAAAAAGCTTGGACTAACAACACGTCAAATTAGAAATTTAAAACGTCAAGTTCTTGAAGAAGGACGCGATGGCGTTATTCATAAAAATAAAAATTATAAACCTTATAATACTTATGATGCAGAAATAAGTACATTTGTATGTAAATTATATCGTCGTGAATATCGAGGAACAAATTTTAGTGAGTTTGCCCGTATTGTACAAGCCCAATATGGTATTCAAGCTAGTCGCAGCACAATTTATAATTTTTTAAGACGAGGTCATATTCGTTCCCCTCAAAGAAAAACAAAGAAAAAGAAAGTTGTTGTTGTAGAAAATGCTACAACACAGAACAATAATCAAACCACAAAGGTTAATTCAAAATAAGAGTCTATCTTGGACTCTTTTTATTATTTTATGATATAATATGAACGAAAATTAGGAGTGATAAAATTGCGAAAATGCACTAAAGAAATAAAAATTGGAAATGTTATTATTGGTGGAAATCACCCTATCGCCATCCAATCAATGACCAATACCATAACTAAGAATGTTGATGCAACCATAAAGCAAATTAATGAATTAGCAAATATTGGATGTGAAATCGTAAGAGTTGCGGTACTAGATGAAGATGACGCTTTAGCAATTAAATCTATTAAGGAACATGTTAGTGTTCCAATTGTTGCGGACATCCATTATGATTACCGTTTAGCCATCCTTGCCATTAAGGCTGGTGCTGATAAGATTAGAATTAATCCAGGTAATATAGGTTCTGCTGATCGTATTGAAGCTATTATAACTGAGTGTAAAAACTACCATATTCCTATAAGAATTGGGGTAAACAGTGGTTCATTAGAAAAAGATATTTTAATTAAATATCAAGGAGCAACGGCTGATGCTTTAGTAGAAAGTATGGAACGTTCCATTAAACTTATTGAATCTTTTTCTTTTTTTGATATTGTATTAAGTATTAAAGCCACTGATATCGAAACTACTCTTTCAGCAAATAGAATACTTGCAACGAAGTACAACTATCCTATACATTTAGGTTTAACCGAAGCAGGAACTGTTTCATCCGGAACTATTCGTTCTAGTTATGTTCTTGGTACATTATTAAACGAAGGTATCGGTGATACAATTCGTGTTTCCTTACATGGTAATCCATGTCATGAAATTCCCGTTTGTAAAGAAATTCTATCAATGTGTCATCTTTATCAAAAGCCAACCTTGATTGTTTGTCCAACTTGTGGAAGAACAATGTATAATATGACCCCCATCGTAGATAAAATTGATAAGTATCTAAGTACTATCCATAGTTCAATCAAAGTAGCGATTATGGGGTGTGTTGTTAATGGACCAGGTGAAGCCTCTTCTGCTGATATCGGGATAGCCGGTGGCAATCACTGTGCAGTTTTATTTAAAAAAGGGAAAATTATAGAAAAAATAGATGAAGCAAATATAGTAAAACGTTTAATTGAAGAAATAGAAAAAATGGAAGGTGAACAAAATGATTAAAGATGGATTTTATGGAATGGAAAAAATCTCCCTTCTTGATTATGAAGGATATGTAGTATGCACTTTATTTACTAGTGGATGCAATTTTAGATGTCCATGGTGCCATAATGCTCCTCTTGCTTTAAGTATGGTTGATGAACCAATGAATTTTGATGAAATCTTAGATTATCTAAGTAAAAGAAAAGGAATTATTGATGGTGTTTGTATTACTGGAGGCGAACCAACAATGATGCCAAGTCTCATTACATATATTAAACAAATTAAAGCCCTTGGACTATTAGTTAAACTAGATACTAATGGAACAAATCCTCAAGTAGTTAAAACATTAATTGATGAGCATTTGGTTGATTATATAGCTATGGATATCAAATCAAGTATGGAAAACTATCCCAAAATAACTAATACCGCTGTTATACAGTATGATCGCATTATGACAACAATAAAATTACTAGAGGAGTCTAACATTCCCCATGAATTTAGAACTACCTTAATTGAAGAATTTCATACAGAAAATGATATAATTGAGATTGGAAAAATAGTCAAAGGAACGAGAATTTTCTATCTACAAAAATATGTGGAAAGAGATTCATGCATTTCCCATGGTTTTCATGAAATCAAAAAAGAGAAGGCTCTCGAATTCAAGAGTCTCCTCGAAAAATATATCAATAAAGTTGAACTAAGGGGCTATTGATTTAAATAATTAATAGCTCTTATTGCTGCAACAGCACCATCTGCAACAGCGGTTGTTACTTGTCTAACCGCTTTAGTTCGGCAATCACCTGCAACAAATAAACCATCTGTATTAGTGTTTAATAATTCATCACTTATTACATATCCATCCTTGTCAATATTGGCAAGGTTTTTTATCATATTATTATTAGGTACTTGCCCAATAGCAATAAATACCCCTGTTACTTTAAGATCAAATCTTTGATGATTTAAGGTGTTTTCAAATTCTAAACATTCTAATTTATTTTGGCCATGAATGTTACGTAATGAAATATTGTGAATTATTTCAATATTATCTTTTTCACTTAATCGATTAACTAAAACTTGATCACCAAAAAATTTATCAAAAAGAGTACAAACATATACTTTTGAACAATAACCACTTAAATCAAGGGCATATTGTAAGGCACTATTTCCATCACCAACCACTGCTACTTCTTCATTCTTATAGAAAGCTCCATCACATACAGCACAATAGGATAATCCTTTTCCAATCCAATCCTCTTCATGAGGGATACCGATATGACGATGGGCAGCTCCTGATGCAACGATAACACTTAAAGCCTTATATTCATGATAATTAGTAGTAATAGTAAAAATATTGTCATTTTTTTGAATTGACTCAACTTCTTCGAGTTCAAACTCAACGCCAAGTTCCATAATTTGATCAAACATTTGCTCAGCTATGCCTTGTCCAGATGAACTTTTAATCGAAGGAAAGTTCTCAACTTTAGGTGCAAGGGCCATTTGACCACCAAAGTTTTCTTTTTCAAAAATAATAACTTTTTTATCACTTCTTCTGGCGTAAAGGGCAGCTGTCATTCCAGCTGGCCCCCCGCCTACAATTGCAATATCATATAGATTATTTGGCATTGTTTTCAATAAATCCTTTAATCAAACTTACATTATCATAAACATCGATGCCATTGTCACTTGGAACAAGAAGAGTAGGTGCTCTATGAATATCAAATCTAATTGCTTCTTGTGGATTTTCTTCCGCATCGATTACAACATACTTTATACCTGCTTTATCAAGTAATAATTTTGCCATCTTACAGTTTGGACATGTTTTAGTTGTAAATAAAAGCATTTCATTTATTTTTACATCTTGACATTCACATTCAGCTTCATCATGTTTATGAATACCTTTACCTTTAATAACAGATCGATCAATTTGATATGTTTTACGTTGTTTGAATTCTTCTGCTTTACCATCATTCCAGTTTTGAACCGGACGGTAGTATCCCGTAATACGACTATACACTTCCGTTTTTCTACCACATTCAGTACATTTATATACTTCACCATTAATATATCCATGATCAGAACATACAGAATAAGTAGGTGAAATCGTATAATAAGGTAAGCGGTAGTTTTCCGCAATCTTTCTTACTAATTTTGCTGTTGCTTCCCATGATGGTAGTTTTTGACCAAGGAAAACATGGAATACGGTTCCTGATGTGTAAAGAGTTTGTAATTCATCTTGAATATCTAATGCAGTAAAGACATCCTCAGTATATCCAACAGGAAGATGAGAACTGTTTGTATAATAAGGAGTTCCACCTTCTTTAGAGGCAGTAATGATATTTGGATATTTTTTAACATCATGTTTTGCAAGACGATATGAAGTTGATTCTGCAGGTGTTGCTTCAAGATTATATAAATCGCCATATTCTTCTTGATAATCAGATAGTTTCTCACGCATGAAGTTTAATACTTTTTTAGTAAATTCTTGTGCATCTTTATTAGTTAAATCTTGGTGTAACCAACATGCATTTAGACATGCTTCATTCATACCAACAAGTCCAATTGTAGAGAAATGATTGTCAAAAGTACCAAGATAACGTTTCGTATATGGATATAAACCTTCATTTAATAATTTAGTAATTACATTACGTTTAATCTTTAATGAACGAGCCGCAATATTCATCATTTTTTCTAGACGTTCAAAAAACTCATTTTCATCTTTAGATAAATAAGCAATTCTAGGCATATTAATTGTAACTACACCTACTGAACCAGTTGATTCACCACTACCAAAGAAACCTCCTGATTTCTTTCTTAGTTCACGTAAGTCAAGACGTAAACGACAGCACATACTTCTTACATCACTTGGTTCCATATCACTATTAATGTAATTAGAGAAATAAGGAGTACCATATTTTGCGGTCATCTCAAACAATAATTTATTATTTTCGGTTGGAGACCAATCGAAATCACGAGTGATAGAGTAAGTAGGAATTGGATATTGGAATCCTCTTCCGTTAGCGTCACCTTCAATCATAATTTCAATAAACGCTTTATTTACCATTGCCATTTCTTCAACACAATCTTTATATTTAAAGTTTTGTTCTTTACCGCCAACAATTGCATTAAGTTCCGCAAGGTCATTTGGCACAGTCCAGTCTAATGTGATATTTGTAAATGGAGCTTGAGTTCCCCATCTACTTGGAGTATTTACACCATAAACAAATGATTGAATACATTGTTTTACTTCTTTATAACTTAAATTATCAACTTTAACAAATGGTGCAAGATAAGTATCAAAAGATGAAAAAGCTTGAGCTCCTGCCCATTCATTTTGCATAATACCTAAGAAATTGGTCATTTGATTACATAATGTTGAAAGATGAGATGCAGGTGCTGAAGTAATCTTACCTGGTACTCCACCTAAACCTTCTTTTATCAATTGTTTCAAACTCCAACCAGCACAATAACCTGTTAACATCGATAAGTCATGTATATGGATATCAGCATTACGATGTGCTTGTTCAATCTCCGAGTCATAAATTTCGGATAACCAATAATTTGCGGTAAT
>JBJEEE010000054.1:0-12303 GCA_051872775.1 Bacilli bacterium
GAGCACTAACCTAAGTGGACACTTTATTATGAAAGCAGAAAGTGTAAGCGGAGATACTACCGTCGATCGTATTTTGGATTTGGTTGAAGAAGCTTCATCTTCTAAAGCTCCAATATCACGACTTGCGGATAAGATTTCCGCAATCTTTGTTCCGATCGTTATTGGTATTGCGCTTCTTTCGGCTATTATTTGGTTTATTTGTGGAAATAAAGATAATATGGCATTAAATAGTTTCATTTCGGTTTTAGTTATTTCTTGCCCATGCTCTTTGGGACTAGCTACTCCGGTGGCTATTATGGTGGCAACTGGTAAAGCGGCAGAGTACAATGTATTGGTTAAATCAGCAGAATGTTTAGAACAATGTCATCGTGTTGATGCTGTTTTGCTTGACAAGACAGGAACAATCACGAAAGGAAAAATGATCGTATCTAATATTTCATCTAATATGGAACAAAATAAATTTTTACAAACAATCGGTATGATTGAAAGTAATTCCCTTCATCCTTTATCTGAGGCTATCTTAACATATTGCAAAGAAAGTAAAATTGATTATGAAGTAAATGATGAAAGTAGTATTATTCCTGGAATGGGACTAAAAATTGTAAAAAATGGCATCACTTACTATGCAGGTAATAGTGAATTAATGCAACAAATTGGAATAACTTTAGATTTAAATAGTTTAACTAATTCGTTTTCTAAACTTGGTGAAACTGTCATATATTTTGCAAGAGAAAATGAATACCTTGGATATGTATCATTCCAAGATGAAATCAGATCATCATCAATTGAAGCAATTCAACTATTTAAGGAACAACATATTGATGTTGTTATGGTAACTGGTGATAACGAAACAACGGCTCATGCTATGGCTAGTAAATGTGGAATTACGCAAGTATATGCACGTACTACTCCAAATGAGAAAGCAAACATCATCAATAAACTAAAAGATAAATACCATGTAATTGCTTTTGTAGGTGATGGTGTCAATGATGCGGTAGCCTTAACTACTGCTGATGTGGGAATTGCAATTGGTACAGGCAGCGATGTCGCAACGGGTTCTGCTGATGTCATCTTACCTCATAATGATTTAACGGGAGTTACAACTTTGATTAGTCTTAGTAAAAAAACGATAAACAATATAAAAATGAATTTGTTTTGGGCTTTCTTTTATAACTGTATAGGTATCTTTTGTGCTACTGGTGCATTATATCCGGTGTTTGGTTTAAAACTAAATCCGATGATTGCGGCCCTTGCAATGAGTCTAAGTTCTTTATGTGTTGTACTTAATGCGTTAAGGCTTCGATTATTCAAACCTACAATTATGAAAAAATAGGAGAAAAATATGAATAAAAGAATAAGAAATATTGGTAGAGCCTCTTTATCAATATTTAAAAGAATAATTTTAGTTATCGTTACATTATTATTAATTGCGCTTCAAGCATTAACGTTATACTCTGTTATTTTTACCGCATCTCAAATTCAATGGTTATATATCCTAATAAACATTATTGGATATTGTTGTGTTATATCATTAATTGATAAAGATATGGTAAGTAGTTTTAAATTAATATGGATTATTATTATTTTGATATTTCCTTTTGTTGGTACAATCTTCTTTATTACATGTGGTGATGGTCGAACTTTTCCCATTCGTAAAGTAAGAAAAATCAACGAGTATTTAAGTCAGTATATGGTTAAAGTAAATGATCTATCTGCAGTTAAAGCTTTTGATGATACTGCATATAAACATGTGTCGGTAGTTAATAATGGTTGTGGTTTTTATCCTCATACTAATACGTTAGTTAAATATTATAGTGATATTGATTTAAAATTAAAAGATTTACTAATTGATTTAAAGAATGCAACTAAATATGTTTTTATTGAATATTTTATCATTTCTAGTGGTAAAATGCTTGATGCATTAATGGATGTGCTAGAAGAGATTACCTCAAGAGGAGTAGAAGTAAAGATTATCTATGATGACTTTGGAAGTAAAAGAGGATTTAAAGAAAAAGATTTAAAGCGCATAAAAACAATGTCACCTAACTTAATTATTACTAAGTTTGCTCCTTTAGGTGCATCATTGAATCTAACTGTAAATTACCGCGATCATCGTAAAATCGTTATAATTGATGGTAAGATTGGATATGTTGGGGGAGATAATATTGCGGATGAATATGCCAACTATATTACACGTTTTGGTAAATGGCGTGATAATGCCATTCGTATGGAAGGAGAAGCAGTCGATAATTTAATTTTTATGTTTGCGGAAACATGGTATTTATCAACAAAACATAAACTTGAAATGAATAACTATCGTACTGGTTATAGTGTAAAAACAGACAATCTTGTTTTCCCATATGATGATGGCCCAACAGATAGCAAAAATCCTGCTGCTGATTTATACACGTCGATGATACAAAATGCAAAGGAATATATTTATATTTCTACTCCATATTTTATCATTGACCAAGATTTTATTAATAATCTTATCCTCGCCGCAAAAAGTGGGGTTGACGTTAAAATTTTAATTCCTGGTATTCCTGATAAAAAAACGGTCTATATATTAACACAAGCTCATTTTGGCAAACTTCTTCGTGAGGGAGTAAAGATATATAAATATACCCCAGGATTTAACCATGCGAAAAACTTTATTTGTGATGATAAATACGCAACTATTGGTACGGTAAATGTCGATTACCGTAGTCTTTATCTTCATTTTGAAAATGGAGTATATATTGTTAATGATGAAACTGTAAACAAATTAAAACAAGATTTTGTTAAAGATATAGAACAAAGTACGGAATTAACTTATGAAGAATGGAAAAAACGTAAGTGGTATATCAAGATATATGAGTTTATCCTCAAAGTTTTTTCAACTTTAATGTAGTAGAAGGTAAAATTTATGAAGCAAAAATCTTTATTTATAATAATTATTATTATTTTTGGTCTCTTGGTTGGTTGTACCCTTAAAGATGATACAACTATTGTTGATAAACCAATAAATGATTTTCTTACAAATTATGCACAAGATTATTTATCAAATTCAAATCGTGAAATTGATTATAATGTCGTAAGAGGAATCAAACTTTTAGAACAAGTAGATGAAAAAGTCAAACTAACCGATTATTTAACGATTGAAGATGCTAAAAAATACATTGATAGTTTAGATTACTCTTACTCTACTCAATTTTTTAAAGCCGCAGTTATTGATAAATGCTTTAATATGAAATCTGATAAACCGATGGAACTACTTGCAAAAGTAGAAGAAGTAGATATTTATAGTACTTCATATGTTTATTATGCTTTAGATTATTATGATGTTAATCCAACTTTAAAAGCTCAACTTTTAGGTAGTCTAAACATTATAAAAGCAGAAGATTACCGTGATGCTGATTATGCTGGAATTTGCTTATGTGTTACCATTAATGAGCAAATTGACAAAACGCCATTTTTAGATTTAATTAAGGATAGCGTTTCAAGCGGTGGTATTTCTACTTGGGGACAAGTAAACGCCTCATCTACAGCCGTTTCTATTATGGGATTACTTTCAGAAGGAATTGATCTTGAACAAAACTATTTGGATGAAGAAGGAAACACCCTTATAAATAATCTTTTAACATTTGAACAAGAGGGAGCATTTAAATGGGTAAAAGATGGACCTATTGATTTAGATTTCTCTACTCCCCAAAGTTTTTTAGCTTGTGTCTGCTATAAAGTATATTTAAAGAACCATAAACCGGTGGTAGTATTTTAATGAAAAAAAAGATAATTCCGCTTATTTTATCAATTATCGTTGTCGCAATAATGATAGGTTTGATAATCTTTATCTATCATGGGAAAAAAACAACCACAAGCGGTTGGATAACAATCTATTTATATACGGAAGAAAGAGAATTAATCAGTCAAAAAGAACTTAGCTTTACTAATAATCAAACCTTCTATGAACTCTTAAACGAAAACTATGATATTGAAATGCGTGGTACAATGCTTGTAAAAATAGATAGTTTAGAAGCACATAATACAAGTGAAAAGTTCATTAAGATTTATCATAATAATGTCTCATCTAAATACGGAGTAATGCAACTTGAAATGCACGATCAAGATGAAATTGTATTTATTATTGAAAAGACCAAAATAAATGGAGACTATAATGAAGAGTTCAACTAGAAGAAAACAGATATTTGAAGTTGTATTAATTGCGATTTGCACAGCATTACTTACTTCTTTAGAAATAGCTTTAAGTATTTTACCTAATATTCAATTAACTTTTTTATTGATTATTGTATTTTCAAAAGTACTAAAAACCAAGAAAACCTTAATTATTATTATCTTACATGTAATAATTGATAATTTAATTATGGCTTCTTTTAATATCTTCTTTGTTTTAGTTATGATGATAGGGTTAATGATAATTCCTCTTACCTTAAATACAATCTTTAAAAAGGTTACATCTCCTTTAGGTCTAGCTGGGCTTAGCATCATTTATGCTTTGATATATTCGTGGTTGTATATTATTCCAAGTGTTTTACTGTTAAAAAATGATTTTAGAATTTATCTAATTCAAGATCTACCTTTTGAAGGATTACTAGCGGGCAGTTCTTTTTTAAGTGTATTATGGTTATATACCCCTTTGACTAGAATCATTGATAACTTCATTAAATCAGATAATCAAAAAGTAATGTGAGGAGAATATATGGAAAAGATTATTGAATTTGTTAAACATGAACTTGCTTTCGATAATACAGGTCATGATTTATTACATGCTAGTAGAGTAGTAAATAATGCAAAAAAAATCTTGAAAGAGGTAAAAGGTAATGAATTAGTTGTAATAACTGCTTGTTATCTCCACGATGTTGTCGATGAAAAACTATTTCAAAATACAGACGTTCAAATTAACAAAATAAGAAAATTACTAATAGATAACAACTATTCAACCTTAGATATTGATGAAATAATAAATATTATTACGACAATTTCTTTTCATTTAGGGATTATTCCTCAATCAATTAATGCTAAAATTGTTCAAGATGCCGATCGTCTTGATGCCCTTGGTTCAATTGGTATTATTCGTGCAATCCAATATGGACAAAGTAAAAATAGACCCTTTTATGAAGATATTAATCTAATTAAAAAAAATAATCATTATGAATTTAATGAGATTAGTAATTCAACTCTTTCTCATTTTTATCAAAAACTATTAAAACTTGAGAATATGATGAATACTGATATTGCAAAAACAATTGCGAAAGAACGCACAAAAACAATGAAGTTATTCCTTGATGCTTTCTATCAAGAAATAAATGAATAAAGGGGAAAAGTATGACAAAGAAAAACTGGTATTTTAAATTTATCTTTTTAGGAATATTAGTATTATTGTTACTTTCTAGTAGTGGATGTAATAAAAATACTTATACTATTGATTATGATGTATGTGGTGGAAATGCAATAAAAAGTGAAAAGTATGAACTAGGTGAAGTGGCATCCTTACCTAATCCTACAAAAGAAGGTTATCATTTTATTGGATGGTACAAAGACAATCGCTATGATGATGGCCCTTATACATCTATTTGTATAAACAATGTAGAAAAAATAACGTTATACGCAAACTGGGAAAGTGATGCGGAATACGAAGAAAGACTAATCTATAGTCAAATTAAAGAAGCTTATCTTCTAATCATGGATATTCCTGAAGAGTATACCTATAAAGATCTTGACAAGATCTTAGCCGCAAAACTTTCTTATGAGTCGGTTCCTGATAGCTATAAAAATATAGTTGTTAACGGATCTAAACTACTAACGATTTTAGAATCATTAGATGAACTAATTGCGTTAGATGTAATGCATCAAATTGAATCTATACCTGCTTACATAACTTATGATTTTAGCGAAAGCATAAAAGAAATAAAACAAACCTATGATTCTTTAAATGATAATATTAAAGAACTCGTAACAAACTCATCTAAGCTACTTAATGCTTATGAAGAAATCATTCAAATCGAAACAAGTAATGTGGTTATATACAATTTAGGTAAATATGTATATCGTTCCAAAGAAGAACTTCATCAAGCTTTCTTTACTGAATATTATGATTTTATCTATCGCTTTTATCCAGAAACACTAGAAACTAATGAAATTACTAGCGTTGAACAATTCCTTGCGTTATCGCTTGACTATAATTCTGGGCGTGGCCAAATGCGTGATTTTGGTGATCGTTTAGGTCAACACTTCTTAACCAAAGATGTTAATGGTATTATTGAAAATCAACCAGAAACAACCTTTATTGGATATTGTTATCAAAATAATAAGTTTGTCGATATAATTAGATTCTTTATATGTTATTTTGCATATTGGCGCATTGATGAAAAATATGCAACTACCAACAACTATGGAGCAGACTTTTTTGCGGAATCATGGGCTCCTGTAGTTGATATATGTAAATATTTTTATTATAATAGTATAACCTCTCCAGTTCGAACCGCTAGAGTTATTGATTGTTTTAATAATCCTGCTGGAGTTGCTTTCCAAGTAAAGACTGATGACGGTATGCCAAAATATAGTCTTCGCGGTTATACATTTGTTGGTTGGTCTGATGGATATCAAGTTCCAAATACAAGTAATATGGTATATAATGCGGTATTTAATAGTAATCTAGATTTTCAATATAAAGAAGAAGCAAAACTAGTTGACATCTATATCTATAATCTAACCACAAATAAAGCGATTAGAAATGAAATTACGGTCGGATATGTGTTTGATATGTATAATTCATTACCATATGAAGCAAGAAAGTATGTCACTAAAACAGAAACCCTTGAAAACTATGTTATCGAGTATGAAATAATATAAAATGTAATAAAGAGTAGTTAAATAACTACTCTTTTTTCATAAAATGTGGTATAATAATTAATAATAAGAACTAAAGGGAGAATAAAAATGGAAAGTAATGAAAATGTATCAATAGAACTTTCATCACCAAAAAAGCGAATATTTGAAATTGATGTTTTACGCTCCATCGCTATCATTGCAATGATCATTGATCATTTTACCATTTTACTTTCTTTTAGTAGTGGTTTTAATGGATGGGCTTCATATTTATTTTCTAATTATTTTGATGTAAATAGCCCTTTTATGGATAGTTTAATTAATTTAGTTGATAAATTTCAAGATAGTGGTTTTCGTCTTGCTTGTCATTATGTTTTTGTTACCCTTTTCTTATTACTTTGTGGTATTAGTTGTACCTTTAGTCATTCTAATCTTAAACGCTCCCTAAAAATACTAGGAGCTGGCTTGATTATTACGCTAGTTACAACAATTATTTCAATCATTTCACAAGAAGAATTTTATATATTTTTTGGTATCTTGTCGACAATTGGTTGTTCTATCATTATATATGAAATTATTGTAAGAATTTATGATAATAAATGGTTATTGCTTTTGATTGGTAGTTTAATCATTTTATGGGGTTTTCTAATTAACTGGTGGGATGCACCATATATTAATAGTATAAAGGATCTTAATTTTATCGGTATTATTGAGATTATTTTAGGGTATAAAATATTTGGTGCTGATTGCTTTGGCCTTTTGCCATGTGCTGGAGTAGTACTAATAGGGGGATTTATTGGTAAAACCCTTTATAAAAATCGTCAAAGTATTATGCCTAAATTAGATGGTAAGTGGACTAAGCCCTTTACGTTTATTAGTAAACATGCTTTATTAATATATTTACTACATCAAGTTTTAGCAGTAATTATAATTTTATTACTATATTTACTTTGTGGATATCGTTTTTAGGAGGGAAAGCTATGGATATAAATAAATCATTCTATGAAATAATTAAAGCTTCATCGCTTTCTCATCCCAGTTATAATGCTATCTTATATGATAATAAATTTATAACTTATCAAACTCTAATTCAAAATATTGATGAATATGCTGCCTTTTTTTATCAACAAGGTATTAAACCAGGTGATATTGTAACAATAATCTTACCTAATATTCCTCAAGCAATTTATGCTTTTTATGCCCTAAATAAACTAGGAGCTATCTGCCATGAGGTTCACCCTAAGACAAGTGCGGCCAAACTTGAATCATATTTGGCTAAAACTAACTCTTCATATGTATTAACAATTAATGTATTTAGTAGACAATATTTAGATGTTATTGTTAAAAGAAAAATTAAAATGATTACTTTTAATCCTTTTCCTAACAATAGAATCTTTAAACATATTTTTTGTGAGATAATCGCGAATCATAAAAAGGTGATTAAGTATAAAAAATGTCGAAAAATGGAGGAAATCACCCCCTATCATTTTGACGCAAAGCAAACTAGTGTCCTTTTAAATAGTGGTGGAACTAGTGGTAATGATAAAATAATTGAACTATCGACTTATGCTATTAATAGTCTTGCGAGTAATGGTACTGAAATACTGGGAATGACGGAAGGAAAAGGCGTCTTTATGTTAGCGGTTCTTCCGATGTTTCATGGTTTTGGCCTTTGTATGGGAATTCACTCTCCTTTGATGTATGGCGCATGTGTTAGTTTAATGATGAAGTTTCACTCCGAAGATGCCATTAAATTAATCAAAAAGAAATGTTTAACCATCATTATTGGTGTACCTGCTTTATATAAAGCCTTACTTCGTAATCCTCACTTCTATACTAAAGAGTTAGAAAACATTACTACGGCCTATGTTGGTGGTGATTTTGTTGCTTCTAGTTTAGTTGATGAATTTAATCAAACGATGATAAAGTATAATTCGAAAGCTCGTCTATATGAAGGATATGGTTTAACGGAAACAGTTACTGTGTGTACAGTTAATACTGATCATGATAACCGTGCGCGTAGTGTTGGTAAAGCGGTAAGAAATACCAAAGTAAGCATTGTTGATCCCCTAACTCAACAGTTTTTATCTTTTAATGAAGATGGGGAAATTGTTGTCAGTGGCGATACTTTGATGAATGGTTATTATCAAAACAAAGAGTTAACCGATAATACTTTTTTTACGGATAATGAAGGTGTGAAATGGGTTTTAACAAAAGATTTTGGTCATCTTGATAGTGACGGTTATTTGTATTTTAAACAAAGACTTAAAAGGGTTATTAAAGTATCAGGAGTAATTGTATGTCCTTCCGAAATTGAACATGCAATTAACAAGATTCCTTACATTTATGAATCTTTTGCCACTTCCATTACCCATGAAACTAGAGATAATATGGTTATATTATTTGTGGTAAAAGATAAATATAAAACTATCGATGAAAAACAGTTAAATAAATTAATAAATGAAACCATCGAAAAAGAAATATCTGTGTATGCTAAGCCTTATAAAATAATTTATTTAGACAGTTTTCCTAAAACAGAAATTGGCAAAATAGATGGTAAAAAAATCGAAAATATGTATTTAAATAAAGGAGATAATTAAAATGGAAAGATATGATTTAAACAAAGATCTTGCGGGGATGTTAAAAGGTGGCGTAATTATGGACGTTACTAATGTTGAAGAAGCTAAGATTGCAGAACGTGCGGGAGCGGTTGCGGTAATGGCCCTTGAAAGAGTGCCATCGGACATCAGAAAAGCTGGTGGTGTCGCTCGTATGAGTGATCCTGCAATGATTAAAGCGATTCAAGAAGCCGTTTCTATTCCCGTTATGGCGAAGGTAAGAATTGGCCATTTTGTAGAAGCCCAAATTTTAGAAGCAATTGATATTGATTATATTGATGAATCAGAAGTACTAACTCCTGCTGATGAAGAAAGTCATATCGACAAGCATCAATTTAAGGTACCATTTGTATGTGGTGCTCGTAATCTAGGTGAAGCATTACGTCGTATCAATGAAGGTGCTAGTATGATTAGAACCAAAGGAGAAGCAGGAACTGGTAATGTCGTCGAAGCAGTAAGACATCAAAAAACAATGGTTAGAGAAATCCAAGCCTTGATTACGATGACGGAAGCAGAACTAATCAAAAAAGCAGAAGAATACCGTGTACCCGTAGAACTAGTCAGACAAGTAAAGAACCTACAAAAACTACCAGTTGTGAATTTTGCGGCAGGAGGAATTGCAACTCCTGCAGATGCAGCCTTACTTATGCAATTAGGTAGTGATGGTGTTTTCGTTGGGTCAGGTATTTTCAAATCTGCTAACCCAGAAAAAAGAGCTCGCGCTATTGTTGAGGCGGTAATGTACTATAACAATCCAGAAAAACTAGCCAAAGTAAGTGAAAATCTCGGTGAAGCCATGTCAGGAATTGATGTTAGAACCTTAGATGATAACGCTAAACTTGCCACAAGAGGTAACTGATGAAAGTAGGAGTGCTTGCCCTTCAAGGAGGAGTAATCGAGCATATCAAAATGCTACAAGACCTCAAGGTAGAAACGGTTTTCGTTAAGGAACCACAAGACTTAGAAGTAATTGATGGAATAATTTTACCAGGTGGTGAAAGTACCACTATTTCCAAATTATTAAAAATAAGTGGGTTAGAAGAACCACTTAAAACAAAAATTCAAAACGGTCTTCCTTGTTTTGGAACATGTGCGGGAATGATTCTTCTTGCAAAAGAAATCGTGGGGGAAAGTCCTCATCTTGCCCTTATGGATATTGTAGTTAGACGTAATGCGTATGGAAGACAATTAGCTAGTTTTAAGACTGAACAAGTAATTCACGCCATAAGTGAAAAAGCAGTACCATTAGTTTTTATTCGAGCTCCATGGATCGAAGAAGTAAAAGCTAATGTTCAAGTTTTACTAACATATGATAATCATATTGTTATGGCTAGACAAGATAATATTCTAGTATCTAGTTTTCATCCTGAACTAGATAAAGATCATTCTGTTCACCAATATTTTATTGATATGATTAAAGAATATAAAAAATAAGAGAACCGCTGTTTATTAAGCGGTTCTATTTTGAAAATGAGGTTTTGCAAGAAGAGAAAACAATTAATTACAATATTGTTTCTCTTCTTAAATTAATTAAATAATAGGATAACAAGCAGTATCACAATTAATTGGATCAAAACATTGGATACAACAAATGCAAGCAATTCTTACAATAATTGTGTAACTAGTACATACTATGGTACCGTTATTATTTTGAAGTAAACGTAAAACTACCGTTTCGTCATCTCTTACAGCTTCTACTCTAAATAGATTTGTTTCTGTACCATCTATACCGATTGGTGCAGTAATTTGACGACAATTTGTACATAAACTAATTGGTTTAGTATTATACATTGCGGTAAGCATACAGTTTTCACAAGTATCGGCAGCACTCGTGATTAACGCATCTTTTTGCATTTTATCAAGACGTTTTAAAATATCACCAATTGTATATGCATTGTTATTGTTAGCTTTACGTGTATCATAACAATTCATTATTGAAAGCACCTCACTTTCAATATATTATATGAAACCTTTTTAAAAAAGTATGGGCATAGTTTTTATAGAAAATAATAAGCCAAATTAAATGAACCTACTAAAAAAGTGTATACAGCAAAAAATATTAGTTTATGACGGTTTAGTTTATTATAAAACCATCTAATCGAAAAACTAGTACTAATAAAGGCAACAATACTAGATAAGATTACTTGTAAAAAATCAATATGGGCATAATCAGTTTTAAATAGTGTTAAAACTAAGGCTCCAATACTAGCAATCAAATAAAGAAAAAAAGAAAATTGTAATGTTTTCTTAAGTGTTACTCCCCTTGATAATCCTCCCGTAAGCGTTAGACCACTACGACTTAGCCCAGGTAAGAGGGCAATACCTTGAAAAATACCTATTGTAAATGCTGAAGATGATGAAATAAATTCATTATTGCATTGTTGTTTTTTTAATAAAACGCAAGCAATTACTAAGATAATGCTGGTTATTAAAAGACAGACACTACTTGTGAAGAAGTTGGTAAAGTATTGATCAATATAATCATTAAGGGTAAGTCCAATAATAATAGCAGGAATACTAGCAAAGAGGAGATTACAGGTATACTTTTTATTTAAATATGAATTGCTTTTTTTCGAAAAGGTGTTAGTTATTAATGTTTTAATATCACGATAAAAAAAGATAAAAATGGCAAGAGTAGACGCAAAGTTTATAAATACTTCGGTACTTAAATCTAAAGATACACCATCAAAATAATAACTAATAAAAATCATATGAGCACTACTTGAAATAGGCAATGGTTCGGTTAATCCTTGAATTAAACCAATAATAATGTATTTTAAATATTTCATTATATTCACCTCTTGTTTCTAAATTGTAATTAGAAATGCAACAAAAAATATTATCAATTCATTAGATAATT